>JAHELT010000277.1 GCA_024644045.1 Chromatiales bacterium | reverse complement strand
GTGTGTTCCGTTGTCAGCGGATTAGAACGGCACGGTGTGAGCCCCGGATATGACGTCGGGAATGGCGCGCTTGTATATCTACCGCACAGCAGAATGTTTGTCCGCGACGTTTGCTTCCAAGTCGTGCCTTGCCAGCGCCAGGGTGCGCGTTGATTGCCCGGCGGCGGGTGGCGTGGTCAGTACCAACCCACATGGTCCTTGAAACCTTGCCACGCGATGGCGGCGGGCAAAAACCAGGGACGCCCGTCGTAGAGCGGAACGGCGCGGAACGGGACGTCGTCGAAGGCGGTCTCTGAATCCGCGTCGCCGAGAATGCGAAGCGCCGCCTTGCGTCCCAGCCAGCGCGCCCACACAACACCGGACCCGCAAAATCCCGTTGCGTAGTGCACGCCGTCGTGCACCGCCACTTTCGGCAGCTGGTCACCGGTCATCGCCACGTAGCCCCACCAGCAGTGGCTGATGGCAACACCCTCGAGCTCGGGAAATACTCTCAACAGATAGCGGTAGAGGTGCCCCATTTTCTTGTTCGGGTCGCCGCTTTGCGCACCGCGCCGGCCGCCGAACAGGATGCGGGTTCCGTCCGGCGACGGACGGAAGTAGTGATAGAGATGACGCGTTTCGCCAAACATGCGCCGCTTCGGATTCAGCCGGTTCATCACGTCCGCGTCGAGCGGTTCGGTGACGATGATCTGGCTCGCCACGGGTACCACACGTCGCGCCAGCCACGGCAGCGCGTGCCGCCCCGTATAGCCGTTAGTGGCGATGATAACGTCACCAGCAGCAACCCTTCCACGGGGCGTTTCGATCTCGAATCCGTCGGCGTCAGGCCGCAGCCCCGTCACCGGAGTTCTACCGTGAACGATCGCCCCGGAGGCTTCCGTGCGCTCGAGCAACCCGCGGTGAAACAGGGCCGGATGCAGTCCGCCGATGTCGGGGCGCACCGCGCCGCCCCGGTAGATGTCAGTACCGATCTCGCCGTGCTGCTCGGCGCGGGGAACGACGTAGGCCTCGATGCCGAGCTCGCGCTCGAGCAGTTCGCACTCGCGGGCGAGTCCCTCGTAATGGTGGGCTCTCACAGCCCCGGTAAACCGCCCGACAAGCGAGAAATCGCATGCGATTCCTTCGTCCCGGATAAAGCGCGCCAGATCTTCCCGCGCCGCCTTACCCTCGCCGTAGAAGGCCTTGGCGCGTTCGCGCCCGAACAGCTCCGTCATCCTGCCAAAGCTGACACGGAGGTTGCCGGATGCGATGCCTCCGTTGCGGGTCGACGCACCCTGGCCGGGGGTATCCTTCTCCAGCACGTGGACATCGCGGCCCGCGCGAGCCAGCGTCAGGGCTGCCGACAGCCCGGCGTAGCCCGCGCCGACGACTGCCGCGTCGCAGCGTTTCGGCAAGTCGCGCTGCAGCGGCTCCCCGATTGGAGCCGCTTCCCACCAGTAAGGCGTCTCGTGAAAGTTGGCACTCAACACGAGCTGACTCTACAGCAAACCCGGCTCGGCGACGATATGGCCGGTTATCGGCGTGCCGATGAGATCGTTGACCGACTGTGAGCTCGATGACACTCGCTATGATCCCGCCGTCTCGGTTGCCGCCGCGAACGCGTCACCGACCCGGCCCTCGGGGCATTGCAGCGCGAAGCGCAGATCGGACTGCCACGAAAGTTCGATTGTCGACGCGGTCGAAAGCAGAGCACTTGTTCGGGCAAGGGCGCCCAGCGTGTACCGAATCCAGACAACGACAATCAGTTGTGCAACAATTCACCCCAATGCACAGCGTCTTCCCGGGCGCGTCCGCAAGCGAGACGCCTTGCAGATTCGTAGGACTGAGACGGCAGTCCCTGGAATCCGCTCCGGCTGTTTCGGGGAGCCGTCAGACTCTGACCCCTCAGACACGACGCCCATGAACGACGAAGGCAGCCTGCGGGACGTGCTGGTGCTGCTCGGAGATCCGCGGCAGCCGGACGATTATAAACGCAACGATCAGTTCAACGAGGAGGACCTCCAGAACGTGGAGGTCCTCAAGCGCTCGCTCTCTGCGCTCCGCCGCTACCGCTTCCAGCTCCATGACGAGCACCCCACGCTTATCGATCGGCTCCGCGACGATCCGCCGGATCTGGTGCTCAACCTGTGTGACACGGGCTTCAACAACGACGCGCTGCTCGAGCTTCACGTCCCGGCGCTCTGCGATCTGCTCGGTATCCCGTGCACCGGCGCCGGCGCGGCCGGTATCGTGCTGGTCTACGACAAGGCGATCGTGCGCGCGGTGGCAAGCGAGCACGGTGTGCCGGTGCCCGCGCAGCTGTACGTCGGTCCCGAGCAGCCGCTGCCCGCCGAATCACTGCCGCTGCCCGCCCTGATCAAGCCGGCCTGCGCGGACGGGAGTCTAGGCATCACCAAGGACGCGGTCGTGCGTGACGTGCGCGGCGCGCGCGAGTACGTCGAGTGGGTACGGCGCGAGCTGCCCGGGCGTGCGCTGTTGGTGCAGGAGTTCCTGAGCGGCAACGAGTACGGTGTCGGAATGATCGGCAACGCAGGCGACGGCTTCGTGACGCTGCCACCGCTCGAGGTGGACTACAGCGCGCTCGACCCCTCGCTGCCCCGGCTGCTCGGCTACGAGTCGAAGGCACACCCGGACTCTCCCTACTGGACAGACATCCAATATCGCAGGGCCGAGACGCTGCCGGGCGACGACCTCGCGCGCATGGGCGCCTGGTGCGAGCTGCTGTTCGAGCGGCTGCAGTGCCGCGACTACGCCCGCTTCGACTTCCGCACGGACGCAGACGGCGTCATCAAGCTCATGGAGGTGAACACCAACCCCGCCTGGGCGCACGACGCCAAGCTGAATCTCATGACCTCCTTCGGC
>JAHELT010000162.1 GCA_024644045.1 Chromatiales bacterium | reverse complement strand
CAACAAGTCGCAGGCCTTTACCGAGCCGCTGCTGCGGCAGCTGGGGCTGCTGGCGAGCTTCGACTGTGTCCTGAGCGGGGACCAGGTGACCCGCAAAAAGCCCGATCCGGAGATCCTGCTCAGCGTCTGCGAGCGCATGGCCGTGGCGCCAGCCGAGGCGTTGCTGGTGGGCGACTCGCGTAATGACGTGCGTGCTGCGCGCGCGGCGGCTGTGCGCGTCGTGTGCGTCAGCTACGGCTACAACCTGGGCGAGGACATCCACGCGGCCGGTCCGGACGCCGTCGTGGACGATCTGCGCGAAGTCGCCGGGCTGCTCGGCATCGCCTGATCAGGACCGCTCCGCGCGCCGCCTTGCGCCGCAATCAGGATGCGGTATGATCTGCGCCCTTCCCGATGATCAACTGTTAGTGCTGCTGAGCGAATGACATTCCAGAGACGACCCCGAAAGGCGCGGCGATGGCGACGCGGTTGAGTCCGCCCGGCCCGCCGTGTCACTGTTTTCTGGAAGCCATTCGCAATGACCCCCGAACAATTTGCTAGTTTCGTCGAGCAGGGCTACAACCGGATTCCTCTGTATCGCGAGGTGCTGGCCGATCTCGACACCCCGCTCAGCACGTACCTGAAGCTCGCCGACCGGCCTTACTCGTACCTACTGGAGTCGGTGCAGGGCGGCGAGAAGTGGGGCCGCTATTCGATCATCGGCCTGCCGGCACGCACCGTGATCCGCGTCAGCGGCACGCGTGTCGAAGTCTCGGAGAACGGCCGCTCTATCGAGCAGCATACCTGTGCCGATCCGCTGGACTGGATCGCCGCCTATCAGCGCCAGTTCCGCGTGCCGGCGGTCGAGGCGTTGCCGCGGATGAACGGGGGCCTGGTCGGCTACTTCGGTTACGAAACGATCGGCTACATCGAGCAGCGGCTGGCCCGGGGTGCGGACAAGGCCGACGCGCTGGGCTCGCCCGACATCCTGCTCATGCTCTCCGACCGGCTGGTCGTGTTCGACAACCTGCTCGGCAAGCTGTTCCTGATCGTCCACGTCGCCGCCGACGGCGAGGCCTATCAGGCCGGCATCCACGACCTGGACATGCTGCAGGTGCAGCTGCGGGCCGCGGCGCCGTATCCGGTGGTGCGGGTGCCGCGCGAGGTGGCCGAGACGGATTTCGTCTCCGGCTTCACCGAGGCCCGCTACAAAGATGCGGTCGCGCGGGCCCGGCAGTACATCATCAACGGCGACGTCATGCAGGTGGTGCTGTCGCAACGTCTGTCCATCCCGTTCACGACCCGTCCGCTGGACCTGTACCGGGCGCTGCGCTGCCTCAACCCATCGCCGTACATGTATTTCCTCGACCTGGACGATTTCCACATCGTCGGCTCTTCGCCGGAAATCCTGGTGCGCCTGCAGGAAGGCATAGTGACGGTGCGCCCGATCGCCGGCACCCGCCCGCGCGGCGCCGACGCGGCCGAGGACGAGGCGCTGGAGGCCGAGCTGCTGGCCGATCCCAAGGAGCTCGCCGAGCACCTGATGCTGATCGATCTGGGACGCAACGACGCCGGGCGCGTGAGCCGCATCGGCAGCGTGCAGGTCACCGAGCAGATGGTGATTGAGCGTTACTCCCACGTGATGCACATCGTTTCCAACGTCGAGGGCCGGCTGCGCGAGGGGCTGGACGCCATCGACGTGTTGCGCGCCGCGTTTCCGGCCGGTACCGTCAGCGGCGCACCGAAGATCCGCGCCATGGAGATCATCGACGAGCTGGAGCCGGTCAAGCGCGGCGTCTACTCGGGTGCCGTGGGTTACATCTCCTGGTCCGGCGACATGGACACCGCGATCGCCATCCGCACCGCGGTGATAAAAGACCGTAAGCTGCACATCCAGGTCGGCGCAGGGATCGTGTACGACTCCGACCCACAGCGCGAGTGGGACGAGACGATGAGCAAGGCGCGCGCGATCTTCCGCGCGGTGGCCATGGCCGAATCCGGATTGCATTGAGCATGCTGCAACGCGCCATGCACAGCGCTGGTTTACATTAGCGAGGCATCGCCGATGCAGGCACGCGTACGCCGACTGGTCGAATCCGACGCTTTCGAGCGCTTCATCATCACGCTGATTGTCGGCAATGGCGTGGTGCTCGGTCTGGAGACCTCGCCGGCTCTGATGCAGGGGTACGGCGCCTGGCTCGAGTGGGTAAACCAACTGGTGCTGGCGGTGTTCATCGCCGAGGCGGCGCTCAAGATCTACGCCGTGGCGCCGCGCTGGCGCGACTATTTCGGCAACGGGTGGAACCTGTTCGACTTCTCGGTGGTGGTCTTCTCGCTGCTTCCGGCGACCGGCCAGTTCGCGATGATCGCGCGTCTCGCGCGCCTGTTGCGGGTGCTGCGCCTGATCTCGACCATTCCGGAGCTGCGCCTGATCGTCGCGACCCTGGTACGCTCGATTCCGAGCATGATCCACGTGATCATGCTGATGGGCGTCATCTTCTATATCTATGCGATCGCCGGTTACCATCTGTTCCACGGGCACGACCCGGAGCACTGGCGCAACCTCGGTATCTCGCTGCTGACGCTGTTTCGTATCGTGACGCTGGAGGACTGGACCGACGTGATGTACAAGGCAATGGAGCTGTCCTCGTACGCCTGGGCGTACTTCGTGAGCTTTGTCGTGGTCGGCACGTTCGTGGTGATCAACCTGTTCATCGCCGTGGTGCTGAACAACCTGGAGGAGGCGAAGGCGGAGCGTCTGCAAAGCCTGCGCATGCCGCCCAGCCGCGAGGAGATCCTGCGCGAGCTGCGCAGCACGCAGGACGCCCTGAGGCGTCTGGAAAGGCGCCTGGGCGAGAGCTGAACGGAAGGTCCCATGCTGCTGATGATCGACAACTACGATTCGTTTACCTACAACCTGGTGCAGTACCTGGGCGAGCTGGGTGAGCAGGTCGAGGTGGCGCGCAACGATCAGATCGACATTGCTGCGATCCGTGCGCTGCGCCCGGAGCGGATCGTTGTATCGCCGGGACCCGGGACGCCCGATGACGCCGGCATCTCGCTCGCCGTGATCCGCGAGCTGGGCGGCGAGCTGCCGATCCTCGGCGTGTGCCTCGGGCATCAGTGCATCGCCCGGGCGCACGGCGGCGTCATCCGCCACGCGAACGCGATCATGCACGGCAAGACGTCGCCGGTTCATCACGAGGCGCAGGGGGTCTTCGCCGGGCTCGCCCAGCCGTTCGTGGCGACGCGCTATCATTCGCTGGCGCTGGCGCCCGACAGCGTGCCGGACTGCCTGCAGGTCACGGCCTGGACGCTGGATGCCGGCGGCGCGCGCGAGGAGATCATGGGCCTGCAGCACAAGGTCTTGCCGCAGTTCGGCGTGCAGTTTCATCCGGAATCCATCTGCACGCCGGCCGGCAAGCAGCTGCTGGCTAACTTCCTGCGCCTGCGCGGGACGATTCCGGATCGAGGTTCAACCGATGCGAAAGGCAGCTAGGCGATGAATATCCAGGAGGCGATCCGGGCGGTCACCGAAGCGCAGGATCTGAGCGATGCCGAGATGACCGAGGTGATGCGCCAGATCATGACCGGCGAGGCCACGCCGGCGCAGATCGGCGGTTTTCTCATCGGCCTGCGCATGAAAGGCGAGACCGCCTCCGAGGTTGCCGCCGCGGCGCGCGTGATGCGCGAGCTGGCCTCGCACGTCACGGTCGATGACACCCATCTGGTGGATATCGTCGGCACCGGCGGCGATTCCAGCGGCAGCTTCAATGTATCCACCGCCAGCGCGTTCGTCGCCGCCGCGGCCGGTGCCCGGGTAGCCAAGCACGGCAATCGCTCGGTGTCCAGCCAGTCCGGCAGCGCCGACCTGCTCGAGGCGGCGGGCGTGAACTTGCAGCTCTCGCCCGCACAGGTAGCGCAGTGCATCGACCGCGTGGGCATGGGCTTCATGTTCGCCCCGGCGCATCACAGCGCCATGAAGTACGCGATCGGCCCGCGCCGCGAGATGGGGGTGCGCACGATCTTCAACGTGCTCGGACCTATGACCAATCCCGCATCGACGCCCAATCAGCTGCTCGGTGTGTTCGCGCGCCACTGGGTCGAGCCGATCGCCGAGGCACTGCGCCGCCTCGGCAGCCGTCACGTTATGGTGGTGCATTCCGAGGACAACATGGACGAGATCAGCATCTCGGCGCCCACGCTCGTCGCGGAGCTGCGCGACGGCGCGTACCAGACCTATCAGATCCAGCCCGAGGATTTCGGCGTGCAGCGCGCGAGCCGCGACGCCGTTTCGGTGCGCGGGCCCGGGGAGAGCCTGCGCGTGATTCGCGAGGTGCTCGATAACAAGGCGACCCCGGCCCGCGATATCGTGGCACTGAACGCGGGCGCCGCGCTTTACGTTGCCGGCGTGGCGGACAGTCACGCGCAGGGTGTGGAGAAAGCCTACTTCTCGATCGCCAGCGGTGCGGCGCGCGATAAGCTGCAGGAACTCGTGGACTTCACCGCGGCCTTCTCAGCGGCCGAAAGCGAGTGAACGCCGGCGGCGGTTCAGGGGCAGGCACGCCTGACATCCTGAAACGTATCCTGCGGCGCAAGAGCGAGGAGGTGAGCGAGCGCGCCCTGCGCCTCGGTCTACGCGAGCTGTGTGCGCGCCTCGAAACGAACGAGGTGCCGCGTGGCTTCACCGCGGCGCTGCGCTCGCGGCTCGCGCAGCGCCAGCCTGCGGTGATCGCGGAGATCAAGCGGGCCTCCCCGAGCAAGGGGCTGCTGCGGGAGGCGTTCGAGCCCGCGGCCATTGCGGCGAGCTACGCCGAAGCCGGCGCGGCCTGCCTGTCGGTGCTCACCGACCGCGACTTCTTCCAGGGCGATGACGCGCATCTGACGCAGGCGCGCGGGGCGTGCGCGCTGCCGGCGATACGCAAGGATTTCTGCATCGACCCCTACCAGGTCTACGAGGCGCGCGCCATCGGCGCCGACTGCATTCTGTTGATCGTAGCGGCGCTCGGCGATGCGACGCTGCGCGAGCTGCACGGACTGGCACTGCACCTGGACATGGACGCGCTGGTCGAAGTGCACGACGCCGGGGAGCTGGAGCGCGCCCTCGCCATCGGCGCCGACTTGATCGGTATCAACAATCGAAATCTGCGCACGTTCGAAACTCGCCTGCAGACGACGCTCGATATGCTGGACGCGGTGCCGGACAGCGTGACGCTGGTGACCGAAAGCGGGATTCTCGAGCGGGCGGACGTGCAGCTGATGCGCGACAACGGCGTGCACGCGTTTCTGGTGGGAGAGGCGTTCATGCGGGCGCCGGATCCGGGTGCCGCGCTGCGCGCCCTGTTCTTCGACGCCTGAGGAGCGCTAGCGCGTTCCGAACACCACGATGGTCTTGCCGTGCGCGGTGATCAGGCCCTGTTCCTCCAGCTCTTTCAGCACACGCCCGACCATTTCCCGCGAGCAGCCGACGATCTTGGCGATCTCCTGGCGGGTGATCTTGATCTGCATGCCGTCCGGGTGGGTGATGGCGTCCGGCTCGTGCGCGAGCTCGAGCAGGGTATGGGCCACCCGGCCGGTCACGTCGAGGAATGCCAGGTCGCGCACCTTGGCGTTGGTCTTGCGCAGGCGCGCGGCCAGCTGCGAGGCCAGCGCGAACAGGATCTCCGGCGCCGATTCGGCCATCGCGCGAAACTGGTCGTAGTTGATTTCGGACAGCTCGCACTCGGTGCGGGCGACCACCCAGGCGCTGCGCTGAATGTCCTCGTCGAACAGCCCGAACTCGCCGAAGAAATCGCCGGGGTTCAGGTAGGCCAGCACGATCTCGCGGCCTTCCTTGTCCTCGATGACCACGCTGACCGATCCCTGGATGATGTAGTACAGGCTCTCGGGCTTGTCACCTTCATGTATGATCGTCGCCTTGGGCGGGTAGGTGCGGCGATGGCTGTGGCGCAGAAAGCGCGGTAACCACTCGCTTTCCTTGATTGGCACACTGATTCGGGAGCGCATACGCGGGTATTCTGTTTTCGATGCAGCGTATTGTCAAAAGCGAATCGCGCAGTATTACCCAACAACGCGGACTAAACAATGAAAGCCACGGTACGCTGGTTGCAGCCCATGTCGTTCGTCGCCGAATCGGAAAGTGGCCACGCCCTGATCATCGACAGCTCGCCGGCGGCGGGTGGCCGCAACCTGGGGCCGCGTCCCATGGAGCTGGTGCTCATGGGCATGGGTGGCTGCACCGCCGTGGACGTGGTCTCGATTCTCAAGAAGGCACGCCAGCAGGTGACCGACTGCGTGGTCGAGCTGTCCGCCGAGCGGGCCGACAGCGTGCCGAAGGTGTTTACGCGGATTCACGCCCGGTACGTGGTGAGCGGCCGCCAGCTCTCGGAGAAGTCGGTCGCCCGGGCCGTGAGCCTGTCCGCGGACAAGTACTGCTCGGTGACCCGGATGCTGGCGGGCACCGCAGAAATCACCCACGATTACCGGATCGAAGCCGCCGACTGAATCTCGACCGCGTCGAAAGAGGTTTCGGTAACGGCCGGATTTTCAATGAAATCCGACAAGGCTGGACGCGTTCTAACGTCACAAAACGACGAAAGTTGTCAGTCTTTTGACGCATTGTGCGCCTGGTTGTTGACGAATCACACATAATAGGCCGTAGACGTCATTATCTTGGCGGTCAGCTGCATGAGTTTCTGCACCGGGAAAGGCAGCTTCTGCCCCCCTGCGCTGAGTGCCTCGCGTGCGTGCCGGGCTTCGTCCTCGCGCATCCGATGCACGATCTCGCGGCTTCGCGTGTCGCTCTCGGGAAGCGCCGCGAAGTGGCCGTCCAGGTGCGCCACGACCTGATTCTCGGTCTCGGCGATGAAACCCAGACTCCAGCGGTCGCCAATCGCGCCGGCCAGCGCGCCGATGCCGAGCGAGCCGCAATACCACACCGGCGCGAGCCGGCTCGGGCGGCTGTGCAACTCGCTCAAACGGCGCTCACACCACGCCAGATGGTCGTTTTCCTCGTCTGCGGCGCGGTACAGGTGGCTGCGCAGCGCGGCGTCTCGCGCGGTCAGGGCCTGCCCGTTGTACAGCGCCTGGGCGGCAATTTCGCCGGCGTGGTTGACGCGCATGAGACCGGCGCTGTGGCGGCGCTCACCCTCGGACAACGCTCCATTCGCGGACTCGGCAGGGTAGTCGCGGCCGGTTCTGGCGCCGCCCCCGACCACGGTAGCCAGCGCGGAATCCAGCGCCAGGATGCAACGGTCGGCAATGCTCAGTGCGGGCGTGCGGGGCATGGGAAACGGGCGTTCGCTTGAAATCCGGGGATCAGACCACAATGTTGGCACAACGGTTGCATCAGTACTTGCCGACCCCAACGGCGGGATTTGTGAACAGGCAAAAAGAAGGGGCACGTTAGGCCCCTGTTATTTTTGTTCTTGTTCTAAGATCGACAAGCTGAGTTGTTGTTATCAGTTATTCGGGAGTTCAGTCGCAGACATTGAAAACGGCGTTCTAGATATCAGTGTTGTTATGCGTTCATATCTAGACTGCTGAACCGATTTCCTCCTCCATCCTCCTTTGGTGGTTAGGCGCGGTCCCCACTTACCGCGCCTTTTTTTATCAGCGTTCCGGAATCGATGCAAGTTATTTTGCGGTTCGTCGCAGTTTACGCTCTTACTTGCCAAAAACCCTTGTTTGCCGGCCCTCCATTAACTAAACTTCCGGGTTTTTCGACGCCGCCACTGCCGGCCACCCGTTTGTTGGAGCCAACGCATGAAAACCTTCAGCGCCAAACCGGCCGAGGTCCAGCGGGACTGGTACGTGGTCGATGCCACCGACAAGACGCTGGGTCGGCTGGCCTCCCAGATCGCGCACCGGCTGCGCGGCAAGCACAAGCCAGAGTACACGCCGCACGTCGACACCGGCGACTACGTGGTGGTGATCAACGCCGCCAAGGTGCGCGTCACGGGGCGTAAGCTGAAGGACAAGTATTACCACCGATTCACCGGCTTCATCGGCAACTTGAAGTCGATCAGCCTGGAAGACCAGCTCGAAAAGGCGCCCGAGCGGGTGATTCAACACGCGGTCAAGGGTATGCTGCCGAGAAATCCGCTTGGCCGGGCGATGTTCCGCAAGCTCAAGGTCTACCCCGGCGCGCAGCACCGCCACGCGGCGCAGCAGCCGCAGCCGCTCGACCTTTAACACTGGTGATGGACATATCTGGATGGCACAAGTAGAAGTCAACTACGGCACCGGTCGGCGCAAGACGTCGACCGCCCGGGTGTTCATGCGCCGGGGCACCGGCAACATCGTCGTGAACAGCAAGCCGCTGGACCAGTACTTCGGGCGCCAGACGGCCCGCATGATCGTGCGTCAACCGCTGGAGCGGGCCGAGATGGCCGACAAGCTCGACGTCACCGTCACGGTGTCCGGGGGCGGCGGCAGCGGCCAGGCCGGGGCGATTCGCCACGGCATCGCACGCGCTCTGCTGAAGTATGACGAAGGCTACCGTGTGACCCTGCGTAAAGCGGGATTCCTGACCCGCGACGCCCGCGAGGTCGAGCGCAAGAAGGTAGGCCTGCGCAAAGCCCGGCGCGCGACCCAGTACTCGAAACGTTAGCCGCTTAGCGGTAAGCTCCGGATCATTCCTTGGGGCATCGTCTAACGGCAGGACAACGGACTCTGACTCCGTCAATCTAGGTTCGAATCCTAGTGCCCCAGCCATTGAAGAAAGCCCCCGTGAGGGGGCTTTCGCGTTGCTGGGGCACGCAAGGGATGAGAACCGCGGTTCGACTAAATTCGTCGGGAACGAATTTGAACAACGCCGTCCCCGGCGTTGGCCCGGAGGGCGCCGGGCAGGACAGCCCGGCGTAATCCTAGTGCCCCCCCGGAAATTCCCTGCGTCGGAGCAAGGTAGATGCGCGCGCCCGCTGCCGAAATGCGGATGCCCGTCGCTCACAGGGCTCGCCGCCCGGGTAGCTTCGCTACGGACGGGCGGCGAGCTAATGACCGGCCAGGCCGGGAGGTCTTACCGATGAACGATCTCGTCCTTGATGCCGTAGGCAATGGAGAGCATCTCGGCTCGCTCGCGGTCGCCGACGCCGTGCTTCTTCATGCCGGCAAGGATGTCGTCGATTACGGCGACGAACTCCCCTTCGTTCACGTTCATTCCGGTGTGCGCCTAGAGAAACGTACTTGCCAAGCTTGGCGTAGCACCGGCGAGTCGATGGTCTCGTCCACGCGGTCCTGCCGGCGCTACACAGTCGCCAGGATGACTTTGCACCGACATGTTCCGGCTTTGACGCTCAGCGTTGGCGGCCGGCAACCAGGCCGGTTATCTTTTGCCTGTCCGCGGCAGCGTTCGAGCAATGCGCCATTCCCGTACAGGGTCTGCGCCTGCACGTATCTCGCGCTGACAAAACTATCAGGATCACTTACCTCAGCTTGACCCGAGCGCCTGCTGCCACTTCATCAACGTTCTAAGGTGGCAACGGTAATCGTGAGCCTGCAAGAACGCTGGCCAGATTGTGGCTGCGTTGAACGAAATGGTGGAGTGTGTTCGGCGGCGGGTTCTAATCCAGGTTGTATCCCAGGTGCCGTATATGAGATGCCAACCGTGACAGGTGGGGCGAGAGCTGCGTTCGGTAGCGCGACCAGCGATTGACCGCGCGCGCATGGATGGGTTCTGTCACCTGGCTGTAACTCGGGGTCGAAACTCTGCCCGGGCGGGATCTTGCGTGTTCACTGAAATCCTTGACTGCGTCGTCCCACTCCGCGCCGAGAAAACTCAGCAGTCGCCCGACCTCCTGATCGAAATCTGCGACCAGAGACTCGTACTTGATCGTGTAGTGGTCGATCGGCAGTAAATCCACGTACTGCCGCCACAGGCCCATGACGCTGTCGTACAACCGCACCGCATCGCCGAGGCTGCAGAAGTTCGCCATCGCGTGGTTCGCTTCGAACGGCTGCATGAAGCAGCTCAGGCAGACGTCGCAGGGATGGCGCAAGGCCAGGATGAACTTCGCTTCAGGAAACATCCTGACGATCAATCCGGCATGGATGATGTTCATCGGCAGCTTGTCGATGAGCAGCGCTGCCGAATCGGGTTCACCGTACTCTCTGAGTCGGTGGAAGTAGAGCCGCCTGAGCTCGTCAACATCGTCGTCACGCAACGAAGCGAGCATTTCTGGATAGTGCTGAGGCAACTCGTCCAGAATTGCCTGCAACCAGTCGAGGATGGGTTTCTCCTCCAGCACGCAAATCGCTGGATGGCTGTCGAGTATCTGATCGAGGAGTGTGGTTCCGGAGCGCGGAAAGCCCACCAGGAAGACTGGAGTCCGTGTCGCCCTGGTCGGCGTTGCATCGCTCCAGGATGCCACCCACTCGGCGCTGTAGACTTCGCGATGACGTTGGACTTTTTGCAGAAAATCCTGCGCGCATGCGCCTCGGGAACGCTGCACCAGTTCGAGTATTCGATTCCCTTCGGCGAAGTGGTGGAACGCCCGGGGGTACTCGCCTCTGGCGTCGTAGAGCTTACCGAGCTCGAATTGAACACTGTAGCCCAGCACCGCGTCATCCTCGGGTGGCGTAGCACCGGCGAGCAGGTGGATAGCATCGTCCACGCGGCCCTGCCGGCGGTACACAGTCGCCAGGATGACTTTTGCACCGACATGTTCCGGATTTGACGCGAGGGCGATGCGACAATGTCGATAGGCTTCGTCCAGCCTGCTCAGCTTGTCACACGCGTCTGCCAGGCAGGTTCGCGCAGTCAGGTTCTCGGGTTCGCGCTCCAGGGCCACGCGGAACTGTTCCATGGCCTCCGCGACGGCACCCAGCCTGACTAGCGCGCTCCCCAGGTTGACACGGGCAGTGACCAGCCCGGAATCGAGCGCTACGGCGGTCCGGTAGCAGCGGATCGCCTCGTCACGGCTGGTCAGCTCCCAGTGAACAAGCCCCAGGTTGGTGTATGCCAGTGCATTCGATGGGTCTGACTGGATCGCCTGCTTGAAGCAGGCCGCCGCCTCCCGCAGATCGTGCGCTTTGTAGCGTTGCACACCACGATCGTTCAAAGCGGCAGCGCTTTGCGGGCGCTCCCGCTGGGTGACCTTTCTCGCGAGCTTGCGATGCTTGCGACGCTCGGCTCTGTTCATAGCGGATTCCATTTGCCGCCTGCGAAGGTGCAGGCGCGGAAGGGCAGCACTACCGATCCCTTGCACGACAAGCGCAAAAAACGAGCAAGTCCTGCGCCATTGCGACGACCACCGATGCGCTAGCCAAGCGGACGGCGCATCGGGGAGTTCCGCAAGCGCGCCACGCTGCCCTTCAACGGCTACGCGGAGCAGGTGGCGTCCCTCTACACGGGCATGGATCTGCGCAAGAATTACTGAGTGACGCGCTCGCGACGTCGCCTCCTCCACGC
>JAHELT010000161.1 GCA_024644045.1 Chromatiales bacterium | reverse complement strand
GCGGTGGGCATGTTGGGGCTGATATTCGGCCGCGACAAGAATCTGCTTGAATCCTAGGAGGCGCACGATGTCAACGAACTATTACCTTCCGGAAGACGCAGCACCGCTTCCGCCGAAGCAAGCCGATGTGCTGACGACGTGCTGCGATTACTGCATCGTAGCCTGCGGCTACAAGGTCTATCGCTGGCCGGTGGGCTCCCCTGACGGCGGTCGCAAGGCATCAGAGAACGCCTTCGGCATCAACTTCCCCTCCGGCGTACTGCAGGACTGGGTTGCACCGGCGCAGCATAACGTCGTGATGCACAACGGACGTCCGCATAACGTCGTCATAACACCCGACAAAGACACCAAGTTCGTCAACACGAACGGTGACTCCAGCATGCGCGGTGGGCTGATAGCGCAGAAATGCTACAACCCGAAAACCCCCACACGCGATCGGCTGACTTCGCCGCTGTTGCGCATCTACGGCACGCTACAGCCGGTTCCGTGGGAGTTCGCGCTGGATATCGCCGCTGAAGTGTCCAAGCACGTGATAGCGAAACACGGCTCCAACGCGTACTCGGTGAAGACCTACAGCTATTACTACGTCGAGAACACCTACGCGATATCGAAATTCGCGAAGCGCCACATCAACACTGCGGCTTTCACGTTCCACGATACGCCGTCGGACGTCACGTCGACCCCGGGGTTCCGCGACGCCGGCTTCGACAACTTCGGGCCGAGTTACGACGACTGGGGTGCCGCGGACGTGCTGATGATGTGCGGCACCGACCCGTACGAAACCAAAACCATCATTTACACGCAGTTCATCAAGCCGGCGATCGAACGCGGTATGAAGACGATCTTTCTCAATCCGCGCGAGACCGCCGGCATCGCCTATGCCAAGAAGCTCGGCGGGCTGCACATCCAGCTCAATCCGGGTACGGATACCCTGGTACTGGGCGCCATCGCGCGCGTGATTGCAGAGAAAGGCTGGGAAGACAAGGAGTGGATCGAGAACTGGGTCAATAACAAATGGGGGTCGAGCTCCGGCTTCGGTCAGGGCACCCGCAACACGCCATGGCAATGGCGCACGACCTGGGGCAAGTTCCAGACCAACGGTTACGAAGACTACAAGAAATGGTTGCTCTCGCAGGACGAGTACAAGCCTGCCAATGCGGCCAAACTCGCCGGTATTCCCGAAGCGCAGATTTTTGAAGCGGCCGAGATGCTGGCGAAGCCGAGTGGCGGCAAACGCCCCAAGGCATCCTTCGGTATCGAGAAGGGGCTCTACTGGTCGAACAATACCGGCAGCACCAACGCCATCTCGTCGCTGGCCACGATCTGCGGCGCGGGCGGGCGGCCGGGTCAGGTAGTCGGACGGTTCGGCGGGCATCAGCGCGGCGGCACCTCCGGGGGGCGGTATCCGCGTGCGAAATCGCCAGAGAAGGTCCCCGGCCGGCGTAAGCGTTCACTGGACACAGACCGCTGGCTGGTCTCCGGTAACACGCGCATTGCCCATTGCATCGGCACCACCTGGATCCAGTCCATGTGCGGATCCCAGGGGCTGCAGAAGAAGTTCCACGAGCTGGTGCTGGCGAATCCGCACCAGGTCCGCAGCTATGACAAACAGGAGATCATCGACACGCTGAACGCACGCGCGGATTCCGGCGGAACCGTGGTGTTCAACCAGGATATCTACTTGCGCGATCCGATCGGCTCGAAATTCGCCGACATCATTTTCCCCGCAGCGACCTGGGGCGAAGAGGACTTCGTGCGTGCCAACGGTGAACGGCGCCTGAGGATCTTTCAGAAGTTCTACGATGCGCCGGGGGATTCGAAGCCCGACTGGTGGATCATCGCCCAGCTGGCCAAGCGCATGGGATTCGACGGCTTCGACTGGAAGGATTCCAACGAAGTCTGTGAGGAATCCTCACGCTTCAGCCGCGGCAACCGCAAGGCGTACCACATGATCAAGGTGGCTGCGCATCGCGAAGGAAAGACGCTGCACCAGAAGCTCGCCGAGTTCGGCACCGACGGCATCCAGGGGCCGACTTTCTACAACTACGAGACGGGCGAGTTGCACGGCACCAAACGTATGCACGACACGACGCTGTCGAAGGAGCAGCAGGCGAAGATGGGTCTGACGCACGGTCCGCAGGGCGCCAACGTGACACAGAAGTGGCTCACACACTTCAAGAGCCAGACGGGCAGAGTCAATATCCAGAAACACCCCTGGAGCCTGTATTCGGATTTCTGGGAATGGCTGCATCCGAAGGACAACGAACTGTGGTTTTCCTCTGGACGCATCAACGAGATCTGGCAGTCCGGCTACGACGACGTCGAACGCCGACCCTACTGCACGCAGCGCTGGCCGGAGAACTGGGTAGAAATACACCCCGAGGATGCCAAGGCACGCGGCATCGAGTCAGGCGATCACGTCATGATGTACTCCGATCGCGTTGCGGCTCACGTACACACCATCCACGGCGTCGGCGGCAGCGACTTCCAGTTTACGGAGCTGATGAAGAACGGCCACATCGAGCTTTCCAAAGCCGCGGTGACGGCCGTCGCCATCGTCAGTCCCGTGGTGAAGAAAGGCATGCTGTTCGCCAACATGCTCGACATGCGTCAACCGTCGAATTCACTGGCGGCACGCGTCGTCGATCAGATCAGCGGCAACTACAACTACAAGATGGGTGTAGCTCGCGTGAAGAAAATAGGCGAGTCGCAGTACAAGAAGGAATACAGAAGCTTCTCGTGGGCACCGCGTAACATTGTCTAGCGAGTATTGCGGGCATTGGTAGATGAATGATTGGCGTCGCTGGTACGTGCACCGGTCGCCCGGTGGCACGTACCGGTAACGTCGGTCGTGTGTATCTATCACTTCTCGTGCTTACAACGAGGCTCGATGCGGGGGCAGCGGCACGCAGTTCCCTACAGTCGGCTCGGCTGATCTGGGTCCGCCATTGCGCGTACGCCTTCGTGAAGATCACCCGCATCGAGATCTTGGCTGACGCGTTCTTCGCCTTAACAGAGATTCGCTGCCTCCCCTGGCTGATAAAAGAGCGGATTCGTGTTGTTAACGTCGCACAGAGTCTTATGCAGCAAAGGGGCGTATGCGCTGTTCGATTTCCTTCCCGATGGTCCGTTTAGCCACGCGCAGGTCGTATTCCGCCTGAAGTCCGAGCCACACATCGGGCGAGGCGCCGAACGGGCGGGCGAATCGCAGCGCCGTGTCCGCCGTGATCCCGCGCTTGCCGTTGACGATCTCACTGATACGCCCGGGGGGTACCATATCTCGTGTCACACGGTTGATACTGATTCCCATGCGCTTGGAGAAACTCCTCGCGAAGAATCTCTCCCGGGTGAATGGGTTCCAACAACTTGGCTATCATCTTGAGCTTCAGTGGTAGTCGACAATCTCGACGTCCAGCGCATCGCCACCCTTCCAACGGAAGCAGATGCGCCGTCGTCGTTCACCCGGATGCTGTACTGGTTCCCTTACGCGAGAACCTCGCGGGCCCTGCGCAGCCGCGAGGGTATGTCGATGCCTTGCGGACACACGCGGCATGCCTGATCGAGTTCCCCGTCGGAAAACTCGCGTGCCGCTGCCGGAATGTTGCGATAGAGTTCTCGCGCGCGATCGGTCTTACCGTAACACTCGTAGTACATCAGGTAGCGCAGCTGCTCGGCGATTGCCACACGACGATCGAGCGTGCTTTCACAGAGATGATTACAGCCGTTGCAGGCGTAGTGGGCCGTGAGGGCCGCCAGCTGGTTGAGCTGGTGACTTTCCTCGGCACTGAGCGATTTCTCGGCGCGGGCGGCGGCAACGTTTTCGCGCACGTATTTGACGCTGTCCATTTCCGATACGATTGAAGCGATACGCTCGTCCGCCCACACCGATTTGAGCTTCGCCTGACCCAGCGTGAAGTTCTTGGAGCGGAAGTCGACGACCGTTTCCAGATCAGGCGAAACCGAGCCCTGGGTCTTCATCGCCAGCAATCCGATACCTGCGCGATGGCAGGCATCGATGGCGCGGTTGAGCGCCAGATCGCCGTAGCGGCGGAAATTGTAGCGGAACAGGATGGCATCGATGCCGCCCGTTCCAGCCGCTTTGTTCATCAGTTCCACGACGTTGCCGTCATGACAGGAGAAGCCGAAGAACTTCGTTTTTCCCTGCGCTTTGAGCTTTTCGCCCAGGGCCAGGTATTGCGGCTTCAGCATGCGCAGATCGTCGATACCGTGCATGAGGTAGAGATCCAGGTAATCGGTCCCGAGCTCCTCGCATGCCTCATCGATGCCTTTGCGCAAGCCGGACACACTGCCTGATCCGGATTTGGACGTGAGCCAGAGCGATTCCCGGCCATCGATCTGTGTAATGAAATTTCTGATCGCACGGTGCGACGACCCCCAGCCGTAGGAAAGCGCGGTGTCGAACCAGGTGACGCCCGCCTTGAAGCAGCGATGCATGACTTTGTCGTAGCGCTGGTCGAGACGCTGCGAGGTGCCGAGCTGCATGATCGGCACGCGAATACCGGTATTACCAAACTCCCGTGATGGGATACCGTTCTTCTGAGCGAGTTGACTTGTCGCGTTGCCGGCGGCCACGGCCGATAACGGTATTGCAGCGACGCTGGCAGTCGCTGCAGACGCAACCGCGCTTCTCAGGAAGCTGCGACGACCCGCTTGACGCGGCTCAGAGGTAGTATCGATATCGGATTTCCTGGCCATGTCTGTTGTCCTCAAATGGGTCGCGCGGGCGTACGCGAGCGTAACAGGAGTTTACGATTGCTGGACCGGCTTTCACCGACCGCGGTCACGTAGACCGCCGGCTGATCCTGCACCGGGCATTCGGCTTCGCAGATGCCGCAACCTATGCACAGATCCGGCACGATGAACGGCTTGTTGAGCACGACCATCTGCCCGAACACGTCCTTGGTTTCTTCATCGTGGGTCTGAATCGCCTTCGGTGCCACCGGACAGACTTCTTCACACACCACGCAAGGCACTTGATTTGCCCAGGGCAGGCAACGCGTCGTATCGATGAACGCGGTGCCGAGGCGCACGGGGCCCTGCTCGGCATAGGGGCCTTCACCGAGTTTTTCTGCGACGCTGATTCTGCGAATGGCACCGGTCGGGCAGACTTCAGAACACAGATTGCATTTGAGCTGACAATGTGCGATGTGGAAGTTCATGACGGGCGTCCACACCGCTTCGATGCCGCCTTCCTTGAGCGTTGCGGGCTGCAACACGTTGGTAGGGCAGGCGTTGATGCATTGATCGCACTTGATACAACGCTCGAGAAACTCCGCCTCTTCGACCGAGCCGGGCGGTCGTATCATCTTGGCCGAAAAATTCTCGTCGTTGACCTTGCCGTTGTTACGCAACGCCGGTGCGGCAACCAGTCCCAGGACGCCGGCGAAGACGACTTTACGGCGTGACATGTCGGGGAAGGGCACGACCTGTTTCTTGTCCTGGCGGAACATGGTGAACTCGAGCGCGTTCTCCGGGCAATCGTCGATACAGTTCATACACGAGAAGCACTCCGCCTGGCGTACCAGAGATTGCGGATCGGAAGCACCCTCGCACCGCTGCAGACAAAGGTTGCAGTCGGTACACTTTTCGACGATGCGATTGATGCGAAATACGCTTTTGCTCGCAAGCGCCCCGAGCAACGCTCCCAGCGGGCAGATGAAACGGCAGAAGAAACGCGGCTTCCACAGATTCATCAGCACGAAGAACAGGAAGATCACCCCGATCCAGAAAGAGCCCACGAAGATGCGGTTTTCGACGCCCGGCGCAAACTTCAATGCATCGAGAAATGCCGCGCTGCCGCCACCGCCTTCCACCGCACCGGCCACGCGACCGACCGCCGAATCGGCGATCGGCGCAAAAAACGTCGCGAGCGCCCGATACATCATGACGATCGGATCGAGCAGTCCGATCTGCAGCGCACCCATCGCGGACATCAGCAGAAAAACGATGAGTATCGAGTATTTGGTGTACTGCATGGGATGGTAGCGGTTCTGCTCGATACGCTGCGGCGCCGGACGATTGTCGAACAGCCAGCCGACAAACTGGTGCAAGGTTCCGTAGGGACAGATCCAGTTACAGAAAACGCGGCCGAACAGCAGGGTGATTGCTACTATGACAAGTCCCCAACCGAGGAACTTGTACACATAGCCCGTCGCCAGCACGGTCGATATCATGACCAGCGGGTCAAACTCGAGCAGTGCCGACACCGGATAGCCGCCCAGGCGTGATGTCCACGTGGCCCACACGGCGAGCAGGAACAGGGCGAAGAACAGGATCTGCGAGAGCACGCGAACGCGGCTCAGGCGCAGCGCGCGATTCGGTCCTCCGGTGAACAAGGTGCGTAACCGGTTCATGTGATTTCCTTGATACGGCCCTGGTAGTTCACTTTACCGCTGCCTTTCTGTTCGGCCATGTACAGGTACTCGGGCAACCGCCCCGGACGCTGCAGCAGATGTTCGTACGCCCAGGCATCCATCGCGACGGGATCGATACCGGCGAGAATAGTGTTGCCGTCGCGCACGTTGGACGGATCTCCCCCCGTCGGCCCGTTCTCCATCAGCACGCGCGTCCCATCGACAATCGTCAGCGTCGGACGAATCATGATCGAGAGGTCCGACACGATCTCATGAATATCCTGGTGAAACTGATTGCGCCGCCCGCCAAGCAGCCCGTACCAGTTCTTGATGCCGAGCGAGGCGTGACAGAGATTGTGATCCTTGGCGGGTGCGATGCCGATGACCTTGTTCACGTTACGAAACGGGCGCTTGAAGAACGCCCATTGCTCAATGAGCTTTGCGCCAGGTGTATAAAGTGGCTCGAACGCATTCGTGTCGGGAAGGTACACGCGTCCTCCGGCCTGTTCCGCCGCCGCGCCGATACCGCTCTTGGCAAAGCAATCGGCCGGTGATTCGATCGGGTTGTCCGCCACTCTTACTTCGGCAGCGCGCGCATCGACCAGTAAAACGCGAACCAGCGTGTCGATAATTGCCGGATTGGTGGTCGCGCCCAGATTCGGGGAACGATCGAACGCGACGTTGGGTTTGATCAACACGATATCGCCCGGCTGCACGAAATGCGTGAGCCCGCCGATCGCATCGAGCGCCTTCAACAGCATCTCACGTGGTGTGCCGCCGCGGCCTATGCCGACTTGCACCGCGCCGCTTACCGGTGTTACCCGAAAATCGGGGAGCTGGAACGGCTTCTCTACCGGCATGCTGCGCAACCCGGTCTCGTCGCGCAGCGACAACGGATTGTCTTCCGGTGCATAGGCGAGATAGACACCGGCAGCGCTGACTGCGCCGAGCGCGAGTCCGCGTTTGAGGACTTCGCGGCGAGTAATCGGTTCGCCGCGGTAGTCGGCGTGCGGGTACTTACGTTTCGTCATCGTCGATGCTCTCACTGAGTCGCGCGATCAGCGTGTCGGCGGCGTCCTTGTCTATCAGCTGCTCCGCGCCGTAGACATAGCGTCCGTCGCTTGCGACGGCGAAGTATGTATTCAGGAATCGATGGCGAAACAGGGTGTAGGACCCCTGGCTCTCCAGTTGATCGTACTCGTAGGCCTGCTCATCGACGAGCGCGGCGAACAGGTCTGCGGCCGCCTGCGGGTCGTCCGCGACGTGGACGAAAACGCGCGCAGCGTCGTCGAGGCCCGCATTGCCGAACCAGAAGCGCGACGCAAAGTCGTATTGAAACGCGTTGCTTTCCTGAAACTGAATATCCGCTTCGGCGATGCCGAGCCGGTTGCGCAACAGCGCAAAGCCGGCCGGAACCTGCGCCGCTTCGGCCGCGGCTGCCGGCGGGCCGCCCAGGGCAGCGAATGCCTCGACCAGGCGCGCGGCTTTGTCCGTGATGGCGCGACTCTGGCGATCGCCCGCAGCACGGAAGAAAAATCGGTCCTTGCGGCCGATGACGCCTGCGCTGGTGGTAAAGAAACTGACGCCTTGCCGCTCTGCCACCGGACGCCCCGCGGCATGCTCGGCGAAGATGCCGAGACTGCCCCCAAGATCGCCCTGGTCGAACAGCTCAATGGCGATTTCGCTGCCGTCGGCGGCCGAGCGCAGGACCACATAGGACAGCTCGACGAAGCCCTGTTTGATGAATTTTTCCGCTTCGCCGTTGATCTTCTGGTATAGATTGTCGGCCTGAAAATGCTTGACGCGGCCGACCGGCTGCCAGTCCTCGTCGAGCGTTGCAGACGGAAACGGGTCGAGATCGAGCGCGGCGGCGGTAACGGCCTGTCCGGGTTCGACCCAGAGCTCGAGCGGCCGGGTATAGATCTCGATCTCGGGCGCGGTATTTTCGTACAGCAGCTCGATCGGCAGGTCCCGCTCGGCGGGATCGAAATCGTTCTGCCTGGTAACGATCCAAGCAACCAGGCTGAGCATTGCGAACAGGATCACGATGACGGACACGTTTTCGGAGCGCGGAATGTAGGTGCGTAACAAACGTGGCCTGCGCGTGTTGAAGATACGGGTGTTGTGCACGGGCGGCCTCTTCAGTCAGGTACTGCCAGCCAGCGTGGCTATGCGCGTGGGTCCTGTCACAAGACATCCTCCGGGTTTATCCGCAACGGCCCGGCGTTACTCAGGCACAATAAACCCATCGTAAAGGCTTAGTCTACCCGCGGTCGGCCGCGTTCAATATCCGTAATGCCGCGCAACCGGCGCCGTAGCCGTTGTCCACGTTCACCACCACCAGGCCCGGGGCGCAGCTCGCCAGGGCGCTGTGCAATGCCGTGACGCCATTGGCGGCGACGCCGTAGCCGCAGCCTACCGGCACGGCAATCACAACGCCCGGCACGAGACCGGCTACCACGCTCGGCAGCGCTCCTTCCATCCCCGCGACCGTGATGACGACCGGCACTTCTCTGAATTCGTCGAGGCGATCGAGTAAGCGCCACAGGCCGGCAACGCCTACGTCATAAATCTCGTGTACCGCTCTACCGTAGTAGTTCAGCGTGCGCACTGCCTCGCGCGCCACCGGCACATCGGAGCTGCCCGCCGAGACGATCGCCACGCGCGGCGCTTCGTTGCTCGCCGGTACTTTACCGAGAATCGCCGTGCGCGAAATAGCGTCATAGTCGAGCTCGGCGGCGATCCGGCCGGCCAGCTCGGAAAATTTATCCCCGGCGAGTCGGGTGAGAAGCAGCGATGTCTGCGTCTCCAGGGCCGCCGCCACGATGCGACCGATCTGGTCCACCGATTTACTGGCGCAGAACACCGTTTCGTCGAAACCCAGACGCTCCCGGCGCGAACTGTCCGGCGTTACGTCCCAGTCACCGCTCATCGGCCGGCCTCAGAAAAGCGCTGCCCATGCGGTAGGCCTGAAACGATACGGGATGACTTATACCTGCCGTGGACATCATTGTCGCAACGCCGCGACGAAGCGTCTCTGCCAAATCCGCATCGAGCTTCGCCATACTGTCGTTATCGAGTTCGATCACAACCGTATCGGTGCGCAGTCGGCAACGTACCGTGTCGGGCGCGAGCTTGGTCCGCACCAGTCTCTCGGCGCGGTAGATGGCGGCCAAGGTGGCGGGGTCGATGGCGATACCGGTTTCAACACGACTGGACAGGCAGGGTGAAGCTGGCAGTTCCGCCAGGTCATGCAGCGACAGCTCGCGCGCGATGCCACGGACCGCCGCCTTGTCGATACCGGCTTCGACGTAGGGGTGGCGTACCGCATGCTCACTTGCCGCACGCAAGCCGGGACGGTAGTCACCCAGATCATCCTGGTTGGTGCCCGAAACCAGCTGGCAGTCGACGGTGCCCGCCATCGTGGCATACAGGTTCGTCTTGCAGTAGAAACAGCGGTCGTGCGGATTGGCCATGTAGTCAGGGTCCGCGAACTCGCGCGCGTCGATGACGTCCAGGCGCCATCCGTGGCGCAGGCCGTAATCTTTCACGCGGGCGGTTGCATCCTCGGGAACCGCGGGCGACACGGCATGGAGCATCCGCGAGTCGCGCGCGAGTACCCGGTGCGCCACGACCGAGAGCGTCATACTGTCCACGCCGCCACTGACGGCCACGGCCAGCGGACCGATTCCGTCGATCACCGACTCGAGGCGTTGCAGTTCATTGCTCATTTACTACTCTCCGTGTCACCGGTCTCGGTTTGTTCGTCGCGGTCGGTGGCCTCGCGCCGGCGCCGTTCGCGCGCGCGGTGACCGCCTTGGCTATTCGCCAGATCGGCCATTTCGGCTTTACGCGTGAGCGTGCCGCCCGGGCGCACCGCTCGTTTCACCCGTACTGTGCCCTCCCCCAGCGCGTGGGGTTGCTCATCGCGCACGAGCGTGGTGCGATGAACCGTGTGCCAGCGCACGCCGAGCGTCGTCGTTTCGATCAGGCATCGATCGATCACGGCATCCACCGAGGATACCCGAGCCAGCACCTGAAGGTGCGTGCAAAGCCGGCCTTTTTTCCCGTAAACCGGCGATTGGATCACATCGATCACGCCTTCCGCGGCCCGCAGATGCTCAATCGCCACAGCGAGATCCTCCGCAGTCTGATCGTCCACTTCAAACTGACACACCACCACGGTTTCGTGCGCCGCTACCGCCGGCGCGTCGAACACGCTGACCCGCAGCACGTTGCTGAATTCGGCGAACTGCTTGGTCCCGAAGCCGTAGCCGTGGCCGCGCAGCACGGTCGGATCGGTACGCGGTCCGAACTGCGGGTCCAAGTGGCGCAGTATGGCGGCGCCGGTTGGTGTAACCCTTTCACCGGGCACTCCGTCGTCGAACACGGGATAGCCCTGCAGCAACACGGTGGTGGCGGGCGCCGGAACGGGAAGCTTGCCGTGTGCAGTATCGATCCTTCCACGACCGAGCGGGATCGGCGAACACGACCAGCCGGATGCGGCGCTGCGTTCAACCAACCAGGCCGCGCTGACGATATCGGCGATCGAATCCCAAGCGCCGACCTCGTGAAACGCGACCTCATCAACGGCATTGCCATGCACTGCGGCCTCGGCCTCAGCAAGGCGTTCGAAAATTGCAATCGCGCGTTCCTTTACGGCCGCAGCAAGCCCGCTGTTCTGCAGCAGCGCCCGAATGTCACGCCATTGATGGTGTTGATGCGAGTGGCCCTGATGTTCCCACTCAGGCTCGTGCACGGCGAAGCGGTGGCCGGCGAGAACGCCGTCGTTGTGCGCGATCGCCTCGACGAACAACGCTGGTGAAAGACGACTATCACGGATCGCGTCGGCGAGCTCGGGTTGCCACCCGGGATGGCAGTCCAGCATCGCGGCGGCAAACATGTCCCCGGCGATGCCGCCGAGTGGATCCAGGTGGTAGTGCATCCGCTATTGTAGGCTGATCGCATAGCCGGCGACCACTTTCGCAGAACCGGGTAGAATGCGAGCTCATGAAGGTCGAACTCGACTACGGGCGTTCTACCCTGCC
>JAHELT010000160.1 GCA_024644045.1 Chromatiales bacterium | reverse complement strand
GCCTGGTGTACGCGGCGGCGATCGCGCTGCTCGGCACCGGGCACTGCGCCAGCCTCAGCGCCGGCGCGGCCGCAGCCCGGCGCGCACTGGACGACAGTCTGGCGCTGGCCCGTTTCGAGGCCGGCGTTTAATCGACCCATTCGGAGATTCACCCATGGATCAGAAGTACCGCGAAACCACCCGCAAGCTGGAGCAGGCCGGCGTTCACCCGGACTATCTCATCGGCTGGCAGGGCGGCTATCTGCGCCATCCGAAACGCGAGGAGCAGCGCCTCTCGGAAGCCTACGATGCAGGCTACGAGCACGGTGCGGCGCACGACGATCAGAGCTTCGGCGACTGGTGCGCCAAGTAACGCGCCGGCGTGATCGAGCTGCCGTGCGCCCGAACATGAATGCGAACGAGGGCGATCCGCCGGACGCGCCGCTGAAGAGCATCACAGAGGTCGCAGCGCACAGTTTCGTGTTCGAGAAACGCAACGCGCTCGACGCCCGATTCTGCACGGATACGATTGAGCGCTTCGAAGCGGCGCGCGACGAACAGTATGCCGGACGTCTCGGGCAGGGCGCCTGGCAGGGTGGCGAGACCAAGAAGTCGACCGACCTGGCGGTGAGCGGTAAACCGCACTGGCGCGATGTCGACCGGCGGTTGTTTCACTCGCTGCGCGACGCGCTGTTCGAGTTCAGACAGGCCTATCCGTATTTTCAGGGCCCGTTCAAGGACATGGGCTACGCGCTGCAACGCACCCGCCCCGGTGAGTACTACGCCTGGCACATCGATGGCGGCAGTCACGCGTTCAGTCAGCGCCAGCTGGTCGCCATCTGGTACCTGAACGACGTCCCGGGCCCCGGCGGCGAAACCGAGTTCCAGTACCAGGCGCTGCGTATCCGCCCGGAGTGCGGCAAGCTGTTGCTGTTTCCACCGTTCTGGACACACCGCCACCGCGGCGTCGCCCCGCAGCGCGGCGTCAAATACATCGCCACGACCTGGATCGTGTTCGCGTGAGCGCGCGCATCCCCGCCCCGCTGGATCTGCAACGCCGGCAGCGAGACTGCGGCGGCTCGAAGCCGCTGTCGTCAGGCGAACAGCGAAGGCAACGCCCGCCTGAGCGTCGCCAGCGCAGACGGCGCCTGCACGTCCATGACGTAATCGGCGACCCAGCGGCGATTCCGCTCGCCCACCACGGCCGCGACCTGGTTGCCGAAATTACGCCGCATCACGAAACTCGGTCCTTCCTCGGCCGAGAAGCTGCAGCTTGCGTAGAAAGCCGAGCGCTCGTTCAACAGCGCGATGAACGGGGCGCGGTAGTCGCCCTCGCCCTGAGCGTCCGTGCGATTGTCCTGCATGGTGTCGGCCAGGTGCTTGGCGAGCGCCGAGACGAACAGGCCCCGCTCCTCCTCGGAACGCTGCGCGTGCAGCGTGCGATCGACCACGTGCAGCTGGAAGGCACAGAACTCGGCGATCACATCCAGGCGCTGCGCGTAGCTGTCGATCGCGTAGTCTTCGTTCTCCAGGGTAACGACCGCCTCGCCAGCGAGCTTCCAGATGACCACCCCCAGAGCGGAGGCCACTTCCTCGGGCGATCTGGTTCTTTGCCGGTCGTTCCAGCGCGTGCGGATACGTGCCATGACCGCGCCATGCTAGCACAGCGCCCGACCGCCGCCGTACGCCCGTGAGTACGGTCCTCGGCAATCTGTCCAGCGCGGTGAAACGCAACTGCGACATCGCGAACGCCAACCATGCTGCCGATTCGACCATGTGCGTGTACCTGCTGAAGATGCGCGAGTACTACCGCTGGAACAACGGCCTGCGCTTCGATGCGGCGCTCGACCCGAAATCGCTCGGCAGATGGCTCCAGGCGCAGGAAACACACTGGGCAGCGATCGAGGATCAGGCCTACGAGCGGCTCCGCATCGGCGGACACAGTTTCGATCCGTTCGACACCTGCGCCATCAATGAGGCGCTGCGCGAGGACGGTCTGGTGTACAGCGCCGGGATCGGAAATCGCGGCGCCGCGCATTTCTTTCTGGCCAGGCTGGAAGCGGTGCGCGAGCACGCCGGTTGCCGGATTCTGATCGCCGGCATCGAGCATGCCCGCGACGCCAGCGCGCTGCCGGCCATGAGCCTGGGCAGCACCGTTTTCATTCGCCGCGACGCGATCGCGCGGATGCTCTGGGAAAAAGCGCAGGAGGCCGACTGGCACCAGGGCGATACGCCGATGCGGCGTGCCTTGCGGGCTTACGGGTATGAGGACGATGCGCATGCCGCCATCGCACGCATGTCGGATGATCAGCTGGAGACTTTCGTCCAGCACGAGCTTGGCGAAGTGCAGGCCAATGCGCTGCTCGGCGAGCCGTGGCAAGCCCTGCTGGCAGACGCCCTGGGCGGCGGTGGCGAAATGCTCATCCGCGCGGTGCGAGACAACCTCGCCGACGCGCTCAACACCCTGCCCCACCTGCTCGGGCAGCGCCAACCGGCCGCGCTGAATTTCTATGTGAGCACGCTGGGTCCGCTGCGCAGATCCCTCCAGCCCGGTCTGCTCGACGCCTACGAGGCCTGGCGTGGCACACAGCAGCTGGCGCCGCTGCAGGCGCTGGCGGCGCGCAGCCGGGAACATTGGCTGGCAGTGGCCAGGCAGATGATTTCGCAGGGCTTGCCACGCGACAGCGACGAATTCGTCACCGCGCATCGCCTGTGACGCGCTGCCACGCGGGCTAGGGCCTGTTAACGCTTTTTTCTCAGGGCAAGGCGCACTGAGTGCGGTGTGCTCCCCGTACATGAGTGAAGCGCAACGACGCCATGGGGAAAAACGGCCCCGTCCCCGCGGGTTGACTCTCCAATGAGGCCATGCGGCATTGCGCAGGCCTTGTTTGGATGACCAAACTGCAGCCAACGATGGGTATTCGCATAGCGTCAACAGGCCCTAGGGAACCTCTGCAAAGCTGAGGTTCCCTTCGGCACAGGGACGTGCCGACGAAATCGACGACTTTTCAAGTTGTTGATTTCGAAACGCAAGCGAAAATCACACTTTTCGCTTTGCGTTTCTCTGACAAGTCATGGATGACTTGTTCAGAGCTTCCCTAGTCGGATCGGCCGCCGGAAAGCCGCGCTATGGGCCGGCGCGTAACTCAGTGTCCATGATGTTGCCGTGTACGTCGACGATCACCTCGGCCGTTCCCGGGCATCGTTTGAGGATGTAGGCCGCGAGCAGCCCGGTCAACTGCCGGTTATCCTGCTCGAGCGCGGTGAGCAGCCGGTCAGCGACGATCTGACAACGCTGGAGATCGTCCGGACAATCGACCCATGACCGGCTCATTTGCCAGCCCCGGTCCAGGTCCCGGTCGATGCGGCTGAAGAAAGACTCCGCGTCCTGCAATACCGCTTCGGGCACGGTCACGTGAAACGTCTGATCGGCAACTGTGACCTTGAGCAGCACGCCTTGACAGGCTTAGTGTGCTGTCCCGTAAAAAACGGGTAATTCCGCGTGCCGCCAAGGTTCGGCTGCAAGGCTTGCGTGAGAAAGCATAGCCCGGCTGGGGTTTGAGCGCGTAACACCGCAGATGGGCCTTGACGGCGCGCCCAGCTGATTGATCTGTATACGACAGGCTATTACTGTCACGACGACGTCTCGCCCTGACCCGCGACACGCGCTCAGCATTGCACGTTATTTACGGGACAGCACACTAGCCGCGCTTGGATCCCACGATCGCGTGCGCCTCGTCGATGACCTCCAGCGCCAGGGCCGTATAGGCCTCGCGGTAACCCTTCAGCGGCTCGCCTTCGCGCGGTGCGAAATACTCGCCCATTTCCACACCCCGCGTCTGATCGAGCTCGATGAACTTGCGCTGCATCGCCAGCATTTGCTTGATCTTCTCGCGCTTGGTATCGAGTGTCCGCTCAGCCATGGTGCCCCCAAACAAGGTGTTCGACGATGATAGACGCTGCGCAGCGGGCGGTCATATACTCCGGTCAGGGTATACGGGTTCAATCCCGCGATGCGCCACGAACACCCCGCAACAGAACGCACGGCGCGACCCGAGTCCCTTCTGTTGCAGGCGCACCGACTGCGCCGGTGAAAGACCGGCCACCATCAGCGTGCGTGCATGGATCGGCCCTTCGGGAGTCCGCAAAGTGTGCAACCGCCCTGCCATCATGCGCGTGTCCGCCACGTCCATATCCCGTAACTGGGCGGCGGCTTCCGCCAGAAAGCGCGCCTCGTCCCCGGCGTGCTGCGAGGCCACGTAGCGGGCGAAGAGCGTGTCGCTGTCGGTCAACTGCTTGACGCTCGAATCACCCACCGTCAGGCCGCGCTCGGCGACTTGCAGCGTGCACCCTACGAGCGCCTGCGCATCCGTCAGCCTCTGCGCAGGCAGTCTCAGCCGCAGGCGGGTGCGCCGCGACAGATGCAGCGTCGCGTCGGGCGCTTGCGGGCGCTGCCAGCCATTGCCGGACTCGGCGCCGTAAAGGGGATGGACCCCGGCGCCGGCTTCGCTCTGCAACCAGGGCAAGGCTGCCTGGAGCGCGGTGCACAGCGCGTGGATGTGATCGACCGGCAGCTCGCTGCAGCGCATCCGGTAGACAACGTCGACCACGTCACCGGGCACGACATACGCATCTGCCGAGCGCGTGTCCTCCTGCCAGTAATCTGTGGTCAAAAGCAGCCTCGCGACTCAATGGACGGGCAGTGAATCCCGGTAGCGCGCGCGCAACAGCGTACGCCGGCGCAGCGGCATGTCGTCATGGTATGCCTCCCGGCTGTGCAGCACGTTGGCGCAGACAACGCCCTCGCCCGGTTGAAGCGTATAGCGCAACGCAAATCCGCTGGGGTCATCGAGCAGCTCGTGCAGAAACGCGATGGCTTCGAGCACGGCGCTCTGATCCTTCCACACGACGTGCCGTTTACGCGCCGTGTACCGCATGTGTAAACCCCCGTCGTCGCACACGGAAAACACGGCGCCGGCGACAGCCGGGCGTGCGGCGTCCGGCGCCACGGCATGGCCCGGAATGGTCAGCACGTCGCGCTGCGACAGCGCCTCGATCCAGCGTGGCTCGCGATCGCGCAGCGCGATGTAGGCGAGCTCATGGTCGAAGAAGCGGTTCGCGCCCCCCTGCTGTGCCTTTGCGACACAATGCAACATGAAAGCTCTCACGCAGCGTTCCGCGGGCTGGTAGTAACCGTCCGTGTGCCAGTTGAGCGCGCGGGGCGTGTACGGGATGAACTCGCCGGCCGCCTGCGCGCCCCCGTCGGTGATCGTGGCCACGCCCGAAGGGTCTGCACACAGATGGTAGTCCAGCCGCTGCAACCCGAGCTGACGGCCGAGGCTGCGCAGCTCCGCCCCTCCTACGCGCCCGGCACAAGCGTAAAAGACGAGGTTGTCGCGTGCCAGTGCGTCGCGCAGACGGCACAGCTCACCCGGGCTGAGTCGTGCGGGGTCGCGGATTTCGACGGGGGACACCGCCGCGGCGGCGTCGTGCGCGCGCAGCTTCGCAGCGCGCCAGGCCCGGTACCCGGGGCCATGGTGCAGGATGAATCGCGCACTGCCTGAAATCGTCTCTTCGTACATGCTCGTGTCCGCGCGCGTCGAACGACCGCTGCTGCGCAGCTATTGTAGGACAGCGCGCGGCAGAGATGACTATCCCGTCGGTCATCCCCCGGCAGGCCCGGCGGATACCGGCGGGCAGCGCCGCGGCTGTCCGCTAACCTACTGATGTTGCTGAGATAAGGGTGCTTGGCTGCGCGGCGCACCGAGCCCGCCGCAGACCCGGCACCGCAAGGACGGAACCCGCCCCTACCCCTTTCGGGATAGACCGCGCGAAAGGCCCCGTCCCCCATCGGTGTGATGTCGCCGCACGACGCCACCGCATACACTGTCGTCAGCCCGGGCGATTAATACTAATGTGTTGAAAACCCAGACAATTTACCCACGCCGCCGGGTGCCGAAAGTCACTTTCAGAGGAACGAGCAGATGCCGAAGAAGGTCCACGAAACGCCGATGCTGGACGATCTGGAACGCGGCCCCTGGCCAAGCTTCATTTCCGGAATCAAACGCCTGCGTGACAGGCACGGGGATGAGCGCATCAACGCGGTCGCCAACGACCTGCTCGGCCAGCTCGAGCACTCCTACGAGACGCGCAAGGGCTACTGGAAGGGCGGCACGGTCAGCGTGTTCGGTTACGGCAGCGGCATCATTCCGCGGTTCTCGGAAGTGGGTAAGCAGTTCCCGGCTTCCAGGGAGTTTCACACCCTGCGCGTCCAGCCGCCGGCCGGAAACTACTACTCGACGGACGCGCTGTGCAAGCTGGCCGACAGCTGGGAGAAGTGGGGTTCGGGGCTGGTGACCTTCCACGGTCAGACCGGCAACATCATGTTCATCGGCGCCTCCACCGAAAACACCCAGCACTTCTTCGACGAGATCAACGACTACGGATTCGACCTCGGCGGCGCGGGACCCTGCGTGCGGACCGGGATGTCGTGCGTCGGATCGGGGCGGTGCGAACAGTCCAACTGCGACGAGATGCGTATCCACCGCACGCTGCTCAACAATTTCACCGACGACGTGCACCGCCCGGCGCTGCCGTACAAGTTCAAGTTCAAGGTGTCCGGCTGCCCGAACGACTGCATGAATTCGATCGAGCGCTCCGACTTCGCCATCATCGGCACCTGGCGTGACGACATGAAGGTCGACCAGGCGCAGGTGCAGGACTACGTTGCCAAGAAAGGCCGCCAGTACCTGATCGACAACGTCATCACGCGTTGTCCCACGAAAGCGCTGAGCCTGAACGACGACGACACCCTGGCGGTGGACAACCGCAGCTGCGTGCGCTGCATGCACTGTCTGAACGTAATGCCGAAGGCGCTGTCGCCCGGCGACGACCAGGGCGTGTCGGTGCTGATCGGCGGCAAACGTACATTGAAGGTCGGCGACCTGATGGGCACGGTGATCGTGCCGTTCATGCGCCTGAAGACCGAGGAGGACTACGAGAAGCTGGTCGAGCTGGCCGAGGAGACCATTGATTTCTGGGCCGAGAACGGCCTCGAGCACGAACGCTGCGGCGAAATGATCGAGCGCATCGGCCTGGTGAACTTTCTGGATGGCATCGGCGTGGACGTTGACCCGAACATGGTTAACGACCCGCGGCAAAGCTCGTATGCTCGCATGGACGATTGGGACGAGCAGGCGGCGAAGTGGTTTGAGCGACGGCGCGCCAAGGAAACCACGGCGGCCTGACCGGGCCCGCCCGCTGCAAGCCAACTTCCGCCGAGGAGAGAATCGAAATGCCAGATCAAATGCGCCGACCGATCGAATCCGGTTGCCCGGACGGCTTTCAGTACATGCATCCGGTGATGCGCCGCAACTACGGCAACTGGTCGTACCACGAGGATCCGCGTCCGGGCGTACTGAAGCACGTCTCTCATGATGGCGAAGCCATCTACACGGTGCGCGCTGGAACGCAGCGCATCCTCGACGTGTTCACGCTGCGAAAGCTCTGCGAGATCGGCGACGAATTCGCTGACGGCTACGTGCGGTTCACCATTCGCAGCAACATCGAGTACATGGTCGCGGACGAGGCGAAAGTCCTGCCGCTGATCGACGCGCTGGAGAATGCGGGGTTCGTGGTCGGGGGCACCAAGAACTCGGTCGCCATGATCTCGCACACCCAGGGCTGGCTGCACTGCGACATACCAGGCACCGACGCCTCGGGCGTGGTCAAGGCGATGATGGACGAGCTGGTCGACGAGTTCAAAGAATGGAACATGCCCAACCGGGTGCACATCACCACCTCCTGCTGCCAGATCAACTGCGGTGGACAGGGCGATATCGCGATCAACGTGCAGCACACCAAGCCGCCCAAGATTAATCACGATCTGGTCGCCAACGTGTGTGAGCGACCGTCGGTAGTGGCACGCTGCCCGGTGGCCGCCATCCGCCCGGCGCAGGTGAACGGCAAGCCGTCGCTGGAAGTCGACGAGAAGAAGTGCATCTGCTGCGGCGCCTGCTACCCCCCCTGCCCACCCATGCAGATCAACGATCCCGAGCACACCAAGCTCGCCATCTGGGTAGGTGGCAACCACTCCAACGCGCGCGGCAAGCCGACGTTCCAGAAACTCGTGGCCGCCGGCATCCCGAACAACCCGCCGCGCTGGCCGGAAGCGACCGCGATCGTGAAAAATATCCTGCGCTGCTACAAGCAGGACGCCAGGGACTGGGAACGCATCAACGACTGGATCGAGCGCATCGGCTGGCCCCGCTTCTTCGAGTTGACCGGACTGCCGTTCACCAAGCACCACGTCGACAACTGGCGTGGCGCGCGCAACAGCCTGAACGCGTCAACGCACATTCGCTTCTAGGCGCACCATGAAATACGGAATCGTCGTCAATACAGGACCGTACACGCACCAGGCGTCGGACACGGCCTATCACTTCACCGCCGCTGCGCTGGGCAAAGGCCACGAAGTGTTCCGCGTGTTCTTCTACCACGACGGGGTCAACAACGGCACGCGCCTGGGCGTGCCGCCGCAGGATGACCGCAATCTCCCCGAAAAATGGTCGAGCCTGGCGCAACAGCACGATCTCGACCTGGTGGTCTGCGTGGCCGCGGCACAGCGCCGCGGGCTGCTGGATGCGGACGAGGCCAAACGCCACGGGAAGGACGCAGACAACATCGCGCCGGGGTTTCGCATTTCCGGCCTGGGTCAGCTGATCGAAGCGGGTATTGAAGCCGACCGCCTGGTCGTGTTTGGCGATTGAGGACGGCCCGTGATCAAGAAATTCCTGTACCTGAACCGCAAGGCGCCGTATGGCACGGTGTACGCGCTGGAGTCGCTCGAAGTGGTCCTGATCGGCGCGGCGTTCGATCAGGACGTGAGCCTCGCGTTCATCGACGACGGCGTGTACCAGCTGACGAAAGCGCAGAATACCGATGACATCGGCATGAAGAATTTTTCGCCGACCTACCGGGCGCTCGGTGACTACGATGTCAACAAGATCTTTGTCGACGGCGGCTCGCTAGAAGAACGCGGACTGACGGTCGACGACCTGCTGCCGCTGACTTACGAGGACGAGGACGATGACTGGGCGGAAAAACCCTCGATTCGCGTGGTCGACAGCGGTGAGCTTGCCGCGTTGATAGATGAGCAGGACGTAATTTTCAGTTTTTGAAGGAGAGTGACGTGGCCACGCTGCACACGGTGAACAAGTCGCCGTTCGAACGCAACGCGCTCGAATCGTGTTTACGCTTCACGACCCCGGGCAGCTCGGTGCTGCTGATCGAGGACGGCGTTGTCGGTGCGCTGCGCAACACGCGACTTGCCCCGCGGATCGCGCAGGCGATGGAAAACATCACCTTCTACGCCCTGGGGCCCGATATCCGGGCGCGGGGGCTCGAGGAGAGCAGGATCATTGACGGAATCCGGATCGTCGACTACGCCGGCTTCGTCGATCTCACCGCCGAGCACGACCGGGTTCAGGCCTGGCTGTGAAACAGATACATTAGCGACAATCGGGAGACCCTGATGGCACTTGAAATAGACGGCAAATCCTACGAGACCGACGAGGAAGGCTACCTCGCCAATCTCAGCGATTGGACGCCGGATCTCTGCAACGCGATGGCGCATGCCGACGGCACGGACCTTTCGGACAACCACTGGGAGGTGATCAACTTCCTGCGCGAGTACTACGAGGAGTACCAGATCGCACCGGCCGTGCGCGTGCTGACCAAGGCGATCGGCAAGAAACTCGGCAAGGACAAGGGCAACAGCAAGTATCTGTACGAGCTATTTCCGTACGGGCCCGCCAAGCAGGCCTGTAAATACGCCGGACTGCCGAAACCCACCGGTTGTGTCTGACCCGGTCTGCGAAAGGACTGATCGCTGCACAACAACCTGCAGCGCTTGCCGGCGGGCCGCAACGGCGTGGAGCAATTGAGAGCAACCGATGACCCTGTTGACCGCCGTCTACGCATCGGTTTTCTACACCGCAACCGTGCTGCTGGTCGGCGGCGTCTACTTCAAGGTCCGCGGGTATATACGCACGCCCGTGCCGCTGAAGATTCCGACCACGCCGGCGCCCACCAGCGCCAGCGGCGTGGCCCTGCGCATGCTGCGCGAAGTCACGCTGTTCGAGAGCCTGTTCAAGGCGAGCAAGTGGACGTGGCTGTTCGGCTGGCTGTTCCATTTCGGATTGCTGGTCGTGGTGCTGGCACACTTGAGATACTTTACTGAACCGGTCTGGTTCTGGGTGGTGTGGCTGCAGCCATTCGGCAAGTACGCCGCCTATGCGATGCTTGCCGGGCTGGCCGGGCTGTGGGGTCGGCGCGTTTTCGTTGACCGGGTCCGCTACATCTCGGCGCCGTCCGATCATCTGATGCTGGCGCTGCTGATCGCGATCGGAATGAGCGGTGTGGCCATGCGTTACCTGGTGCATACCGATATCGTCGCGCTCAAGGGGTTTTTCCTCGGCCTGATGCAGCTCGACTGGCAACCGCTGCCGCCCGATCCCATGCTGCTGACCCACCTCGCACTGGTAGCACTGCTGATGATCGTGTTCCCGTTCAGCAAGCTGCTGCACGCGCCGGGGCTGTTTTTCAGCCCGACCCGCAACCAGGTCGACAACGCGCGGGAGCGCCGTCACGTCAATGTTCCCTGGGCTGTGACCCTGGATGATCCGGCGCCGGGCGCCGCAAGCCGCGAGTAGTTCATGGCCGAGGTAACGTTCGACACACCGGCGCTCGGCGACCCGGAACGCATTCCCAGGCTGAACAAGGGCGCTATGGCCCATTCCAGTCCCTTCGAGGCCAAGCCCGAGCACCAGGAGAAGCTCGGCTTTCCCGGTGCGCTGGTCGACGACTGGGAGCGGGTCGCGGTCGATAAGCTGGGCGAACTGGTCGGCAAGTATCGCGGCCTTCGGGTGTTTCTGGACAGCTGCGTCAAATGCGGTGCCTGCACGGACAAGTGCCACTACTACCTCGGCACCAGCGACCCCAACAACATGCCGGTCGCGCGCCAGGACCTGCTGCGCAGCGTGTACCGCCGCTACTACACGCTGCCGGGCAAGTACTTTCCGAAGCTCGTCGGCGCCCGTGACATGACCAGAACGGTGCTGGACGAGTGGTACAGCTATTTTCACCAGTGCTCGCAATGCCGCCGTTGCTCGGTGTACTGCCCTTACGGCATAGATACCGCCGAAGTCTCCATGGCCGCGCGCGAAATCATGGACAGCGTCGGCAAGGGGCAGAAGTACTGCAACGAGATCATCGGCAAGGTGCACACCATCGGCAACAACCTGGGGTTACCGGAGCCGGCGCTGGCCAATACGCTGGAAGGGCTCGAAGAGGATGTCGAGGAAGAGACCGGCGTCAAGGTCGCTTTCCCGCTGGATCAGCGCGGCGCGGATGTGCTGCTGGTCACCCCCTCGGCGGATTTTTTCGCCGAGCCGCA
>JAHELT010000159.1 GCA_024644045.1 Chromatiales bacterium | reverse complement strand
GCCCTTGATGGGTGTCAACATGCTTCTCTCCTCTCTCTCAGTTTGTAGCAGGCGCCTGGCGCGCGCGCGCGCGCGCATTCCGTCGCCGGTACAACACCAGCACGACGTAGGCGGCCAGGATGACCAGCACCGCGCCGCCCATGGTCAGCGAGCCGAGCGTCGGTACCATCGGCGTGTAGCCGGAGACCATTTTCGCGTACAGCCATTCGGGCACGGTCTGGTCGGCGCCGGTTGAAAACAGCGACAGCGGGAAGTTTCCCCAGGACAGCAGGAAAGCGAAAACCGACCCCGAGATCAACCCCGGTGCGAGGATCGGCAGCGTGATTTCACGAAACACCTGCCAGCGGCTGGCGCCGAGATCGAAGGCCGCTTCCTCCAGCGCCGGGTCGAACCCGTACACCTGGATCGAGATGATCAGGGTCACGATAGGCACGATCCATATCATGTGCGCAAACACGGCTGTCATCCAGCTGGTGGTGATGCCGAGCACGGAAAACCACAGCAGCAGGGCCAGCCCGAGCACCGCCTGCGGGAAGAAAATCGGCAACAGCACGAGCTTCTGGAACAGCTTGCGCCCGTGCCAGTCATAGCGCGCGAAGGCCAGCGCGCCGAAAAACGCCAGCAGCACGGAGAACACCGTGACCAGCACGGCGACGCTCAGCGACGTCGAGATGAGTTCGCGCACGGACAGCGACTCGAATGCTTTCTCGTACCAGCGCGTGTCCCAGCCCCCGATCGGAAAGCTGAAGTACCGTTTGCGCGAGAACGAGGCCAGCACCACGGACACCATCGGCACGTAGATGAACACCAGCACCGAGACCGTCCACACCACGATCAGCGCTTTCCACAATGCCTGGCGCCGCGACTGCACCGCTCAGCGCCTGCCGATGATGCGGTCGAGGTCGACGCGCCTGAAGAGAAAGAACACCAGCGCGCCGGAGAATGCGATCAGCAGCACCGAAAGCACCGAGCCTTTGGGCCAGTTCTGCGCGAACGTGAACGCCGACTCGATGTCGTCGGCGATCATCACGATGGCCTGTCCGCCGAGGATCTTGGACTCGGCCAGGGAGCCGAGCGCCAGGATGAACGTCAGCATGGACCCGATCAGCACACCGGGCATGGCCAGCGGAAGCTCGACCTCACGGAAAATCTGCAGCCGGCTGGCCCCCATGTCGGCCGCGGCCTCCTTCAACACGTCGGGCACCAGCGACAGACCAATGACCAGCGGAAACAGCATGAACGGCAGGTACACGTACACCAGGCCCAGCACGATGGCCGGCACCGAGTAGAGAATCTGCGGCGCTCCGAGGCCGAACAGGGCCTTCAGCGAGCCGTCGAGAATCCCGTTCTTGAGCAGAAACAGCACCCAGCCGAACAGGCGGATGTTTTCCGACACCAGCAGCGGGATCACCACCAGGACGGTCACCAGGTTGGCCCACTTGCCGAACAGCTTGGCCATGCCGTAAGCGATCGGGTAGCTCACCAGCAGCAGCAGCAGCACGGTGATCGCCGCCAGACTCACGGACCAGAAAAAGGACACGTAGTAGCTGTCGGTAACCACCGAGGTGAAGTTGGCCAGCGTGGGCGCCTGTGCCAGCGAGAAGGTCCGAGGCGGCATGAAACTGAAGCCGATCACCATCAGCAGCGGGCCGGCGAAACCAACCAGCAGGAACGCGGCCACCGGCAGGGCGCTGATCAATCCGGGCTGTCTGAGCCAGCTGCGCATCACGACCACGTCGCTATTCGGCGACCAGAATGCTGTCTTCGGGGCGCCATCCGATCACCACCTCCTCGTCCAGCGCACCCTCATAGGCCTCGTCCTGCAGCTTCTCGACCAGCCAGTGGTAACCGTCGTTACTGCTGCGCACCTGGTACTGCAGGCGCGAGCCAAGCGAGTAGTCGTTGAACAGGGTGCCGGACACGCGATTGGCGAGCGTTTCAGCGGAGCTTCCGATCTTGACGACCTCCGGACGGATGATCAGGAACCCTTGCTCGAAACCGTCCAGCGCCGCGGCTACCTCGAACTGATCACCGCTCGAGCGCGCACGCACGTGCCTTTCGTCGATTTTACTGACCTGCAACGTGTTCACCTCGCCCATGAACTGGGCGACGAACTTGTCGCGCGGCCGGTTGTAAATAGCGTGCGGGGTGCCGACCTGCACCATGCGCCCGTCGCGCATAATGCCGATGCGGTCGCTCATCACCATGGCTTCCTCGAGCGAATGTGTGATGTAGACGAACGTTTTACCGGTCTCACGGTGTATGTCCTTCAGCTCTTTTTCCAGCGTCTTGCGCAACCGGTAGTCGAGCGCGGACAACGGTTCGTCGAAGAACAGAATGGCGGGATCGAACGCCAGTGCGCGCGCGAGCGCGATGCGCTGCTGCTCGCCGCCCGAGCACTGGAGCACGTGCTTGTCGTAGTAATCAACCGGGAGACGCAGCAGCTCCATCAGTTCCACGGCGCGCTCGCGCCGGCGCTGCGCCGGCGCACCCGCGATCTTGAGCGGGAACTCGATGTTCCCGCCCACCGTCTTGTGCGGAAACAGCGCCAGCGACTGAAACACCATGCAGGTCGGACGCCGGTTGGCCGGCAGGTCGTTGATGCAGGCGCCGTTGAGCAGGATCTCACCGGCGCTCGGCCGGTCCAGCCCGACGAGCAGCCGGATGATGGTGGTCTTGCCGCTCCCCGAAGGACCGACGATGGTGAAGAACTCACCTTCGCTGATATCGAGATCGATTCCATCTACGGCTGTGAACTCGCCGAACCGCTTGACTATGTTCTTGAGCTGCAGGATCGGCTGCGAGTCGGTCATCGGCCCCCCGGGGTGCGTCGGTCAACGCTCAGCGCACGCGCAATCAGGCCTCGCGCTCACGTTTTGCCGCCGAGTAGAGATCGTACATCTCGGCGTAGTCGGGGTTGATATCGTAGTCCACCGAGTTGGCCATTTCCTCTTCCAGCGAATCCCACTGGATCGCGTCGAGCTCGTCCTTGTCGAACTTCGACAGCACGGCCGAATCGCCCATCTGCGTCACCGGGTTATAGGTGCCTTCGGCGAACGCCACCTTCTTCGAGACGTCGGCGCGCTGCACGTAGGCGAGGAACTCCTCGGCCAGCGGTGAGACCTGCGGATTGTTGACCACCGAGGTCAGCTCGATCCAGACGATGCCGCCCTTGCCGCCCATCGGGCCGGATTTGGGCGTGATCCCGCGTACGTTCCTGGCACCGTCGAAGCGCGCCGGCGAAGCAGTATAGGTACCGCCGGTGAAGTAGGCGTCGATCTCGCCGTTAATCAGCGCGAGATTCATCTGCACCAGATCGTCGGTGAGAATCTTGGCACCGTTGAAGATCTGGCGCGCCACCTTGCCGACCGCCTCGATCTCCTGCTTGGTGTGCTTCCGAAACGGGTGCACGTCCGCGGTGACGCACATATGGTAGATGTTCCAGTTGTCGTACGTGAGCACGCCGTAACGGTCCTTCATCTTCGGATCCAGGAACAGCTTGAAGCCCTGGTCTTCGGCCATTCCGCGCGAGATCTTGTCGGTGTTGACCACGAAGCTGAACGGCCCGAAACGCTGCGTCATGCCGAGCAGATGCTTGCCGGTCTTGTCCATGGCCCAGGGATAGGGCGGGTGAAACTGCGGCATCATCTTGGCGAACATCGGCTCGAAGCGATCGCGCGGCAGCTCACGGATCAACTTTTCCGGCCACATCATCTCCTGCGCCCAGGGGTTATTGACGTTGATCAGGTCCCACACCTTGGTTTCGCCGGCGCGCAGCCGGTTGACCGCGTCGGGATCCGAGGTCAACCCCTCGGCGCGCACCTTGGCACTGAATTCGCGGCGAAACGGGTCGAGCACGTCGTCCGAGTTATAGCCTTCCCAGCAGTAGACGTTGAGCTCCTTCTCGCGCGCGGCCCGGGCCACGCGCGGCAATGCACCGAGCGCCGCGTAGGCGGCCGCAAAGGCGCCGGTCTGTTGCAGAAAATTACGTCGCGTGTGTTTGCTTTTGAACATGTCATCCTCCAGCGTGTACTTGAGCCCCGTCTTGCGGGGTGCATCATTTGTGGTTGTTCTGCGCGGCGGCCAGCAGCGTCCGCCGTCAACCCGGTCAATATACCATTCTCAGCCCTGCGGTCAGCCGCGCGTGTCTGCCCTTTGCGCGGCTGCAATTCACGCCGCCGCCAGCATGCCGAGCAGCTCCTGCGATGACACGACATGGCAGTAGATCATGTTGATGATCTCGAGCTCCTTGCGGTGCAGCTCGTCGGCGCCCGCCGCGCAGCAGTCTTCCACGACCACCACGTTGTAGCTCTCGTCGGCCAGGCTGCGCACGGTCGAGGACACGCACTGGTCGGTGAAGATACCGCAACAGATCACGTTCTTTATACCGAGATTGTGCAGGATCAGGCGTAGATTGGTGCCGGTGAGCGCCGAATCGGTAGTCTTGATCAGCTCGATCTCGTCGCTCACGGGCTGCAGCTCGGCGACCAGCTGCGACGGGTGCTGGTGCTTCGGCAGCAGCAGGTAGTTCCAGCCGGGTTTTTTCTGGCTCAGCGAGCGGTCCCTGCCGTCCTCAGTGTGGCACGCGATGCGCGCAAACAGGCACTCCACCCCGAGCTCGCGGCAGCGCGCGAGCAGCGCCGCCGTGCCGGGGATCACCGTGTTTCGCATACGCTCGTGAAACGGCGTCCAGGCATCGTATTGCGCCTGCTCAGCCGGCGCCAACGCGTCGCGCGGGGGGCGCTCGACGTAGGTGTTCTGCACATCGATCACCAGCAGCGCGGTCTCGGCCGGCGCCAGCGCCAGGTCGTCCGGCTCGGGCGCATCGGCGTAGTAAAAGGATCGGTAGGCCGTCTTCCAGTTCATGGGCATGCTCCGCCGCCGGCGGGTTTTTGGTCTCAAGTCCAAAAAATGTATTATATGTTACACAAAATTTCCACACCGCTCGCCGGGTCCCGGGGCTCGCGGGCATCGGCCATGAGATGAAGAAACCCGCGCGCCAGCAGCGCATTCTCGCCGCGATCACCGCGAACACCGCCGTCAGTGTATCCGAGCTGGCCCGGGAACTCGGGGTGTCGAAGCAGACGGTGCGGCGCGATCTGGACGAGATGAGTGACAGCGGCTCGCTTAACCGCACCTACGGCGGTGCGGCGACGCTGCCGATGGGGGTGGAGCCGACACTCGCCGAGCGCCAGAAGATGGCGCAGACCGAGCGCAGGCGCATCGCCGAAGCGGCCACCGATCTGATCGCCGAAGGCGACGTGCTGATGGTCGGGCCCGGCTCGACCACGCACTTCTTCACGCAGACGCTGGTGACCCGGTTCAAGCAGCTGCAGATCATCACCAACAGCGTCCCGGCTGCCACCGTGCTGGCCAGCAACCGGGGATTTCGCGTGGTGCTGGCGCCCGGCGACTACCAGCCCAGCGAGGCCTGCGTGACCGGCACCGAGACCCTGTCGTTCCTCGACAAGTTCCGTGCCGACAAGGCCATATTCGGCGCCAGCGGCATCTTCGAAGGCGGTGTTTGCGAGGTCAACTCCGGCGTCGCCTGGGTCGAGCGCTCGATGGTCGAGCGCTCGCGCGAGCGCATCCTGCTGGTCGCTCACATCAAGTTCAACCAGCCGCACCTCGAGCTGGTGTGTCCGTTCTCGTCGCTGACCGCGCTGGTCACCGACCGCGAGCCGGAGCACCGCCTCATGGACTCCATCACGGCCGCCAACGTCCGCATCGTCACCGCTGCCCTCTAGCCGCCGCCCCTGGTCGTACCTGGTCGCTGCCGAGCCACGGCATGGCGTTCTTTACTTCGTTTATGTTGCAAGCTTTACATAAAATGTAACTTATGTATCATAATGAGCTCTCAAGAGTCGCGGAGGGCCACCGCCGATGAGTGAAGCCAAACAGGAATTCCTGGAGCGCTCCAAGGAGTTTTGGAACCCCGACAAGACCCAGTTCTGGCAGGACGTCGGCGTCGATCTGGTCATCGACCGGCGTGAGGAGTATTTCCTGTACGACCTCGACGGGCGCCGCCTCATCGACATGCACCTGAACGGCGGCACGTACAACCTCGGCCACCGCAACGCCGAGCTGATCGAGGTGCTGAACGCGGGGGCCAAGCACTTCGACATGGGCAACCACCACTTCCCGGCGCTCGCCCGCACCGCGCTGGCAGAGGCGCTGGCGGCCTGCACGCCGCCCAACCTGAAGTACACCATGTACGGCGCCGGCGGCGCCGAGGCCATCGACATCGCGCTCAAGTCGGCGCGCAACGCCACCGGGAAACGGAAGATCGTTTCCATCATCAAGGCCTACCACGGCCATACCGGGCTGGCGGTGAAGACCGGCGATGAACGTTTCTCGGCGCGCTTCCTGTCGGAGGACACGATCGGGGAGTTCATCCAGGTTCCGCACAATGACCTGGAGCAGATGGAAGACGCGCTGCGAGAGCGCGACGTGGCGGCCGTGATCATGGAAACCATTCCGGCCACCTACGGATTTCCGATGCCCCGGGAAGGCTATCTGCCCGCGGTCAAGGCGCTGTGCGAGAAGTACGGCGCGCTGTACATCGCCGACGAAGTGCAGACCGGGCTGATGCGCACCGGCACCATGTGGGCGATCACCAGGTACGGCGTGGAACCGGACATGATAGTGACCGGTAAAGGCATCACCGGGGGCCTGTACCCGATCTCCTGCTGCGTGGCCAGCGAGGAGGCGGGGCAATGGTTGAAGCAGGACGGTTTCGCGCACATCTCCACCGCCGGCGGCGCCGAGCTCGGCTGCGTGGTGGCGATGAAAGTGCTGGAAATCCTGCAGCGCCCGACCATACTGTCGACCGTCAACTACATCGCCGACTACCTGCGTGCCGGGTTGAACGAAATCCAGGCGCTGTATCCCGATTTCTTCATCGGCATCCGCCAGAACGGCCTGGTGATGGGCCTCGAGTTCAACGACCCGGAAGGTGCCAAGCCCGTCATGCGGCAGCTGTACGAGCACGGGGTCTGGGCGATCTTCTCGACGCTCGATCCACGGGTGCTGCAATTCAAGCCCGGTGTGCTGGCCTCGCAGGCGCTGTGCGAGGAGCTGCTCGGCTACGTCGAGGTCGCCATCGGGCTGGCGCAGGCCGAGGTGTTCGGCGCACGTCAGCGGAGGGCCGGCTGATGGAGCTCGACTTCCAGAAAGTCATCGACATTTCCGACACGCCCGTGGCACGCCGCGCGCAGGTGGACGCGGTGCTGGAACGCGCGCGCTGGGCGAGCCAGGCGTTCCAGCGCTACGACCGCGACATGACGCTGGCGATCGCCGAAGCCGTGGCAGACACCGCGTATGAAAAAGCGGCGGAGTATGGCGAGTGGGCGGTGCGCGAGACCGGCTTCGGGGTCGCCGAGCACAAGACCATCAAGAACCAGCTGACCAGCCGTACGCTGTTCGAACACTACCGCGACCACGATTTTGTCAACCCCCGTATCGACCGGGCGCGCAAGCTGGTCGAGATCCCGCGCCCGGCGGGCGTGATCTTCGCGCTTGCGCCGTCGACCAATCCTATTGCGACCGTCAACTTCAAGGTGCTGGCGGCGCTGCTTACCCGAAATGCGATCGTGCTCAGTCCCCACCCGGCGGCACGCGAGTGCTGCACCGATGCCGCCCACACGCTGGCACGCGCTGCGGAGGCTGCGGGCGCACCCAGCGGCGCGATCCAGGTCGTCACCGATCCGAGCATCCCGCTCATCGAAGCATTCATGCGCTCAGAGAAGACCAACGTCATTCTCGCCACCGGCGGCAACGCCATGGTGCGCGCCGCCTACTCGTCGTCGAATCCGGCGATCGGCGTCGGCCCAGGCAACGCGCCAGCGTTCGTCGATGCCACCGCCGACCTGCGCTCGGCCGCGCGCCACCTGATCGAGAGCAAGTCGTTCGACAACTCGGTGCTGTGCACCAACGAATCGATGGTCATCACGCTTGCGCAAGTCGATGCCGACCTGCGCAAAGCCCTGCAGCAGGCCGGCGCACACCTGTGCTCCGAGGAGGAGACGGCGGCCCTGCGCGGCTATCTGTTTCACAGCCGCGGCTTCAACGTCGAGGCCATCGGCCGCGATGCGCGCTGGATTGCGGAACAGGCGGGTTTTCGGATCAAGCCGAAGGCGAGCGTTCTGGTCACGCCCGTCACCAAGATCGGCGTGGCCGAGCCGCTCTCGAAGGAGAAGCTCTGCCCCGTCATGGGGTACTACGTTGCACGCAGCGTGACGCAGGCCATTACGCAGGCGCGCGCACTGCTGCGCATGAGCGGCGCCGGCCACACTGCGGTGATCCACAGCCGCGATGCCGCGACCGCGATGGACTATGCGGCCGCCGTCGAAAGCTGCCGCGTGGTCGTGAACGCACCGGCGAGCCAGGGTGCCTCCGGCTTTGCCACGCACCTGCCACCGACGTTCACGGTGGGCACGGGCTTTTTCGGACGCAGCGCCATCGGTGACAACATCGGCCCCAAACACCTGATTCAGTGGACGCGCCTGGCCTACAACAAGGACGAGGCCGAGGAGATGGGTGACTACAGCGCGCTCGGGCCGCGCTTCAGCGGACCGATTCCGCCGGCGCCTGCCGACGGCGTGCCCGGCAGCGCCGCTGCGCCCAACGTGACCCGCCTGCCGCGCGCAGCGACCCCGGTCACGGCCGAGGAGCGCGCGATGCGCGAAGACATCCGGCGCATCATCGTCGAGGAGCTGCGCGCGGTGCTGAGGAAGTAGCGCGATGGCCGAGTTGCGGTCCTTCATTTTCATCGATCAGCTGCAGCCGCAGACGCTGTGCTACATCGCGACCTGGATGCGCGGCTCGCTGCCGCGCTCGAACATGGCCGCGCAGATCATCGAAGTCGCGCCGGGGCTGGACATCGAGGCGCTGACCGACGTGGCGCTGAAGCATGCGGAAGTACGCGGTGGAATTCTGGTCGTGGAGCGCCTGTTCGGCTACCTGGAGTTTCACTCGCGTTCGACCGCGGCGGTCAAGGCCTCCGCCAGCGCCGTGCTCGATGCGCTCGAAGCGCGTGCCGAGGACGCGACCCGGCCGGAGATTCTCGCCGCACGCGTGCTCACGCGCATCGACGATCAGCATGCCTTCCTGATCAACCGCAACAAGCTCGGCTCGATGGTGATCGCCGGGGAATCGCTGTTCGTGCTGGAGATGCAGCCGGCCTCCTACGCCATCATCGCCGCCAACGAGGCCGAAAAAGCCGCCAACGTGAAGATTGTCGACTACCGCATGATCGGCGCCAACGGGCGGTTGTATCTGGCGGGCGACGAAGCCGAGGTGCGCAACGCCAGAGATGCGGCGGTGCAGGCACTGCAAGGCATGGCGGCTTAAGGGCGCGCGCGGGCATGGACGGAGCTGAGTTACGCGAGCTCGTGCGCAACGTGCTGCGCGAGGAACTCGGGCGAAGCAACACCGCCGCGACGACGGCGACCGCGACGCCTCGTGTAGAACGCGTGACGCTGCGCTCGGACAACGAGCTGATGGCTTTCGTGCACCGCATCGTGCAGCTCGCGGGTGACGACCGCCAGCGGGCCGATATAGAAAGCGGCCGCCGGGCGTTCAGCCTGGCCCAGTCGAAGGCGGCGCCCGCGCCTGCGGCTCGCGGAGACACGCCGTCCTTCGTGAACGGGCTGGTGACGGAGCGGCACATCGAAGCGCTGGACGATGGCATAGCGCAAATGGAGGTTGCCGCAAGCGTGCGGTTTACACCGCTGGCGCTCGATCGGTTGCGTCAGCGCGGTATCAAGGTAAAGAGGAAAAAGTCATGATCAGCGGTCGCGTAATTGGTCGGTACTGGGCCACCAAGCGCATCGACACCCTGCCTCAGGGTGCGTTGTTACACGTCAGGCTGGACGATGGCGGGCACCTCGTTGCGCTCGACCCGCTGGGTTGCGGCGAAGGCGAGCACGTGCTCATCACCCAGGGCTCGGTAGCGGCAGGCTACTTTCAGACCGTCAAAGCACCGGTCGACGCCCTGATCATCGGCTCGCTCGACGAGCAGCCACCAAGCAAATGACGCCTGGCCTGCGCCCGGCGGCTACGCACTACTAGTGAGGAACTGACAATGGCGAATCAAGCAATCGGTATGATCGAGACAAAAGGCTACGTCGCGGCGCTGGCCGCTGCGGATGCAATGGTGAAGGCCGCCAACGTGACCATCGTTGGCCGCGAGGAGGTGGGTGACGGCCTGGTCTCCGTGGTCATCAACGGCGACGTCGGTGCGGTCAAGGCGGCCACCGAGGCGGGAGCCGAGACGGCCAATCACGTGGGCGAGCTCGTGTCGGTGCACGTCATTCCGCGCCCGCACCAGGATCTGGGCAAGCACTTCGCCGCGGCGACCTCGAAGTAACGTTCGTCCGCAACGATGGCTGGCAACACGACCGAGCTGCGTGTGTACCTGCCGGTGTACGACCTGCAGCCGCAGTTCGCGGCGTACATGAGCACACCGACGCGGGCGCGCGGCTATCCGCCCTTCCGCGGCGAGCACAGCCTCATCATCGAGGTTGCGCCGGCACTGGCCATCCACCGGATCGTGGATCTCGCGTTGAAAGCGGCCCCCGATCTGGAGCCGGGGATCCTGTTCACGGAGCGCCAGTTCGGCCTGCTAGAGCTGCACGCTGCCGACCGCGGGGAAATCGAGGCCGCCGGCCGCGCGATCCTGAAGGGCATCGGGGCGGCACCCGACGATCAGCTCGCACCCTCGACCCTGTTTGCCGACATCATCGAGAACGTCGCCGACCAGCACGCGGTGATCCTGGACCGCATGCGTAACGCCTCCATGATCCTTCCCGGCCAGTCGCTGCTGCTCTACGAGATGGCGCCGGCGCTGTTCGCCGCCGTGGCGGCCAACGAGGCCGAAAAGGCGGCGCCCGGCTCGACCCTCGTCGACGTCCAGATGATGGGGGCCTCGGGCCGCGTGTTCATGGCCGGCGACGTTGCAGCATTGCGGGTCGCGCGCAAACGGATAGCACAAACGCTCGAATCCGTTGAGGGTCGCGGACAGCCGCACTGAGTACGTCCGCGCCCGCGCGCTCATACACAACGGTAAAACCGGCAGCCGTTCCCGGCCGGCGTCACTTTCTGTCGCCCGCAGCACCGCAATTCGCCCGAATTGAACCGGGGTCGTGCCCGCTTTGCGCCCGACAGTACTACCCCGGGGAACGGTCACTGCGAGCGACACCGCATGCGGGCACTCATAAGAACACTGTTTGTTCCCATCACGCTGCCGGCCCGGTTTTTCTTCTGGGGCAGTTTCGCGATGGTGGTTTTCACGGCCTGGGTTATGAGCACCCAGATCGGCGACCGCTGGGGCTTTGCCAACGCGGATCTGAAACGCGATGTGATGGAACGCTGGGGAGCGCCTATCGTGCAATCGGCGCCCTCGGCACGCTTCGTCGAAAGCGGCGCCGTGTTCAACACGCTGGCGCC
>JAHELT010000024.1 GCA_024644045.1 Chromatiales bacterium | reverse complement strand
GAGACTTCTTTGACGACCGGGTTGCTGCGCATGGACTCAGCCTCTGCGGCGTCCGCCGAGCAGCATCAGCACACCGATACCGGCCGTGAAGATGACGGCGACCTCGCCCAGCGTGTCGTAGCCGCGGTAGCTGGCCAGCACCGACGTCACCACGTTGGGCAGGCCGACCTCGTCCATCGATTGCTGCAGATAGCGCGGCGCGACATGCTGCTGTGCCGGGGCCTGCGGGTCGCCGTAGCGCGGCATGTCGAACGTGGCGTAAACCAGTGCGGCGCCGGTCAGCACCACCACCGCCAGCGGCAGCATCCGCCCGTGGCGCGACTCGTCCTGTTCCGGCACGATCCGCACCAGCGCGAGTGTCCCGAGCATGAGCACCGTGGTGATGCCGGCACCAACCGCCGCCTCGGTGAACGCGACGTCGACGGCATCCATCCACACGAACAGCGAGGCGGTCAGCAGGCTGTAGATGCCGGTGAGCATGACCGCGGCGAACAGGCCGCGTACGCGCACCAGGCCCAGCGCGGTGATCGCCAGCAGCGTGAACAGCACGATATCGATCAGCGCTTCGATGTGTCCTCCTCGCTGTCCAGCGGCGGCCTCAAGCCGGCGTGCAGCGCGGCGCGCGCGAGTGCATGAGCGGCGGTGGGACCGGTGATCAATACGAACACCAGCACCAGCACGAGCTTCACACCAACAAGCCAGTCGTCGCTCTGCAGCAACAGCCCGAGAAGGATCAGCCCGGCGGACAGGGTGTCCTGTATCCCCAGCGCGTGGACCCGGCTGAAGAAGTCGGGCAGGCGCAGCAGCCCCACGCCGGCGACCACCAGGAATGCGCTTCCGCTGAGGATCGCGGCCCAGCTCAGGATGTCGAGCACGCTGCTCACGGCGCTTCCTCGTCGCCGTCGGCACCGAGGTCGCCGTAGCGGAAGAACTTGAGCACCGCCAGCGTGCCGATGAAATTGATCAGCGCGTAGAGCAGGGCGATGTCGAGGAAATCGGGCCGTCCGGTCACGAATCCGAGCACCGCGATCAACAGCACGGTGGCCGTGCCGAAGCCGTTGATCGCGAGGATGCGGTCGTACAGCGACGGGCCGAGCAGGGCGCGCAGCAGGGCCAGCGCCATGCTTACCAGGACCGCCACCGCTGCCGCTGTAAACACCTCAGGTACCTTCGAGCCGGGTTACGCGACGATCCATTTCCCCGTCGACGACATCCTCGGCCACGTGCCGGGTCAGTGCATGCACTTCCAGCACGACCCCGTCGGCGTCCATGGTCAGGGTGCCGGGCGTGAGCGTGATCGAGTTGGCGTGAATGGCGACGCCAAGCGCTGTTTTCTGTGTGTGTTTGACCCGCACTACCTGGCGCTGCAGACGTATACGTGGCGACAGCACCACGCGCGCTACGTGCAGGTTCGAAAGCACGACTTGCCAGGTCAGCCACAGCAGGTACCGGGGGTAGCGCGCGGTAACCGCCAGGCGCGGAAAGCCGGAACGCTGCAACCCCAGGCGCACGCTGAGCCACGCTGTGAAAGCGCACGAAGCGGCGCCGAAAGCCAGCTGCAGCGGCGTAAAGAAGCCCGACAGCAGCAGCCACAGCGCCGCCAGAAGCGTAAATAGAACGAGTATTCGCAAGTGGTTTTTCGGTGGTTTGCCCGGTATTTTGGCATACATTAATGCGCAACGGATGCAGCGGTTTTCGCCAGGTGCTCGCCGCGCAGGAGCGATTGTTATGTATTGTCGCGTGGACCGCGACTCTTTTGTACGCTTCCAGGGGGCGCAGGGCCTTCGCCACCGGGGAGTGATCGGTTGAAGGGGACGCTGCAAGTGCGTGAAGCGCGCGTCGCGGACTGTGAGGCGATCGCAGCCATCTACAACGAGGGCATCGAGGACCGGATCGCTACCTTCGAAACCCGCCTGCGCACGCCCGCGGATATCGCTGCCTGGTTCGACGGCCGCTATCCGTGTGTGGTCGTCACCGAGGGTGAGCGCATAACGGCCTTTTCAGCAGCCTCGATGTACCGGCCGCGGGAATGTTATGCGGGAATCGCCGAGTTCTCGGTGTACGTGGCGCGCGCGGCGCGCGGGCGCGGGGCGGGACGCATGGCCATGCAGGGCCTGCTGGCCGCCGCGGCCGGGGCGGGCTTCACGAAGCTCGTGTCGCGCGTGTTTCCGGAAAACACCGACAGCCTGCGCCTGCTCGGCAGCCTGGGTTTCAGGGAGGTGGGCGTGTACCGTCACCACGGGCGTCTCGACGGCATCTGGCGCGACGTCGTCATTGTGGAGAAGCTGCTGGATGAGCCGGACTTGTAACCGCGCTGTAACACAGCCCCGCTGTAATGTCACAGCAAAGTCACAGGTGTGGCGTAACGCGGATTATGTGGGCTGCGACTATGCCGATTGAGATTTTGCTGCTCGAACAACATACCTCGCAGCGCTACAACCTGGAGCTCGAGAACGTCCTGAACAAGGTCATGACAATGGGTGGCCTGGTGGAAAAACAGGTCGGCGATGGGGTGCGCGCGCTGCTCGAGGCGAACAGCGAACTGGGCGAGCTGGTGTCGACCGCCGACTACAGGGTGAACCTGCTCGAGGTGGAGATCGACGAGGAGTGCACCCAGATACTGGCACGGCGGCAGCCCGCTGCGAGCGATTTGCGCCTGGTGGTCACGATCATCAAGACCATAACCGATCTGGAGCGCATCGGTGACGAGGCCGAAAAGATCGGTCGCTTTGCGGTTTCACTGGCCACCGCCAAAAGCCTTCCCGTCTACTACACGGACCTGCGCCATCTGGGGGATCATGTCACCTCGATGCTGCACGACGCCCTGGATGCGTTCGCGCGCATGGACGTCGATGCAGCCATCGCCACCGCGGCCAAAGACCTGCAGATAGATAAGGAGTTCGAATCGCTGTCGCGCCTGCTGATCACGCACATGATGGAAGACCCCCGTCAGGTCAAGAACGTCATCAAGGTCAACTGGTGCGCACGCTCTCTCGAGCGCATCGGGGATCATGCGAAGAACGTGTGCGAGTACGTGATCTACATGGTGAAGGGTAAGAACGTCCGCCACACCAGTCTCGACCAGATGCAGAAGTTGAGCACCTGACTCGCGCGCTCGCGGTGCCGGCTCGCGCCGGAGAGACGAGTGACCGCTATTGCTTCGTTTTGTCCTTGACAGCCGCCGCCGGATCGTAGGTAAAGATGTGACGCAGCTCGCGGCTCTGCCTGTCGAAGACGGCCACCGCGCTGTCGAAACGTAACTTCAGAGCATAAAACTGCAACCCGTCCAGCGGTTCCTCGAGCGCGTCGATGTCCGCCGCGAGATCCGGGTGCCGCTCCACCAGCTCCCGGATGTCGAGGGCCTGTGCTTCGACCGCTGGCCAGTGCGCCGCGAGGCTCGTGTAGCGATCCGTGCGCAGCTGAATCTCCGGTAAACCGTTGAAAATATCGGCGAGATACCGGGGCAGTTCCTCGACCTTCGGCGGAGTCACGTAAATCTGACGTGGGTGTGCATCGCTCAATGCGTCGATGTCGGCGGGTACGTGGCCCGCTTCACGCAGCTTTTCGTTGGCTTCGCTGATCCCGCCGTGCGAGATGCTGAAAAACCGGTCTTTCGAGAACGCGATGGCGACGGTTCTTTCGTTGTAAACCGTCAGGGCCCCCCAGACCAGGGCGGTAAGCTGCACCAGCGCGATTGCCACGAGGTCGAACAACAACTGGCGATGCGTCTTCTTTGCGGGGCTGAAGAATATCAGGGTCAGCGACGGACCCAGCACCAGATCGACGGCGGCGATGATCCGGATACCCTGCCAGCCGCCGTCGGTGGCGAAGAACGGGCCCGGAAACCAGTAGAGCACCATCATCGCGGCCAGTGCGCTGAATATCGCCAGGCTGATGGCAAGGTGAACGGTGAAGACCTGCAGGCGCGTGAATCGTTTCAACATCTTCGACGGCGTTCTTTCCACCGGCTGTAACCCCGCCGGCGCGCGTTGCTGTCCAGATTGCGTACCCATGGCTGTGCCCTGCGGGTCAGCGGCAACCGCGCTTCCCGCACACGAACAAGTTGACCGTATTGGCGGCAGCGGGCGGCTGAAATTGAGTTTCCCGTACCATGCCGCAACCCCGCCGCGCCCGCCAGTCAGGCGGCGTGTTGCGCGTCGCCCAGGAACTCGCTGATCAGCTCGGCGACGGTGTCGGCGATCTGCAGCGCTTCCCTTTCTTCGATGATCAACGGCGGCAGCAGACGCACCGTGTTGCCCTGAGTGACGTTCAGCAGCAGGCGCCGCGCCAGCGCCTCTTCCACCAGCGTGCCGCAGGGCCGCTCCAGCTCCACCCCGATCAGCAGCCCCAGCGCACGGATCTCGCGTACGCCGGCAAGGTGGGCAATGCGGTCGCGTAACCGCGCTGCCAGCAGGTCGCCCATCCGCGCCGCGTTGTCCAGCAGGCCCTCCCGTTCGATGGTATTCAGCACGGCGAGCGCGGCGCTGCACGCGAGCGGATTGCCTCCGAACGTGGAGCCGTGGTGCCCGGGGTGCATCAGCGTTGCGGCTTTGCCGCGCGCCAGGCAGGCGCCGATCGGCACGCCGTTCGCCAGACCCTTTGCCAGCGTGACCACATCGGCGCGCACACCGCTGTGCTCGGCCGCGAGCCATCTGCCGCTGCGCCCCATGCCCGACTGGATTTCATCGGTCATCAGCAGCCAGCCGCGCGCGTCGCACAGCGCGCGCAGTTCGCCGAGGTAGGCGGGATCGGGTATCACGATACCGCCCTCACCCTGCACCGGCTCCACAAACACCGCAACTATGTCCTCGCGGTCCGCGGTGAGCGCCTGCAGCGCTGCCGAGTCGGCATAGGGCGCGCGCAGGAATCCCTCCAGCAGCGGCTCGAAACCGGCTTGCACTTTCGCGTTTCCGGTCGCCGTCAGTGTCGCCATGGTACGGCCGTGAAAGGCTTGCTCCATCACCACCACGGTCGGGGTGGCGATGCCTTTCTGATGCCCGTGGAGGCGCGCGAGCTTGAGTGCCGCCTCGTTCGCCTCTGCGCCCGAGTTGCAGAAGAACACCTTTTCCTGGCCGGTGAGCTCGCACAGCCGGGCACCGAGCTGCTCCTGCGCAGCCACGCGATACAGGTTTGACGTGTGCAGCAGGCGCCGGGATTGCTCACTGAGTGCCGTGGCCACGGCCGGGTGCGCGTGACCCAGCCCGGTAACCGCCAGCCCGCACAGCGCGTCCAGGTACCGGTTGCCGTCGCTGTCCCACAGCCACACGCCCTCGCCGTGCGTAAACGCGATCGGCAGGCGCTGGTAAGTGGTCATGAGCGCGTCGCCGCTCATGACGAGAGCCTCGCCGGCGTCAACCGTGCCCCGCAGTGCAGCCGAAGATCGAACTCGCCGGGCACCCGGTCGAGGCGTAAAGCGATGCGCCGCCCTGATTCATCAACGGCAGGTTTCTGAATCAGGGGGCAAGTCGGAAATCGCATTTCATTCGACGCCGCGCGCTGAATCGTCGTTGAACCAGGTATTCAGCAGCCTGCTAGAACGGCAAACCGTGGCCGTGTGCGGTCATGCACATCAGCATCGGGATCGACAGCGCGGTGTTGGCCCGCGAAGCCATCAGGGCGACAAACCGGGCCTTGTTCTTTTCCTCGTCGCTGGCTTCGACCATACCCAGGACTTTCTTCTGTGCAGGCCAGATCAGCACCCAGACGTTGAACAGCATGATGGTGCCGAGCCATGCGCCCACACCGATCACCGCCGCACCGGGCTGTAACGTGAAGGCATTGACGAACCCCACGCCGAGCGTCTCCAGCGCGGCCGCACCGGACAGCCAGGTGACCACGGCCGCCCAGCGAAACCACAGCAGCGCGCGCGGCGCCACGTACTTGCCGATCGCTGCGGGACCGGGACCGTCCTTGTCGGCGGCGGCAGCGGCCATTGCCGGCACCTGCACGAAATTGAAGTAATACAGGAGGCCGATCCAGGTAATGCCGGCCAGCACGTGAAGCCAAACCTCAAGCTCCAGCAGATTCATGATGTATCTCCCAGGGTGGACCGCTGAAAGCGGTTGTAGTTATCAGAGCAGCAGGGCGATGATGACCGACAGCACGACGCCGACGACGATGGTGCCGGTGATTGACTTCAATGGGTTCATGCTCACTTCCCTCGATGGTTGGCGGATGACGTTCGCCGTTGCATAACGCGCAGCGACAATCGGATTGTTGTCGTTCGGATTGCCGTAGGAACGCGCGCAAGGATAAGTGAGGCACCGTGATAAATCAATCGCTTGCCGGCGTTCGGGCACGCGCGGGGCGGTGAATTCCGGCGGTCGCCGGGCAGCGTTTTCACCCGGTCGCCGGCGCGTTTCTGACGAGCGCTCACGGGGGCCTAGCGCACGTCAAATTCCCGGCCGGCTTGGCGCGTGGCGCACTACCGTATGTGCAACCAGCTAACGGGCGGAATTTCCCGCAACCTGCGTGCCTCCTGGAAGCAGGTACCAACAGGCGGTTCCGCATTTCTCTCGCACCCCGTGCGCTGCCGCGCGCGGGGTTGAGCGGTTCGCATGCAACGCCGCCGCCGGCGCGCTCACGCAGGGTCAGTACTTTATCTGGCGGTTACCGTGCGAGCAGGCGTCGCGCAGCTGCCGGCGGGCGTCCTCGAGCAGGATCTCCGCGGTGGGGTTTTCGGGCTGGTCCTCGAACAGACTGGCACCTATGGACACGGTCACCGGAAGGTCGGCGCCCAGCACGGAGAGCGGCCGCTCGCAGATCTGCGCCTGCAGCCGTTCGAACACGGTGGCCCGAAACGCGGCCACGTCCGGGTAGTGGAGCACCACGCCGAACTCGCCGTCCGCAGACACCGCGGCCACGTCGGTGGGACGGATGGTGCGCCGGATGCGCCGCGCCACGCCCAGCTGAATCTGGTCGGTTTCCTCGCTGCTGTGCCGGTTCTTGAGGTCCGACCAGGCATCGATCGCGACCAGCGTGCAGCACACCCCGCCGCCCCGTGCGGCGACCTCGGCCAGCAGCGCGTCGAGCTGCTGAGTCAGGAACCCGGCGGTGCCGAGGCCGGTCAGCGGATCGTGAGCCGAGAGCTCGCTCAGCTCGCGGTTCGACTGCTGCAGCTGCTGCGCGCTCTCCAGCAGCATGTTGTGCAGGTTGGCGGAGTTGCCCGCCGCGTAGACGCGCGCGATGAGTTCCTCGTGATCGAAGGGTTTGCGGATGAAATCGTCGACCCCCCGTCGAAAAGCCGTCACCAGCGCATTGACGCCCTCGAGCGCCGTGCACAGGATGATCGACGTGTACTCGTTGCGCTCCTCGTCCAGCTGGCGCACACGGTGGGTCAGCTCCAACCCGTCCATTTCCGGCATGAACCAGTCCGCTACCAGCACATCGGCGCGGCGCTCGCCCATCAGCTCCAGCGCCCGGCGCGCCGACTCCGCCACGCGAATGTCGGTGTAGCCGGCTTTGCTGAGCACGCTGTTGAACACGGCACGCCCGAACTTGGTGTCGTCGACAACCACGATCGCCAGATCGCTGACGAGTAGCTTGGTGTCAATCGCTGTCATGCGGTCCGGCCGCGTTGCCGCCGCCGTTGAGGGTTTCCCAGGTATTGATGATGGTGCAGAACAATTCGGCCGTTTTCTCCGTGTCGTAGACCGCCGAGTGGGCCTCCGATGATTCCCAGGCTATGCCTGCGGCATCCAAAGCCCGTGCCAAAACCGTCTGTCCGTACACCATGGCGCTCAGGGACACCGTGTCCAGGCTGCTGAACGGGTGGAACGGATTGTGTTTGTAGCCGGTTCGCGCGACCGCCGCATTGATGAAGCTGAGATCGAAGAACGCATTGTGGCCCACCAGTATAGCGCGCGAGCACCCGTGCTCGCGGATGGCGGCGCGTATCGGCGTGCAGATATACTCCAGCGCTTCGCGTTCTCCGCGCGCCGCGCGCAGCGGATGGTAGGGGTCGATACCGGTGATCTCCAGCGACTTGTCATCGATGTTGGCGCCCTCGAAAGGTACCACGTGGGTGGCGAAGCGGGCGCCAGGTCGGATGCTGACGTGGTCGTACTCCAGCAGCACCGCTGCGATTTCCAGCAGCGCGTCGCCCTGCGGGTCGAAGCCGCCCGTCTCGACGTCGACCACCACCGGCAGGAATCCGCGGAACCGGTTCCTGACCTCGACCGCTCTGCCGGGGACGTAGAAACGGTTACTGGCCGGTTGATGGTTTCGGCTCGGCACGCATAGACACCAAGGGATACAAACCGACACTCTATACGTATGTCGAATCAAAAGTCACGGATCTGCGGCGTGCTTGCGCTGGTGCTGCTGCCGGCACTCTGGGCGGCGCCCGCCGGCGCTTCGGCGCACTGCTCCCCGAAGGGCGTGCTGTGGGAAATCCGCGGCGCTGCAGGCCCACCGAGCTATCTGCTCGGCACCATGCACAGCGACGATCCGCGTCTGCTGGAGCTGCCCGACCCGCTGGTGAGCGCGCTGCGCGACGCGCGCAGCTTTACCATGGAGGTGGTCATAGACCCCTCGGCGCTGGCACGGCTGAGCCAGCGTATGACGCTGCCGGCCGACGAATCGCTGCAGCGCATGCTGGACGCGGGCGACTGGCAGCGCCTGGTCGGCGCGATGCAGCGACGGCGGGTACCGGAGCCCGCGCTGCGGCGGATGCAGCCCTGGGCGGTCGCCATGGCGTTGAGCATGCCCGAGCAGTTTTCGGGCCTGGCCCTGGACCTGTACCTGCAGCAGTACGCGCAAAGCCTCGGCAAGCCGGTCCACGGGCTGGAGAGCGTCGACGAGCAGGTGGCGATATTCGACGGGCTGAGCCGCGCCGAGCAGCTCGCGCTGCTGCGCACCACGCTGGTGCAACTGCCGCAGCTTCCCCGGCTGATCGAGGCGTTGACGGAGGCTTACCTGTCACGTGACCTGGCAGCGATGCAGGCGCTGACCGAGGCACAGGTTGCGATCGGCGACGCGCGTTTCAACCAGCGCTTCATGCAGCGCCTGGTGGGTCAGCGCAATCTGAGGATGCTGCGGCGCATGCAACCCAGGCTGCGCGAAGGGGGTACGTTCGTGGCGGTGGGGGCGTTGCACCTGCCCGGTACCCAGGGACTGCTGTGCCTGCTGCGCGAGCAAGGGTACCGCCTGAAAAGGGTCTATTGAGCGCCGATCTCTCCCGGCGCCGGATCCACTAGGGAAGCTCTGAACAAGTCATCCATGACTTGTCAGAGAAACGCAAAGCGAAAAGTGTGATTTTCGCTTGCGTTTCGAAATCAACAACTTGAAAAGTCGTCGATTTCGTCGGCACGTCCCTGTGCCGAAGGGAACCTCAGCTTTGCAGAGGTTCCCTAGTGGCCTGCAACACCTGATTCGATAGTGATTGAGTGGCGTGATTCGGATTCGAGTGCAAGGCGCGCCGACGAGACAATAGCCCGACTATTGCCGCCGGATCGGTGCGTAAGCGCAATCCGGGGACAACACAGCAATCGGATCCGAAGCGCGTGCTCGGCGCTATCGAATCAGGTGTTACGGGCCACCAGCTGCCACTGGATCTGCTCACCGGCTCGCAGCGGCTGCACGGCCGAGTCGCCGAACGGATAGCTCTCGGGGACCCGCCACGACTTGCGCTCCAGGGTCAGGGTGTCGCGGTTGCGCGCCAGGCGGTAGAAATCCGCGCCGAACTCGCTGCTGAAGGGCTGCAGCCGGTCGAGCGCCGCCGCCGCTTCGAACACTTCCGCGTACAGCTCGATGCCGGCATGCGCGGTGAACACGCCGGCGCAGCCGCACGCGCTCTGCTTCGCCTCGCGGGCGTGCGGCGCGCTGTCGGTGCCGAGGAAAAAGCGCGGGTTGCCGGAGGTCGCCGCCGCAATCAGCGCCTGGCGGTGCGCTTCGCGTTTCAGCACCGGCAGGCAGTAGTAGTGCGGGCGCAGACCACCGGCGAACATCGCGCTGCGGCTGTACAGCAGGTGGTGACAGGTGATGGTGGCGGCCACCCCTTCGCGCGCCTCGCGGACGAAATCCGCCGCCTCGCGCGTGCTGATGTGCTCGAACACGATACGCAGCGCCGGAAACTCGTTGACCAGCTTGCTGAGCGTCTCGTCGATGAACACCTTTTCCCGGTCGAACACGTCCACGTCACGCGAGGTGACCTCGCCGTGAATCAGCAGCGGCAGGCCCAGCCGCTGCATCTTTTCCAGCACGTTGTAAACGTGGGCGAGCCGGGTAACGCCCTCGGCCGAGTTGGTCGTGGCGCCCGCCGGGTACAGCTTCACGGCGTGCACGAACGGTGCCTCGGCCGCACGTTCGATCTCGTTGGGGCTGGTTGCATCGGTCAGGTACAGTGTCATCAACGGCTCGAACTCGGCGCCCGCGGGAAGCGCCGCGCGGATGCGGTCACGGTAGGCGCTGGCATCGGCAACGTGCACGATTGGCGGGGTCAGGTTCGGCATGATGATCGCGCGCGCAAAGCGCCGCACGGTATGCGCCAGCACGTGCGGCAGGACGCTGCCGTCACGCACGTGCAGGTGCCAGTCGTCGGGGCGGGTGATGGTAATACGCATGGCTCAGGAGATGTCGCCGAGGTGCTCGAATTTGCTGCGCGCTGCCAGGCGCAGTTGTGCACGGTAACTGCGCTGGACCAGCCATGCTTCCAGCCAGCCCCAAACGCGCTCGCGAATGCGGCTCGAGTACGAACGTGCCAGCCACGACGGCAGCGTGATCTCGATGCTGTCGTCGATGTCGGTCTGAAACATCGCGTAGAAGCGGGCCGCGGTTTGGGCGTCATCGATCTCCTGGTTGCCCTCCAGGTTCCAGCGCAGGCTCCAGCGGTCCAGATTGGACGAGCCCATCGACACCAGGTCGTCGCAGAGCACGGTCTTGGCGTGCATGAAGCGCGGTTGATACTCGAAGATCCGGATGCCGGCGTGCAGCATGCGCAGGTAGAAACGCTGGCTGGCGCTGCGTACCGCCGGGTGGTCGGTATGCTCGCCGGGCACCAGCAGGCGGACGTCGACGCCGCGACGTGCGGCTCTGCGCAGGGCCGTGTTGAGTTTCAGCGGCGGCAGAAAATAGGCGCTGGAAATCCACACCCGCCGCTGCGCGTTGCGGACGTGGTTGACGATGGCGCGGCGCAGCACACGCGCGCTCACGTACTGCCCGGCCACCACCCGCCCGCGGGTCCCGGCACCCGGGGGCGCCACCGGCGGCGTCGGCAGCTCGATCGGCTGACGCGACCAGATTTTCCAGTTGCTCTCGAACAGTCGCTGCCAGTCGCGGACGCACTCGCCTTGTACGCGCAGCATGTTCTCACGCCAGGGCGCGGCTGCCTCGGCGTCGAAGCTGTCGGCGATACCCGCGCCGCCGACGAAGGCGTACTGGTTGTCGACCAGCAGCAGCTTGCGGTGATCGCGAATCAGGTTCAGGCGGAACTTGAAGAACTTGAGCGGGTTGAAGTAGCTCACGTGGATGCCGGAGCTCTCGAGCCGCCGGCGGTCGCGTGGCGACACACCGCGGATGCCGAAGTCGTCGAACAGCAGGTAGACGCGCGCGTGCCGCTGTGCGGCATCCAGCAGCGCGTCGAGGAATCGGGTCAGCACCCGGCCGGGCTGCACCAGATACATCTCCATGGCCACGAAATCCCGCGCCTCGCGGATCGCCTGCAGCATCGCCGGGTAGAAGTCCGCGCCGTCACGCAGGCAGACGAACCGGTTGTTGCTGCGCCAGGGGAAATTGGTTTCGCTTGCGTTCATCACTGGCTGTGTGCTTCTCGCCGCCGGTTGGCTGCGGATTCTAGTCGAGCCCCCGGCGAAAGAGAATCGCGGACCCGCTCGGGGCGCCGGGCAACTGCTTCATGCGACACCTGCGCTCAGGCATAATCGGCAGGCATGTTGCAGTTCGCCAATCTGTTTCTGGAGATCGCGCTTCTCAGGCGTAATCCGCAAGACCTGCCGGCTTCGCCGATGCTGCTGCGCATGGCGCTGATTGCCATGGTGATCAGCTACGTGCTCGCCATCGGGCCGCGCTACTCGCTCGGCGAGTCGCTGGCGCGGGCTCTGGTGGACGTAGCGTTTCTGGGCGTGTTCGTGTACGCCCTGCTGGTGTGGGCGCAGCGTCCCGCCCGCTTCAACCAGAGCTTCACCGCGCTGTGCGGGACGGGCACCATCCTCAACCTGGTGAGCTGGCCGGTGTTCGGTCTGTTCAGCGACACGTCCACCGGCGGCGGCTTCGAGTCGCTGGGCCTGCTGCTGATAATAGCGATCATGATCTGGGGCGTGACCGTCACCGCGCATATATTTCGCCACGCCCTGAACCGCGACTGGTCGTATGCGGTGGTGATTTCCCTGTTTTACGTGTTCTGTGCATACGCCACCGGCGCCCTGCTGTTCGCCGGCGACCCGGCGCCGGCTTGAGCGCCGGCTGCCGGAACGGCGCCGCGGGTCGGCAGCCGGGGGCGGCGCCGCGGTGAAGATCCACATTCTCGGGGTATGCGGCACCTTCATGGGCGGGCTCGCCCGCCTGGCGCGGGAGCTCGGCCACGAGGTCAGCGGCTCGGACGCCAATACGTATCCACCCATGAGCACGCAGCTGCGCGAAGCGGGTATCGCGCTCACCGAGGGATACACGGACGACTATCTGAAGGCCGGTCCCGAGCTGGTCCTGGTCGGCAACGCCCTGTCACGCGGAAACCCCGCCGTGGAAGCCCTGCTCGACAGCGCCGTGCCTTACCTCTCGGGCCCGCAGTGGCTGCGCGAATCGGTGCTGAACGAGCGCTGGGTGGTGGCGGTCGCCGGCACTCACGGCAAGACCACGGTCACCAGCCTGATCGCCTGGATGCTGCACAGCGCCGGACTGGATCCCGGGTTCCTGGTGGGCGGTGTGCCGTTGAACTTCGGCACCTCCGCGCGCCTCGGCAGCGCGCCGTTTTTCGTGATCGAGGCCGACGAGTACGATACCGCGTTCTTCGACAAACGTGCGAAATTTCTGCACTACCGCCCGCGCACGCTCACCATCAATAACCTCGAGTACGATCATGCCGACATCTACCCCGACCTGGCGGCTATCCGCCGCCAGTTCGCCCACCTGCTGAGGACCGTGCCGGGCAGCGGCCTGATCGTGCACGACGCGGAAGACCCGGAAATCGCCAAGGTGCTGGCGGAGGGCTGCTGGAGCGGGGTGCAGCGGTTCGCGCTCGGCGCGCCCGCCGACTGGTGCGCGACCGCGCCGTCGGGGCAGGAGATCCGCGTGGTCGATCCGCAACGGGTCGAACACCTTACGGCAACCCCGTTGTTCGGTGAGCACAACCTACGCAATACCCTCGCGGCGGTCGCCGCGGTCGCGCACGCCGGGGTGCCGGCGGCGGATAGTCTGGCCGCGTTGCCCGGCTTCCGCGGTGTGGCGCGCCGCCTGCAGGTGATTGCGCAGACGGGCGGAATCACGGTGTACGACGATTTCGCGCACCACCCGACCGCGATCCGTGCCACGCTGCAGGCGCTGCGGGCGCGGGCCGGGTCGGGGCGCGTGATCGCGGTGCTTGAGCCGCGGTCCAACACCATGCGCGCCGGGGTGCACGCCGACACGCTGGGCGAGGCGCTGGATCCGGCCGACCTGATTTACCTGTGGCATCGCAAAGACCTCAAGTTTAACCCCAACAGGGCGTTACAGGGGCTGGGCAGCAGGGCGTTCGTCCTCGAATCTGTAGACTCTATCGCAAAAAGCTTGATCCCGGCCCTGCAGAATGGCGATCATGTGGTGCTGATGAGTAACGGCTCCTTTGGTGGGTTGCATGATAAATTTGTCACAGGAATTGACCGACGCTAGCTACGAAAATAAGGTCACTGTGCCCACCCCGAGCAGCCCCGAAGAGCTCGAAATTCCCGAGAAAATCGGTAAATACGAGGTCTGCGAACAGCTGGGCAAGGGTACCTGCGGCGTCGTGCACCGCGGCTTCGACCCGTTCGTACAGCGCAATGTCGCGATTAAGATAGCGCACGCGCGCGACGAGTCGCAGGACGGCACCACCTCATCGGCGCAGACCTTCTTCACCGAGGCGCACGCCGCCGGCAAGCTCCAGCACCCGCACATCGTGTCGCTGTTCGACGCCGGTATCGAGGGCAAGCTCAACTACATCGTGATGGAGTACCTGGAAGGCAAGACGCTGGAAACGTACACCCGCGGTACTGAGCGTATGCCGGTCGAGAAGGCCATCGACATCACCTTCAAGTGCTGCAAGGCACTCGATTACTCCCATTCGCAGGGCGTGGTGCATCGCGACATCAAGCCCACCAACATCATGATCACCGGCGATGGCGACGTTAAGATCATGGACTTCAGCATCGCCCTGATGAACGCCAATCAGGCACCGGGCGAGCGCAGCGGCGGCGCCGTGGGCACGCCGGGCTACATGTCGCCCGAGCAGGTGCTGGGCAAGGACATCGCGGCCACCAGCGACCTGTATTCGCTGGCGGTGGTGATGTACGAGATGCTCACCGGCAAGCGCCTGTTCGACTCCAAGACCATGCGCGAGCTGTTCGTGTCGATCATTCGCGAGCCGGCGCCGAAACTGACCTCGGTGCGCGGCGATCTGCCGCCCGAGCTGTCGCAGATCCTGGAAAAGGCGCTGCGCAAGAAACCGTCGGATCGTTTCCAGACCGGTCAGGAGTTCGCGGTGGCCCTGGGGCGGGTGTTCGACCGGCTGCGCCTGACGGAAAAGCACGTGTCGCGGAGCGAAAACCGCAACATGCTGCAGAACCTGAACTTCTTCAACGGGTTCACCGACATCGAAATCGATCAGATTCTCGATGCCAGTCAGCTGATCCAGTACAAGCAGGGCGAAGTGATCATCAACGAAGGCGATGTGGACAACGCGTTCTACATCATCGTCGTTGGATCGGCGGGCGTGCACAAAGCCACGGTGCTGCTGGACACCCTGCGCGAGGGCGACTGTTTCGGCGAGATCGGGTTTCTCATGCAGACCAAGCGCACGGCGAGCGTGGTCGCCTCTTCCGATATGCTGGTGCTGAAAGTCAACGCGCTGCTCATGGATCAGGTAGCGCTGGAAACGCAGCTGCACTACTACAAGGCCTTCGTCGAGACGCTGGTGTACCGGCTGTCCGTGACCAGCGCGCGGCTGAGCGCGTTGCGTGCGAGCAACGAGGCCGCGAAGGTGCGCTCCGCGGAGCGCAAGCTCGCGCACACCGGACCGCGGACGCGGGTCCCGGAGAAGACCCGGGCAAGACCGGAGCCCGATACGAACAAGACGCCCGAAGCGGCCGCGGCCAAGCCGAACGATCAGCGCAACGAATCGAAGTCCACCACACCACCGGATCAGTCGGACGGGCCCCGGCGTGCAGCCTCGGAGCCTGCGCCGGAACTGCCGGCCGAAACGCAGAGCGCCGACACCCAGCCCGCGCCGGAACTGCCGGAGGCAACAACCCGGCAGGCTGCAGCACAGTCCACGTCGGAGTCACCGGGTGAGGCGCAGCAGCGCTCTCTGCCGTTGTCCACCCCGGAGCAGCCCGGGGATACTCAACCTGTCGGCCCCCCTCGACCCTCCGCCGAGCAAACCGGTGCCGGGGCGGCTGTCCAGCAGCCGGCTCAGCAGCAGCACAGCGAAGTGCCGGGTCAACCGCAGTCGGCCCAGAAGACCCAGCCTTTCCCCGTTCCGTCCCAGTAGCGCCCGCCGCGTAGTCGCGCCGCGCGTCTCGACGCCCGCGGGCGCGATGGTGCAATATGCGACATGACTCACGCAGCGGTCGATGTCGACCCCGATGCCATAGCATAGACGCCGACGAACGTGCCCATGCCAATCAATACGGTGGCGCTGGCGATGACCGGCGCGTCCGGTATTCAATACGGTTTACGCCTGCTGGAGTGCCTGGTGCAGGCCGACCGGCAGGTGTACCTGATGCTGTCGAAGCCGGCGCAGGTGGTAATCGGACTGGAAACCGATCTCAGTCTGCCGGGCCGCACGCCGGACATCGAAAGCTTCTTCGCCGGCCACTGCGGGGCGCGCGCGGGGCAGCTACGCGTGTTCGGTCAGGATCAGTGGACCGCGCCGGTGGCCAGCGGATCGAGTGCGCCGGATGCGATGATCGTCTGTCCGTGCACGACCGGTACCCTGTCGGCGATTGCCTGCGGCAACAGCAACAGTCTCATCGAGCGTGCGGCGGACGTGTGCATCAAGGAGCGCAGAATGCTCATCCTCATGCCACGCGAGATGCCGTTTTCGGAAATCCACCTGGAGAACATGCTGCGCCTGGCGCGCGCCGGCGCCGTGATCATGCCGCCCAACCCGGGCTTCTACAACAAACCGCAAACGCTGCAGGAACTGATCGATTTCGTCGTCGCGCGGGTCCTCGATCACCTGCGCATCGAACACAGTCTGATGCCGCGCTGGGGCGAGGGCAGTTAGCGCGCTGCCTGCGACCGGGATGGAAGTACCGCTGTTTCCGCTGAACACGCTGCTGCTGCCCGACGGGCTGCTCGCATTGCGTATATTCGAGGCCCGCTACCTGGACATGATCCGCGCGTGCATGCGCGACGACAACCCGTTCGGCGTGGTGATGATCAAGGCAGGCCAGGAAGTCGGCAGCCCGGCGCTCACCTATCCCATGGGCACGCTTGCCACTATTGCCAACTGGGAGATGCAGCCCGGCGGGCTGCTGCACGTGGATGTCGCCGGCGGCGCCAAGTTTCGCGTGACCGGAACGCGTGTGCAGGCGGACCAGCTGCTGCTCGGCGACATCGAGACTCTGGCGCCCGAGCCCGCGCTGGCGTTGCCCGAGCAGTACCGCTACATGGCAACCATGCTGGAGGATCTGCTCCCCAAGATACATCCGCTGTACAAGTCGCGCACGCTGCAGCTGAACGACGCGTCCTGGGTCGGCTGCCGTTTCACCGAGCTGCTGCCGCTGTACGCGGCGGACAAGCAGGCGCTGCTCGAGCTCGACGATCCGCACGCACGCCTGCAGATCCTCGACCGCAGCTTCGTGGCGCTGCGGCGGCAGCAGGCGGAGGACGGAGAGAAGGCGTCGTAATCGGGGGACCCTCACCCCCCGGCCCCTCTCCCAGGGGGAGAGTAAAAAAGGGCCAGGTTTATTTAAGAGTAAAAAAGGGGCCAGGTTTATTTAAAGTGATCTTTAAATAAACCTGGCCCCTTTTTTGGGCCCCTTTTTTGTGCCATTGCAATCTACAGTGTCTTGAAGAAGACCTTCGAGTTTCTGCGGTAGTTGTACAGCCGCCGCTTGCCCATCGGCAGCTCGGTCAGATCACCCAGGGTAAACCCCTGTTCGCGGAACCAGTGCGCGGTTCGCGTGGTGAGCACGAACAGGCGCTGCACCCGGGCGGAAGCGGCGCGCTGCTCCAGGTGCTGCAGCAGGTGCGCGCCGCGCCGCTCACCGGCGTAGTCGGGGTGTACGGCCACGCACGCGATCTCGGCGAATCCCTCCTCGGCATACGGGTACAACGCCGCGCAGGCGATCACGCTGCCGTCCTTGGTGATGACGCTGAAGTTCTCGATCTCCAGTTCCAGCTGCTCGCGTGAGCGGCGTACCAGCGCACCGGACGTTTCCAGCGGTTCGATCAGCTCCAGAATACCCATCACGTCATCGATGCTCGCCGTGCGCAGCTCAACCGGCGCGTCGGCGCTGACCAGCGTGCCGGAGCCGTCGCGGGTGAACAGCTCCTGGAGCAGCGCGTCGGCGTCGCGCCGGCTGACCAGGTGAATGCGGGCAACACCGCGCCGGCTGGTTTGAACGGCGTATCCGAGAATCGTGCGCGTTTCACCGTCCAGGCTGCGCCGGCTGTGCAACAGCTCCTCGGCCGCGCCGGGGCTCAGCTGCGCCAGCAGGCGCCGCCGGCTGTCGCGCACGCCGTGCCCCTCCAGCAGGAAAATCAGCTTGTCGGCGTGCAGCGCTACGGCCGCCTCGCTGGCCACGTTCTCCGCGCGCACGTTGAACGTCTCGCCGGTGGGCGAGTAGCCGAGCGGCGAGAGCAGCACCAGCTGTCCGAGGTCCAGCTGCGCGCGGATGCTCGGCGCATCGACTTTGCGCACCACACCGGTGTGACAGAAGTCCACCCCGTCGTGCACGCCCCAGGGTTGCGCGCTGACGAAATTGCCGGACGACAGGCGCAGCCTCGAGCCGGACATCGGGCTGTTGGGCAAACCGAACGAGAGCAGCGCTTCGATGTCCACGCGCACGCTGCCGACCGCGTCCTTGACCGCCGGCAGCGCTTGGTCGTCGGTGATGCGCAAGCCGTCCACGAACCTGCTTTTCACGCGGTGCGCCTTCAGCCGGGCATCGATCTGGGGACGCGCACCGTGCACCAGCACCAGCCTGATATCGAGGCTGCGCAGTAACGCGATGTCGTGGATCAGCTGCGGGAACTGCGCTTCGAGCAGGGCCTCGCCGCCGAAGCAGATGACGAACGTGCGGCCCCGGTGTGCGTTGATGTACGGAGACGCGTTGCGGAACCACTGCAGATGCTCGGTCTGGTCGCGTGCCTTCACGCGTCACCGCCGGGCGCCTGCACCCCGTCAGTCACCGGCCGACCCGCAGTGTCGCTGCTCGCGCGCCGCTCAATGGCTGTCGGTCACCGCGCCCGTGGACGCCGAGCTCACCAGGCGTGCGTACTTCGCGAGCACGCCGGAAGTGTAGTTGGGCTTGGGAGCCTGCCAGGCTTTTTCGCGTTTCGCCCACTCGCGCCTGGCGATCAGCAGATTGATCTCGCGTTTTTCGGCGTCGATGGTGATGCGGTCGCCGTCTTTCACCAGCGCCAGCGGACCGCCCACGGCCGCTTCGGGCGTGATGTGTCCGACCACGAACCCGTGGCTGCCGCCGGAAAACCGGCCATCGGTGATCAGCGCCACTTCGCCGCCGAGGCCTTTGCCCATGATCGCCGAGGTCGGCGAGAGCATTTCACGCATGCCGGGTCCGCCCCTCGGGCCCTCGTAGCGCACCACGATGACGTCGCCTTTTTTCACGCTGCCGTTGAGGATTCCCTTGAGCGCCTTTTCCTCGGAGCTGTAGACGCGCGCCCGGCCGGTGAAGCTCAGGCCCTCCTTGCCGGAAATCTTCGCCACCGCGCCGTCGGGCGCGAGATTGCCGCGCAGTATCACCAGGTGACTGTCTTTCTTGATCGGGTCCTGCAGCTTGTGAACGATGTCCTGGTTGCGCTTGTAGGGTTTCACGCCGGCAAGGTTTTCCGCCAGGGTCTGGCCGGTGACCGTCATGCACTCACCGTGCAGCAGGCCGGCGTCCAGCAGCATCTTCATCAGCGGCTGGATGCCGCCGATCGCCACCAGCTCCGTCATCACGTAGTGGCCGCTCGGTTTCAGGTCGGCGAGCACCGGCACCTTTTTACCGATGCGCGTGAAGTCGTCGATAGACAGCCGGGTGCCCGCGGCATGCGCCATGGCCAGCAGGTGCAGTACCGCATTGGTCGATCCGCCCAGTGCGATGACCACGGTGATCGCATTGTGGAACGCCTTGCGCGTCATGATGTCGCGCGGTCGGAGATCGCGTTTAACGAGCTCCACCACGGCTTCACCCGCGGCGCGGGCGTCGCGCAGCTTGGCGGCGGAGGTCGCGGCCTGCGCGGAGCTGTTGGGCAGGCTGAGTCCCATCGCTTCGATCGCCGATGCCATGGTGTTGGCGGTGTACATACCGCCGCAGGACCCGGGCCCGGGTATTGCCGCGCACTCGATCTGCTTCACTTCGCGGCTCGACATCCTGCCGCCGGCCTGCGCGCCCACGGCTTCGAACACCGAGACGATGTCCACGTCGCGGCCCTTGTGGCAGCCGGGCTTGATGGTGCCGCCGTACACGAAGATCGAGGGGCGATTCAGGCGGGCCATCGCCATCACGCAGGCCGGCATGTTCTTGTCGCAGCCCCCGATGGTGATCACGCCGTCGAAACCCTCGCAGCCGACCACCGTCTCGATCGAATCGGCGATCACCTCGCGCGACACCAGGGAATACTTCATGCCTTCGGAGCCCATGGAAATGCCGTCGGAGATCGTGATGGTGTTGAACTCGACACCCTTGGCGCCGGCTTTGTCGATTCCCTTGACCGCTTCTGCGGCGAGCTTGTCGATATGCATGTTGCAGGGGGTAACCATGCTCCACGTCGAAGCGACGCCGATCTGCGATTTCCTGAAGTCGTCGTCCTTGAATCCGACGGCGCGCAGCATCGCGCGGCTGGGGGCGCGCTCGATGCCGTCGACGACGACGGAGGAATACTTACGCGTGGCGGTCTTGTTGCTGCGTTTTCGCGTGGCCATTTGCTGCTCCGAAAAGGTTCGACAATCAGGCGCCCCGGGGGCACGTTGCAGGGACGGTCGACTCAATCTCCGGGCGGTGCCGGCTGCGCACCCAGCAGGTCGCTAGAGCAGTGCATGAAATCAAGTAAACTATCGCCGTCGATTCATGATACCGCACTTGCAACACGCATTCGCGGTTCGCGGGGCAGGGTGTTCGGCACTATCTCCATTCCGGTCTGGTTGTTTGCGCTGCTGGTACTGATCGCCGCGCTGGTGGCGATCGACAGGCTGCTGTTGCCCGGCGTTCGGCTGCTCCTGCGAAAGCGCGTGAACCGCGTGGTCGACGAGGTCAACACGCGTCTGCACATCGAGCTGCGCCCGTTTCAGCTCACCCGGCGACAGCTGCTGATCGACCGTCTGGTGCACGACCCCAAAATCATGGAGAGCATCGACCTCGAGGCCCGCCAGCGCGGCGCTTCCCGCGACCTGCTGCAGTCCCAGGTGCGAGCATACGCGAAAGAAATCGTGCCGGCCTTCAACGCGTACATCTATTTCCGTATCGGATACTGGCTGGCGAAGAGCCTGGCGCGCAGGCTCTACCGGGTGCGCGTCGCGCAGATGGACGACGCTGCGTTTCGCGCCATCGACCCGGCCGCCACCGTGGTCTTCGTCATGAACCACCGCAGCAACATGGACTACGTGCTGGTCGCCTTCCTGATCGCCGAACGGACTGCGCTTTCCTATGCGGTCGGCGAATGGGCGCGCATCTGGCCGCTGCACACGCTGGTACGGTCGATGGGCGCGTTTTTCGTGCGCCGCAACTCGGGCAACCCCCTGTACCGGCGCGTCCTGGAGCGCTACGTGTACATGGCGACACGGGAGGGCGTGTGCCAGGCCGTCTATCCGGAAGGCGGGTTGAGCCGCGACGGGCGCCTGCGTGCACCCAAGCTGGGGTTTCTGGGCTACATGCTGCGCGACCTCGACCTGACGCGCGACCGCGATATCGTATTCGTTCCGGTCGGCGTCAACTACGACCGTACGCTCGAGGATCGCACGCTGCTGCGCGGCCTGGATCCGGACGCGGCCCCGCGCGGGCGGCTGTTCGCGGTGCTGACGACGCTGCGCTTCATCGGGCACAACATCGGGCTGATGCTGGGCAGTAACTGGCGCCGTCTGGGCTATGCGAGCGTGGCGTTCGGAACGCCGATTTCGATGCGCGAGTACTGCGCGCAGAGTACGGGCGATCCGTTGACCGACGTCGCGCCGTTCGCGGAGCTGCTGATGCAGCGTATCGCGCGTCTGATTCCGGTGTTACCGGTGGCCGCGGTCGCCACGGTGCTGGTCGGGCGCATCGGTGTCCCGCTGACGCGTGAAACTCTGCTTGAGCTGACGGAGGAAAGGGTGGACGCGCTGCGCGCAGCGGGCGCCGTGGTCGGCATCCCGCGGTACACGCAGCGCTACAGCATCGCGGAAGGGCTGGAGATGCTGGTGCTGCGGCGCATCGTCGTGCAGCGCGGCGACGATTACGTTGCGCCACCCGAATCGCGGGAGATCCTCGCGTACTACGCCGGCGCGGTACCTGCCGAGGGCGAGGCGCCGCACGAAAACCGGGTGGCGATTCGCTGACCGGGCACGCGGTCCCCTCACGCTTCGTGCGATTGCGCGAGCGCGCCCGGCTGCAGACGTTGCACGCCCAGCAGCATGCTCATCAGCGGCGGAATCAACACCAGGGTGAGCGCGGCTGACAGGGCCAGGCCGCCGACGACCACCGAACCCAGCCCGCGGTACAGCTCCGAGCCGGCGCCGGGGAACAGCACCAGCGGCAGCATGCCGAACACGCTGGTGAGGGTGGACATGAAAATCGGTCGCACCCGGTGCTGGGTTGCCAGCGCGATCGCCTCGTCGGGAGGCCGTGCCTCCGCGCGAATGTAGTGCAGGGTCTGGTGCACCAGCAGGATCGCGTTGTTGACCACGATCCCGATCAGGATCACGAAGCCGAGCAGCGTCAGCATGTCGAGCGGCTGGAACTTGACGGTGTTGAGCACCACCAGGCCCGCCACGCCGCCGGCCGCCGCTACCGGGACCGAAATCAGAATGATCAGCGGGTAGACGAAGCTTTCGAACAGCACCGCCATGACCAGGTACACGATCACCAGTGCCATGGCCAGCTGCAGCTGCATCGCGCTCCAGGTCTGATCGAGCTGATCGGCGGTGCCCGACAGCCGCAGATCTACCCCCGCGGGCAGACCTTCCTCGCGGAGCGCATCGATGACCTTCGCACTCAGCAGATCGAGCGCCGATTCCAGCGCCATGTCGGGCGTGGGGCGGATCTCCAGGGTCACGGTACGTGCACGCTCGACGTGCCGCAGCTCGGTGGGCCCGGCGGTCATCAGCACATCGGCGAGGCTGGAGGCGGGAATGATCCGCCCGCTGGCGGTGACCACGGGCAGGTTCGCGATGCCCTGCGTTTCCCGCACGCCGTCGCGCGACCCGCGCAGGGTGAGATCCGTGCGCTTGCCGCCCACGGTGACCTCCGCGACCCGCAGCCCGTCATTGAACGCATCCAGGGTGTCCCCCAGCTCGCGCACGGTGACGCCGTTATCAGCGAGGCGCACCCGGTCCGGCAACACCCGGACCTCGGGCGCCCCCAGCTCCAGGCCCGGGTTCGGACGGATCTGATTGCCGCTTTCCAGCGGCAGCACGCTGACCACTTTGCCCATCGCGCGCAGCGCCACCTCCAGGATCGGTTCCAGCTCGGGGCCGGAGATATCCAGGTCGACCTTACGCCCGGCGCCGATACCGCGCCCGAAAATCGACGGCTGGTTGATGAAGCCGAACGTGCCGGGCTCGCGGAACACCGGCTCGCGCAGGATCGGGATCAGTTCGCCCGCCCGCTGCGGATCGACCGCCTGCGCCCCCAGGAAGGTGCTGCCGCGTGTCGCGACGAAGAAGAAGCGTTTGATGGGTGTGTTCTCCGCATCGGCCGCGTTGCCGGCGGCGCTTTGCCAGTACGGCCGGGTGGCCGTCTCTATCCCCTCGGCGATCTCGGTCATGGTCTCGAGGTTGTAGCCCGGCGGCGGGATGATGATGCCGAACACCAGGTTGCGGTTGCCCTCCGGCAGGTACTCGAGCTTGGGCAGGAAGCGCCACGCCCCGGACACGGCCACGGCGGTGATCCCGACGACCACCAGCAGCGCCAGCCCCCGGTGTGCGACCACGCGCCGGGTGTAACGCATGATCGCGGCGACGAGCAGGGCGGCGAGGGTGTCGACCACCGGCACGCGCAGGCGCCGCAGCGGCTGCTCCGCGGTACCGTCGCGTGCGCGAAACACGCGTTCGGAAAGCGCCGGTATGACCGTCACCGAGGCCACCAGCGACAGCAGCACCGCGACCGAGATCGCGACGGCGATATCGCGGAACAGCTGTCCGACTTCGAGCTCCAGCACCAGGACCGGGATGAACACCATCACCGTGGTGAGCGCGGAGACCAGCACCGCGCCCCACACCTGGCTGGCGCCCTCGTAGGCAGCGCGCGCCGCGGTATACCCCTGCTCGCGCAGCCGGTAGATGTTCTCCAGCACCACGATCGCCGCGTCCACGACCATGCCGACCGCGAACGCCAGACCGGCCAGGGACACGACGTTGATCGAGCGCCCGAGCGCGGCCATCGCGACGAACGCGCCGATGATCGATACCGGGATGGCGATGGACACCACCAGGGTCGCGCGCACCGAGCGCAGGAACAGCAGCAGGATCAGCGCGGCCAGGGTGCCGCCGATCCAGATGTTCTGCTGCACCAGATCGATCGCCGAGTCGATGTACACGGTCTCGTCGTACACCTGGCGCAGGGTGAGCTGCGCGCCGGGCATCACGTCTTCGTTGAGCTCGCGCACGGCGGTTCGGATGCCGGCCATGGTTTCGATTACGTTGGCGCCGGACTGGCGCACCGCGTTGAAGGCGATGGAGGGCTCGCCGAGCAGGCGGATCGAGGCGGTCGGCGTCTTGTACCCGTAGCTGACATCGGCGATGTCGCCGACCGTGACCCGCGCCACGCGCCCGGTCTCCGGATCGTCGAGCGAGCGAAGCACCACGCTGCGCACCGCCGACAGCGTGTTCAACTCGCCCTCGGTACGCACCACGTAGCGGCGCTTGCCCTCGTCGACGTCACCCGCCGAGATCGCGGCGTTGGCGGCGCGCAGCGCCCCCGTCACCTGGGTCACGGTCAGCCCGTAGCGCGCCAGCAGCCGCGGCTGAACGGTGATGTGCACCTCGCGCTCGGAACCGCCGAACACGTTCACCCGGCTGACCCCCGGCACCCGCTCGATGCGGTCCTTGATCACGTCCTCGACGAAATCGCCGAACTGGTGGATCGGCCGCTGGTTGGCGGGCACCCGGTTGACGATGAACCACGCGATGGGGCTGTCCTCGGCGCCGGCCGGGTCCAGCGTCGGCTGCTCGGTTTCCGCCGGGTAACCGGTGACCCGGTCGAGGCGGTTCGCGACCAGCAGCAGCGCCCGGTCCATGTTCGTGTCGACCTCGAACTCGAGCTCCACCCGGGCGCGTCCCTGCTCGGCCTGGCCGGTGATCCTGACCAGGCCCTGCAGGCCCGCCATCTGTTCCTCCTGGCGGTTCACGATCTCGCGTTCCACTTCCGCGGGCGCCGCGCCGAACCACAGCGTCTCGACGGTGATCACCGGCCGGTTCACGTCGGGGGCGAGCTGGATGGGGATGGTCTGCAGCGCCACCACGCCGAACAGCACCACCATCAGCACGGCCGCGATCACCGCGATGGGGCGCTGGATCGCCAGCTTGATCAGATTCACGAGGCCGAATCCTCGATCCGCACCGGTGCGTCGGGGCGCAACCGCTCGTTGCCGCGCACCACGACACGTTCGCCCTGCTGCAGCCCCTGCAGCACCTCGAAGCGGTTGCCCACCGGCTCGCCGAGCTCCACCGGCCGTGGCTTGGCGAGCATAAGCTCCTGCGCATCGACCGTTTCGGTGACCACCACGAACACCATGTCCTGGTCGCCGCGCTTGTTGATCGCATCCTTGTGCACGGAGAGCACCTCGCGCGGTGCCCCCGCCGGCACGTACACCGTGGCGCTCTGATCGACCGCCAGGGCCAGGCGCGTCTCGCCGAAGCGCGGGACGAAGCGCACGCGGCGGGTGCGGGTCTGGGGGTTTTCGGTGGGGATCACGGCGCGCACTTCCGCCACGTGCCGGGTGCCGTCGTCGAGCTCCACGTCCACGCTCGCGCCGGGCTGCATCCCGCCCAGCCGCTCGAAAGGCACGTCAGCCTCGATCTCCAGGTCGCGGTCGGCGACCAGCCGCGCCAGTGCCTGGCCGGCCTGCACGTAGCTGCCGACCTCGATCAGGCGGTCGGTGACCACACCATCGTAGGGCGCCCGCACCTGGGTGTAGGCGAGGTTGATCTCGGTAACGCGCAGGGCGGCCCTTGCGGAGACCAGCGCGGCGCGCGCTTCCTCGACGCGGGCGGCGGCGATCGCCACACCCTGGCGGGCGTCCTCGAACAGCGACTTGCTGGTCGCGTCCTTGAGGCGTTCCAGCCGGCGGCGCTCCTGCTCGGCGAGCACCTGCTCGGCCTCGCGCGTCGCGAGCCTCGCCTGCGCCTCGCCCAGCCCGGCCTGCGCCACCGCGCGTGCCGCCTGCAGGGTCTCGGCGTCGAGCTCGGCGATCACCTCACCAGCGGTGACCCGGCTGCCGACCTCCACCTGCACGCGCGCCACGGGTCCGGCGATGCGTGCGGCTACCGTGCCCGCGCGCTGGGCAACGAGCCGCCCGAGCACGGGGACTGTCTGGGCCAGCGGTTCGCTGCGCACAGCGTCCACGCGCACCACCGACGCCGGTGCCTGCGCGGCCGCGGACGGCGTCAGCAGGGCGAGCAAGACCAGGAGAATTTCGCGCCCCGAAGGCGGGCATTGGTCCTTTGGCATGACTGTTTTTTTTGCACTCGTGAAACCGGGAATCCTAGCACAGCCGCTTCCCCCGGTAGCTCGCCCGCGCTGCCGCCGACGGTGGCTGCATCCGCCCCGCCGGCCGCAGAACACCCGTTGAAACGCCGCTGGCACGCGGCTGCCGACCGGCCTGCCTAAAGGCCACCGGCCTTGCGGACGATACACGCATTGCCGGCTACGCGCGGCGACGGAGTCTAAACAATGAAGCGATGCCTGAAGTTACTGATCGTTGCGCTGGCGGCCCTGCCGGTGACGTCCTGGGCGGCCACCCCGGGTGGCGAGCTGCTGGACCTGACCACCACCGGTTGGGGCTACGCAGCGCTTGTGCTGTTCGGCCTGTCTTATCTGCTGGTGATGGCCGAGGAGGTCACGCACCTGCGTAAATCCAAGCCCGTGACCCTGGCAGCCGGCGTGCTCTGGGGACTGCTGGCGCTGGTGTATGCGCAGCACGGTGACGTGCACACGGTGGAAACTGCGATCCGCCACAACATCCTCGAGTACGGCGAGCTGTTTCTGTTCCTGCTGGTGGCGATGACCTACATCAACGCCATGGAGGAGCGCCAGGTCTTCGATGCCCTCAAGAGCAAGCTCGTGGGGCACGGCTTCTCGTACCGGAAGTTGTTCTGGATCACCGGTGTCATAGCGTTCTTTCTGTCGCCGATCGCCGACAACCTGACGACCGCGCTGCTGATGTGCGCAGTAATCATGGCAGTCGGCAAGGACAGCCCGAGGTTCGTCGGTATCGGCTGCGTGAACATCGTGGTGGCCGCCAACGCGGGCGGGGCGTTCAGCCCGTTCGGCGACATCACCACGCTGATGGTCTGGCAGAAAGGCATCGTCGATTTCTTCACGTTCTTCACGCTGTTCGTGCCATCGGTTGTGAGTTACGTAATTCCCGCTGCGGTCATGCATTTCGCGGTTCCCGAGGCGCACCCCGAGGCCGAGGAAGAGAACACCGGCATGCTGCGCGGTGCCTGGATGATCATGGGTCTGTTCCTCGCCACCATCGTCACCGCCGTATGTTTCCACACGTTCCTGCACCTGCCGCCCGTGATCGGCATGGTCACCGGTCTGGCGTATTTGCAGTTCTTCGCCTACTACCTCAAGAAAACCCACCGTGTCGGCGACCCGCGTGACGGCTCGCCGGAGCACCTGCCGGAGCAGCTGGACGACGTCGTCGGTTTCGATATCTTCAAGAAGGTGGGCCGGGCCGAATGGGATACGCTGCTGTTCTTCTACGGCGTGATCCTGTGCGTGGGCGCGCTTTCGACCATGGGCTATCTGGCGGTGACTTCGGAGCTCATGTACACGCAGCTCGGCACCACCTGGGCGAACGTGCTGGTCGGTTTCCTGTCGGCAATCGTCGACAACATCCCCGTGATGTTCGCGGTGCTCACCATGAATCCCGAGATGTCGCAAGGCCAGTGGCTGCTGGTGACGCTCACGGCCGGTATCGGCGGCAGCATGCTGTCGGTGGGATCTGCCGCCGGCGTCGCCCTGATGGGCCAGGCGCGCGGTAAGTACACCTTCATGGGGCATCTCAAGTGGGCGCCGGTGATTGCCATCGGGTACTTCGCAGGCATCTACGCGCACATGGTGATCAACGCGAGCCGGTTCTAGCCGGTCGCTGAAAAAGTCGTCCCCTGTACTTTTTCGGCGCCCGCGTCGAAAGTGCGCGCGTTTTTCAGCACCCGGCCAGGAGACCGGCGGTGTCTGATCACCGGCGGGGGCTCGAATCGGCCGCCCCGCCGTGCACGATCCGGGAAACCGTATCGCATCCCGGCTGCGGGGTTTCTCAGTCCTTGGCGTTTCCGGTGTCCTGCATCGTCACGAAGAACTTCCCGGTAAAGCGCATCGCCGGTTCGCGGCCGTCGTACACCTCTGCCGTGATCCCGGCGCTCGCGCGGCCGTGCTTGCGGCAGGCCGACAGCACGCGCTCGCGCTGAGCCAGCCGTGCCACCAGGCGCAGGTCGGCGTGCACCGGCCGCTCGTAGGTCACCCGCGCGGAATGAATCACCGCATCCCCATTGAGCCCGGCTTCCTCGAGGGTGAGCTTCAGTAACGCCCAGCCGGCGACGGCGGCCAGCGCATACTGACTGCCCCCGAAGCCGGTGCCGTGGTGGTTGATGTTGGCCGCGAGCGGCGCCCGCACCGTCAGCTCGCCGTCCCTGTACCCTGTCAGCTCGATACGCATGGCCTCGGCGACGGGAATGTGTGCACGCGCGAAGGCCTGCAGACGCTGCAGATCTCCGGCGACGGCAGCCGGCATGCGCTCAGTCCGAGAGCAGCGCGCGCAGGCCCGCGAGCTGCGATCTGCCGTGCGCCTCGCGCTGCTCCTCGCTGAGGGTCTCGCGGCCTTCCCACATCAGGTCTTCGCGCGGCAGCTCCTCGAGAAACCGGCTCGGCGTGGCGGCCACGGGTTCGCCGTGGCGCATGCGCTGCCTCGTGCAGGTGAAAGTGAGCTCGCGCTGTGCGCGCGTTACGCCCACGTAAGCCAGGCGCCGTTCTTCCTCCAGCGCCTCGTCTTCCTGTGCGCTGTGGTGCGGCAGCAACGACTCCTCCATACCGACGATGAACACGCAGGGAAACTCGAGGCCCTTGGCAGCATGCAGTGTCATCAACTGCACGGCATCGCCGCCCGCCTCGTTGCGGTCCCGTTCCAGCATGTCGAGCACCGTGATCTGCGCGACGATCTCGCTCAGCGTGCGCCCGCCGTCGGCCGCGATCTTCGCCAGCCAGTCGAGCAGCTCGTGCACGTTCTCGATGCGCGACTCGGCCGCACGCGGCGAGGTCGCAGTGTCGCGCAACCAGGCCAGGTAGTCGCAGTCCTCAACCAGCTGGCGGACGTTCGCGACCGGATCGCCGCGCTCGGCGTTGTCGGCGAGCAGCACGATCCAGTGCCCGAAATCGGCGACCCGGCGCGCGATACGCGCGCTCGCCGCGCGTGCGAACGCCGGATCGACGCTGGCATGCAGCAGACTGAGATGCCGCGGGCGCGCGAAATTGCCCAGCTGCGCGATCGCGGCAGGCCCGATTTCCCGCCGCGGCGTGTTCACGATGCGCAGAAACGCGGTGTCGTCACGCGGATTGGCGAGCAGCCGCAGATAGGCGAGCAGATCCTTGATCTCCGGGCGCTCGAAAAACGCCGTTCCACCGCTTACCGCATACGGCACGTTGTGCTCGCGCAACGCCCGTTCGACGGGCCGCGACTGATGGTTGCCCCGGTAGAGCACGGCGTAGTCCGAATAGCGGGTGCGATGCCGGAAGCGGTGCGCGATGATCTCGCGGCACACCCGCTCGGCCTCGTCGTCACCGTCGTTGCAGTGCAGAACGCGCAGTTTCTCGCCAGGCCCCAGCTCGCTCCACAGCGATTTCTCGAACAGGTGCGGGTTGTGCCCGATGAGCTGGTTGGCGGCGCGCAGGATCCGTCCGGTGGAACGGTAGTTCTGCTCGAGCTTGATCACTTCAAGCCCGGCAAAGTCGTCGGCCAGGCGATGCAGGTTTTCCGGGCGTGCGCCGCGCCAGGCATAGATGGACTGATCGTCGTCGCCGACCACGGTCAGCGCCGGGCGGCCGGCGAGCAGCTCGCGCACCAGCGCGTACTGGACGTTGTTGGTGTCCTGGTACTCGTCGACCAGCAAATAGGCTACCCGCTCGCGCCATTTTCCAGCCACCGCCGGGTGCTCTCGCAGCAGCGTTACCGCGTGCAGCACGAGGTCGTCGAAGTCGACCGCATTGTAGGTCTGCAGCGCTTCGCAGTAGCCTGCGTACGCCCGAGCGGCGTCCGCCTCCGGCGCCTCGCTCGCGGCCGCGTGCGCTTCGGGGGGCGTGACCAGGTCGTTCTTCCAGCGCGAGATGCGCCAGCGTACCGGGCCGCAGTCGAGCGGCGCGCCGCCCCGTTCGTCGGCCAGTTGCTGCAACAGGGACTCCACGTCCTGGGTGTCGAAGATGCTGAAGTTCCGCCGCAGGCCGAGGTGCGCGGCATCCTCGCGCAGCATCCGCATGCCGAGCGCATGGAAGGTCGACACCGAGACGCCGGCGGCCTGCTCGGCGCCGAGCAACCGGCCGAGGCGGCTGCGCATCTCGCGCGCGGCCTTATTGGTGAAGGTGAGTGCGAACACCCCGCCCGACGCCGGCGGCTCGCGGGTGCAGAGATCCGCGATCTTGTGAGTGATCACGCGGGTCTTGCCGCTGCCCGCCCCGGCCAGCACCAGCAGCGGTGTGTGCCGGTGGCGCACGGCCTGCTGCTGCACTGGGTTCAGTCGGGCGCGGGTGGGCACGGGGCGAGGGCTCCTGCAAAAGGCCGCAGATTCTAACCGATCCGTGAGGCGCACGGGTTACCGCCCGTCGCTGTCCGCGGGCCGGTGCAGGTCAAGGGTTTGCGGCGGGCCGCGTTTACTGCGCGTTCGTAACCGGTTTGCGCGATAATGCCGCCATGCACATCGACATCGCGACAGGATTGTTGCGCGAAGCGCGCTGGTGTGAATCGCCCAACCAGGATACGCGGCCCGATGCAGAGGATATCGAGCTGCTGGTGATCCACAGCATCAGCCTGCCGCCGGGCGAGTACGGCGGTCCGCACATCGAAGCCCTGTTCATGAATCGCCTGGATACGCGTGCTCATCCTTACTTCGAGGAGATCGCACATCTGCGGGTCTCGGCGCACCTGCTGATACGGCGCGACGGCGAGCTGGTGCAGTTCGTGCCCTTTCATTGCCGCGCCTGGCACGCCGGCGACTCCTGCTACGCCGAGCGCCGCGACTGCAACGATTTCTCCATCGGCGTGGAGCTGGAAGGCGTCGACGACTGCGGCTACGCCGCCGTGCAGTACACGGCGCTGGCGCGAGTTGTTGGCGCCCTGCTAAACACGTATCCTCGACTCGATGCACGACGCATCGTCGGGCACTGCGATATAGCGCCGCAGCGCAAGACCGATCCGGGCCCGGCATTCGACTGGCGAAAACTCGAACAACTACTGCTGGAGTAACCTCACCATGCTGCACTCTGACCCCGTGCGCGCGCTGCCATGACGCTGCTGATCATCGTTGTGGCCCTGCTGGTCGGGCATTACATGCAATGGCCGCAGCGCCTGCGCGACTTCGGCTGGTACGCGAGCCACCTCGACTGGCTGGGGGGGCGCCTCGACCTGCGCGGCGTCTGGGGCCTGCTGCTGGCGCTTGCTTTGCCGGTGGTGACGGTGCTGGTCGTGCAGTCCCTGCTTGCGCGCGGCTCGGGCCTGGTGCTGGGCGTCGCTTTCGCGTGGCTGGTGCTGCTCTACTGCCTGGGGCCGGGCCACCTGCTCGACGCCGTCAACGACTACCTCGAGGCCCTGGATGCGGAGGACGCGGAGCGGACGGATGGCTTGCGCGCAGCGCTGGAGCGCGAGGCAGGTGCGGATCAGGACCCGGTCGCTGCGGGCATCGTGACGCGCGCGCACGACGAGTACTTCGCCGTGCTTTTCTGGTTTGCACTGCTCGGCCCTGTCGGCGCCGTCCTGTACCGGTTCGCGGAGCGCATCACGCGCCAGGAATCGCACGCGGGGCTGCACCCGGCGGCGGACTACCTGGTCGGCGTGCTCGGCTGGCCGAGCACGCGGCTGGTTGCGTTCGGCCTCGCGCTGATGGGCCACTTCGACAGGGCGCTGACGAAGCTCACCGCCGGGCTCGCCTGGCAGCCTGACATGAATGCCGGCAACCGGTCGTTGCTCGCAGAGGTGATCTGCGCGGCGGTGGACTATCAACCGCAGGCCGATAGCGCCACTACTGTCGCGCGACGCGTCAAGGCGCTGGTCCTGCGCACACTCACGCTGTGGCTGCTGGTGCTCGCGGTGCTGACCCTGGTCTGGTAACCGGCCGTGGCGCGCGCGAATCAGGCAAGGCACTGCTCGCAGCCGCGGTGAACCTGACTCATGAGCAACCCGTCCGAAGCGCCGTTCGAGCAGTTCTGGGCTGCGCTGCTGCGCGGTGAGCACCCTTCCCAGGCGCATGCTTTCGACGAGTTCGCGAGCCGCTTGACTACCTTTGCACGCGCGACCCGCGACGCCTCGGCGCACGCGGCGGCGCTGCAGCAGGGCGTGCTGGAGGCGTTTTCCACGTTCGCCGAGCGCACGCTGCGACCGCCGCCGGTGGCGACCGGGACGCCCGGCGACGCCGCGGTGCGCTTCGCCGCCGCCAGCGCGCAGCTCCAGGCGAGCCTTGCCCGGGTCAGCGCGGCGGCGTGCACCGACATCCAGGCGCAGTGCGCGGAGAGCGCCCCCCGCTCGCTGCAGGAGTTGTTCGACCGCTGGGTGGCCTGCTACGAGGAGCATCTGTTCGAACAGCTGACCGACGCCCGCTTCGGCGAAGCGTTCGGGCAAGCGGTCAACGCGGCGCTGGAATGCTATCGCGACGCCCGGCGCCCCGCGCCATGACCGGGCGCCGCGCTGGCCAGACGTTTCCCGCGACCCGGTAACGCTCCGGTGCAGGATTGGATTGCCGAGCTCGAGAACTGGCAACGGCGCTATGCGCAGCTGGCGCAGCGCGCCCGCGCACATGCGGTGCGCACCCCCGGCGCCACCCCGCGGCGGGAAGTGGCGCGCGACACCGGCTGGCGGCTGTACCGCTACGGCAACGTCGACGGGCCCCCGTTGCTGATTGTGTTTGCGCTGGTCAACCGCCCGCAGGTGCTCGACCTGAGCGCCGAGCGTACCCTCATCGGTGGCCTGCTTGCGCGCGGCGTGAACGTCCATCTCATCGAATGGGACGACCCCGAGCCGCAGCTCGACGTCTCGCTTGCCACGTACGTTCAGACCTACCTGGCGGACTGCGTGCGCCGCCTCCTGGAAAGCAGCGCGGCCACGCAGCTCGACATACTGGGCGTCTGCCAGGGCGGCGTGCTCGCGCTGTGCTATACGGCCCTGCACGCAGCGAGCGTGCGGCGTCTCGTCACCATGGTCACGCCGGTCGATTTTCATACGCCCGACAATGCGTTGAGCAACCTGCTGGCGCACGTCGATGTGGCGCTGATGACAGAGGTGCTCGGCAACATCCCCGGGCCGCTGGTCACGCGCGCGTTCCTCGCGCTGAAGCCCTACTCGCTGGTGAGCAAGAAGTTCCTGGACGCGGCGCTGGGCGAGATCGCGGACGAACGGCTGGAGGTGTTTCTACGCATGGAGCACTGGATTCACGACGCGCCGTCGCTGGCCGCAACGGCGTTTCGCGAGTTCGTGCAGCTGTTCTTTCACGAGAACCGTCTGCTGGCGGGCGGGCTGAGGCTTGACGGCAAGGCGGTCGACGTCGCCGCTATCCGCCAGCCGGTTTTCAACGTCTATGCACTGCGGGACCACATCGTGCCGCCGGCTGCGGCGCGTGCGCTCGGCACCGTGCTGCGGGCCGCGCCCTACGCCGAGTTCGCGGTCGATGCCGGCCACATAGGATTGTACGTGAGCCGCGGCGCGACCACGCAGGTGCCGCGTCGGGTTGCGGACTGGCTGGCGGCTTAGGGCCTGTTAACGCTATGCGAATACCCATCGCCGGCGGCCGTTTTTTCTCAGGGCAAGGCGCACTGAGTGCGCTGTATTCCCCGTACCTAAGCGAAGTGCAACGACGCCATGGGAAAAACGGCCCCGTCCCTACGGGTTGACTCTCCAATGAGGCCATGCGGCGTTGCGCAGGCCTTGTTTGGATGACCAAACTGCACCCTGCGCGCCTTGCCTGGCCTCATTGGAGAGCCAACGATTGGCATTCGCATAGCGTTAACAGGCCCTAAGCGGCCGAGGGGTGAGACGGACTATTCCGAGTCTTTGTCGCGCTTGTCGGCGAACGTCTGCCACATCGACAGATTCTGCTCCGCGATCTTCGACATCACGCTGAACGGATTCGTATCCATCACCGACTGCACCTGCTTGCGCAGCGTCTCCTGCTGCTGCATGAACATGGCAACGCTTTTCTCGAGGTACTCGCCCATCAGCCCCTGCAGGCTGTCCCCGTAGAACCGGATCAGCTGCTGCAGCACCTGATTGGTGAACAGCGGCGCCCCGTCGTGCGCCTCCTGCTCGCTGATGATCTGCAGCAGCACACTGCGCGTGATGTCTTCCTTGCTGCGTGACTCGATCACCTGGAATTCCTCGTCCTGCAGCACCAGCTCGCGGACGTCTTCCAGGGTCACGTAGGAACTCTGGGAGGTGTCGTACAGACGGCGGTTCGGGTACTTCTTGATTACGCGCACAGGGGTCTCGCAGCTGCAATATCCCCTCGATTGTACTCCGTTTCGCAGGCGCAACATACGGCGAATCCCAGCACGGGGCGGTGTGCGCCGGTTCCGCGCGAACGCCGGATGGCGTCTGTGCGGTAGTGCACAAACGCGTTCAGGCGCTGTGGCCGGTGCGCAGTGCCGCACTGCACAGGCGCGCGCGCCCCGTCTGCGGTGGGCCCCGCAGCGCGGGCCCGGGTGCGGAGTCTGCGCGCCGGTCCGGGGCGGGAGCTGGCATACTGAGGCATTTGCACACGCGCGAGCAGCATGGCCATGCAGCGAAAAGTGGATGTGGCGATAGTCGGTGCGGGCACCGCCGGGCTGGCGGCGCTGGCGCAGGTGCGGCGGGCGCGGCGCTCCTTCGTGCTAATCGACGGCGGCGAGCTCGGCACCACCTGCGCGCGCGTGGGCTGTATGCCCTCCAAGGCGCTGCTGCAGACTGCTGACGACTTCGCGCGCCGCAGCGCCTTTGCGCGCATGGGAATCGAAGGGGCGGAGCACCTGAGCGTGGCGGACGAGGCGGCGCTCGAGCACGTACGGGATCTGCGCGACATTTTCGTGGACCGCGTGCTGGCCGGCAGCACCGATGAGCTGGGCGAGGATTTCATCGCCGCGCCCGCGCGCTTCGAGGCTCCCGGCACGCTGCTGGCCGGCGACGCGCGCATCGAAGCGCAGCGCGTGGTGATCGCCGTCGGCTCGCGGCCGTACGTGCCGCCCGAGTGGGCGCCGTTCGAGGCGCAGCTGCTGACCACCGACGGTGTGTTCGAGCTGGAAACGCTGCCGCGGCGGCTGGGCGTCGTGGGGCTCGGCGCCGTCGGCCTGGAGCTCGGCCAGGCGTTCGCGCGCCTGGGCGTCGAGGCGACCGGTTTCGATCGCCTGACGACGATCGGCGGTGTTCAGGATCAGACGGTGAGCGACGTTGCCGCGCAGACGATCGGTAAGGACTTCACGCTGCACCTCGGCAGCGAGGCGCGTCTGGAGGCCGCCCCGCGCGGCCTGCGCGTGATCGCCGGTGAGCGGGCCGCCGAGGTCGACCAGGTGCTCGTCAGCATGGGGCGGGTGTCGAACGTCGCGTCTCTGGGTCTGGAGGAGCTTGGGATCGCGCTGGACGCTTCCGGTGTGCCGTTGCACGATCCGGCGAGCATGCAGGTCGGCGACCTGCCTGTGTTCATCGCCGGCGACGCCAGCGGGGCACGCGCGGTCCTGCACGAGGCGGCCGATGAAGGCCGCATAGCAGGGTACAACGCGGCGCATTCGACGGTCACCCGCTTCCGCCGCCGTGTGCCGCTGCACATCACGTTCAGCGATCCGAACCTGGCGAGCGTCGGGCCGCCGCCTGCCGAGCTGCCGGACGCCGTGGTGACCGGCGAAATGCAGTTCGGCCCGCTCGGCCGTGCGCTGCTGATGGGAAAGAACCGCGGCCTGCTGCGGATCTACGCCGCGGCGGGCGACGGCCGTATCCTCGGCGCGCAGCTGTGCGGTCCGAAGTGCGAGAACCTCGCGCATCTGCTAGCCTGGGCGGTGCAGCAGGAAATGACCGCGCCCGCGCTGCTGCGCATGCCGTACTACCACCCGGTCATCGAGGAAGCGCTGCAGTCGGCGCTGCACAATCTGCTGCCAAAGCTCGATCTGCAGCCGTCCGGACTGGTAGAGTTCGCGGCGATCTGACCCGTGAAATGCACACCGGCGGCAGCAGAATAGGGGTCACGCGTTGCCCGGTTCACTTTCCCCCGAGAAGCGACCCAGGTAATGTTCACAAGGCTGTATGGAACGATCCGCCCGGACGCAGGCCCTGGACACAGGAGGTCGCCGTTACGCCCGTTCACTTCCCACGAGGGCGCACCGCGAAACGCCAGTGCGCAGCGTTCGCGCTGCTCGTGCTGGGCTGCCTGAGCAGCGCCGGCGGATCGGCCGCGCAGACCGTGCACCTCAAACTGGGTGCCGGCCAGCACGCCGAAGCGCGCTACTACCCCGGGCGCGGCGATCGCCCGGCCGTAATGCTGGTGCACGATTTTCTGGCCACCGCCGAGGGCACGCTGACCGATACCCTGGCCCGGCGGCTGGCTCGCGACGGCGTTGCCCTGCTGGTGCCGACGCTGTCCCTGGGCGTGCTCGGCCGGCGCGCGCCGCTCCCGTGCGAGGCGGTGCATCTCCACGTTTTCGAGCAGGATATCGCCGAGCTTCGGCGCTGGGTCGAGTGGCTGCTCGGCAAGGGCCGTACCCGCATCGTGCTGGTCGGCCAGCGTTTCGGGGGCTGGCAGGCCCTGGCGCTGGCGCAACGGCTGCTGTCGCCGGCGCTGCAGGCGGTGATCATGATCAGCCCGCGAATGCCGGGGCAGGCCCGGGACCTGGCGGCGCTGCGGACTGCGGCCGCCCAGGGCAGGCGCGAGCTGGTGCAGCGCCCGTTACTGAGCTGTCAACGCTTCGTCGGTCCGGCCGATAGTATCTACAGCTACGCGAGCTGGGACGCCGCGCGCATGCTCGATGCGTTGAGCGCGGCCCCGATAGCGGTGCGCGCTATCGTTGGCGGCCGGGATACGAGCCTGGACGCCGCCTGGCGCCAGCGCCTCGGCGATGCCGGGGCGCTGGTGCAGCTGGTGCCCGATGCGGTGGATTTCAGAGACCCGCGGCACCTGGGTGCGCTGTTGGAGCTGATTGTGGCATCACTGATGATCGAGGGCTGAGCGTGACACTGGACGCCAGAATGACGGCGGTGGCCTGAATGCGCCTGTCGCTGACCGGCCTGATAATGCTGATCGTGGCGCTGGGCGTCGCGCTGTTCGCCGCGCTGGGCGCCTATACCTATTATCAGGTGCAATCGCTCAACACCCGCAATGCCGAGCAGCAGTCCGTCGCGGCGCAGGCGGAAATCGCACAATCGGTGGCGCGCGTCCTGAAGCAGGCGGGCGCGCACCTGCAGACCGTCGCCGAATGGGACGAGGCCCGCCAGCAGCTCGGTACCACCGAGTACTACGATTACTGGCGCACCGAACGGCTGCCCACGCTGAAGCTGCCGAACTACGTCGTGGGCGTCGAGCTGTACAGTCAGACCGGCAACGCGCTGGCCGCGGACGTCGACATCCCCTTCACGCCGGCGCTGCGCAGCCGCGACCGGCGCCCCGTGCTGGTCCGTGAGAACGGTCTCGACTACCTGCTGCTGCACCAGAGCATCGTCAATCCGGCCGCGCCCGACGAACTGCTGGGCGTCGCGGTGCTCGCCGCCGACCTCGGGCAGGCGCTGGTGCCACCCGGCGGGTTTCGCTATGCGGCGCTCGACAGCCGCGTGACCACGCTGCCGGAGCAGGCGCGCGTGCCGAGCAGCGACATCACCAACAAGATCCGCTTCCAGGTTCAGGCCAACCCGCAGGTAGAGGAATTCCAGCCGCTCATGGAAGTGGCGTTCGTCAATATCGTCGCGGCCCTGGTGGTGATGCTGCTGGCCACTTATTTCGGGATCACGGCGCTGGTCGGGCGCCCGCTGCGCCAGCTGTCGGATCACATCGACGAGCTTAACGACAAGAAATCACACGGCGGCAACATCGGCGCACCGTTGGTCATTCGGGAGCTCGACAAGGTACGGCGTTCCTTCAACGACTACCAGAGCCGCCTGGAGGTGGTGCACCGCGGCCTGGACCGCAAGAACCGCCGGCTGTGGAAGCTCGCGCATCACGATCCGCTTACCGATTGTCTCAACCGGCGCGCGTTCGAAGACGACTGGAAACACATTCTCGAGCTGGCGCGCAAGAGTCCGGCCGGTGTGTCGCTGATTCTGGTCGACTGCAATCATTTCAAAGCGATCAACGACACCTACGGGCACAACGTGGGCGACGAGGTGCTCAAGGGTATCGCCGCGACCGTGCGCAAGAACCTGCAACGCGGCGATCGTCTTTACCGTATCGCAAGCGACGAGTTCGCGGTGATTTTCGTCGACGTAGCGCGCGATCAGGCGAGCGACATCGCCAAGCTGTGCCTCGGCTCGATTCAGCAGCACGGCTTCACGCACCTCGGGTTGCGCGAGCCCGTGCGCATCAGCATCGGCGTCGCGCACAGCATGAGCGGCGAGCCGACGGATCTCAAAGGTCTGTACCGGCGCGCGAACGTGGCCATGTTCCGCGCCAAGCGCCCCGACGTGCCGCCGCTCGCGGTGTACACGCCGGACATGGAGCAAAACGCGGCCGTGGCGCTGTCGAGCCGCGCGGCCAGCGCGGTCGACGAGGCGATCGCCCACGGTCGGAACATCTGCATGCACTACCAGCCGGTGCGGCGGCTGTCGGACCGCGAACTCTCCTACTACGAAGCACTCGTGCGCCTGCGGGTGGACGATCGCCTGGTGGACCCGGACGAGTTCTTTCTGTCGGTCGATACGCGGCATCTGAATGCCGAGCTGGACAACGCGATATTCGGTACGCTGCTCCAGGATCTGGAACGCGGTGTCATCCCCGAGGGTCGGGGTCTGTCGATCAACGTGTCCGGTGCGAGCGTCGTCGATCCGGATTTCGAGCAGCGTCTCGAGCCCTTCACGGCATACCTGAATCGCCACAGCCTGCTGCTGGAGATCACCGAGACGACCCTGATCTCGCAGCTGCAGCTTGCCTCGCAGAAGCTCTCGCGCCTGCGCGCCCGAGGATTCCAGATCGCGCTGGACGACTTCGGCAACGGCTACTCGTCGCTGCGCTACCTGGCCGACATGCCGGTGGACGTCGTCAAGTTCGATATCTCGCTGGTGCACGCGCTGTGCGAGGATACCGCGCGCGGCAGACTGCTGGCCAAGCTGGTGGGCCTTTTGAAGGAGCCCGGCTACAAGCTGGTCGCCGAGGGTGTGGACAGCGACGCGGTTGCCGCCGTGGTGCTCGGGCTGGGCTTCGACTACGGGCAAGGGTTCCTGCTCGGCATGCCGCAGGAACTCGAAGAGGTCACCGCCTGAATGACGGGCGTCGCCGCCGCAGTACCGGGATCCCCGACGGCCGGCGCGGGGCATCGGTCGGCGTAAGATGTTCCACACAGTGGTGTTGCAGCCCAGCGGCCGGCGCTTCGAGGTCCGGCAGGGCGAAAGTATTCTCGAAGCCGGGTTGCGGGCCGGCGCGAACCTGCGCTACCGCTGCAGCAACGGCACCTGCGGCGAATGCCGGGCCCGGCTCCTCGGCGGCGAGGTCGAGGAGATCCAGTTTCACGATTTCTGCTTCTCCGCCGCCGAACGCGCCCAGGGCTGCCTGCTCATGTGTTCGACTACGGCGCTGGGCGACGTGCAGCTCGAGGCGCCGGAGCTGGGGGCGGCAGCAGACATTCCCGAGCAGCAGGTCACCGCGAAACTCAGCCGGCTGGAGCTGATCGGCGCCGACTACGCGATCGCGCATCTGCGCACGCCGCGTTCGAAGACGCTGCAGTTTCTGGCCGGGCAGGAGGTGCTGGTGCGTTTCGAAGACGGCCCGACCCGCCGCCTGGCGCTGGCGAACTGCCCGTGCGACGGCTTGCGGCCTCAGTTTCATGTACGCCGGATCGACGGCGATCCGTTCAGCGACCAGGTGTTCGGTGCTTTACGCAGCGGCGCGACGTGCGAGATGCGCGGACCGCTCGGCGAGTTCGTGCTGCGCGAGGAGACCGACCGGGCGCTGCTGTTTATCGCGTACGAGACCGGCTTTGCACCGGTGTACAGTCTGCTGGAGCACGTGATTGCACTGGACTGGCGTGCACCGCTGCGCGTGATCTGGTTGGTCGAGCAGGCGCACGGCCCGTATCTGCAGAACTACTGCCGCGCGTTGCAGGACGCGCTGGACGACTTCACGTTCGACAGCGCCATCCTCGGTGAGGCGGGACAGTTCGTGCCGCAGCTGCAGGCCCAGCTGCAGCGAGAGCCGCGGAGCACGGACTGCGACGTGTACGCCGTGCCGCCGCCGGACCAGGCAGCGGCCACCAGCCGCGCTTTGCAGGAACTCGGCTATCGGGCCGAGCGTGTCAGGATTGCAACGTTGCCGGCGATTTGAGCCGGCCCGGCGTGCCGTGCAGCACACTCAATCACTACCGAATCGGGTGATACAGGCCACTAGGGAACCTCTGCAAAGCTGAGGTTCCCTTCGGCACAGGGACGTGCCGACGAAATCGACGACTTTTCAAGTTGTTGATTTCGAAACGCAAGCGAAAATCACACTTTTCGCTT
>JAHELT010000158.1 GCA_024644045.1 Chromatiales bacterium | reverse complement strand
GCCGGCCCGGTTTCGCGGCGAAACCGAACCCCTGGACAGGGTTGCCGGGCACGTGCCGGGCGCGGTCAATCTCAGTTTCAGCGAAAATCTCGCGCCCGGCGGCCGGTATCTGAAGGCCGCGGCGCTGCGTGAACGGCTGGCCCGGGCCATGGGTCCGTTTTCCCCGGCCGATACGGTGTGCATGTGCGGCTCGGGGGTCACCGCGTGCCACACGCTGCTGGCGATGGAAATGGCCGGCCTGAGCGGCGCCCGTCTGTACGCCGGCTCCTGGAGCGAGTGGATCGCCGATCCGCAGCGCCCCGTCGCGACGGGCAACTAGGGCCTGTTGACGCTATGCGAATGCCGATCGCCGGCGGCCGCTTTTTTCTCAGGGCAAGGCGCACTGAGTGCAGTGTGCGTTAACAGGCCCTAGTACGGGTTGCGCATGAACGCCGTTGTGCAGCGCCGCCTTGCGTGCACTCTGCTACTGACCGGATTCGCCATGCCGACGCTGTCGCACGCCGACTGGTTCAGCGACGAGCGTGCGCTGATGGGTACCCGTGTGCGCGTGGAGCTGTGGGCGGAGAATGCGCTGCAAGCCCGCCCGGCGCTGGGCGCGGCGTTTGCCGAGATCGCCCGGGTCGAGGCGGCGATGAGCACCTATCGCGAGGACAGCGAAGTCTCGCAGCTCAATCTGCATGCCGCCAAAGCGCCGGTGAAGATCAGCGGTGAGCTGTTCGGCCTGCTCGAGCGGGCGAAACGTCTCTTCGAGATGACGGACGGCGCTTTCGATATCACCTATGCAGCGGCCGGCTCGCTGTACGATTATCGAAATGCCAGGCGGCCGGATGCCGCAACCCTGCGCCGTGCGGTGTCGAGCATCGGCTCGCAGCGGTTAGTGCTGGACAGTGCGGCACGCACGGTGTTTTTCGACGGCGCGGAGGTGCGCATAGATCTCGGCGGTATTGCAAAGGGTTATGCGGTCGAACGTGCTGCCACCGCACTGGCGCACCGCGGTGTTCGCCATGCGCTGATTTCCGCCGGCGGCGACTCGCGGTTTGTCGGCGATCGCCGCGGCCGCCCCTGGCAGATCGGGATACGCGACCCACGCGACGAGCACCGCAGCGCCGCGGTGCTGGCATTGACCGACGAGGCGATCTCGACTTCCGGTGACTACCAGCGCTTCTTCGTCGAACACGGCATTCGGTATCACCACATCCTGGACCCCGGCACCGGGCTCTCGGCCGACCGCGTGATGAGCGTCAGCGTGATCGGACCGGATGCCACGATCAGCGATGCGCTGGCCACCGGGCTGTTTGTGCTCGGCGTCACAAAAGGTCTGCAGGCGTTGCAGAGTTTTCCCGACTACGACGCTGTTTTTGTCGACCGTCAGGGCACTTTACACTTCTCGAAAAACGTCTCGAAAGTGTCGAACTAGTTGACGAAAACCCGCGCCGGGCGCGGCCCCGCGTGATTCAGTTCACAAACTGATAAATCGGGTGACACTCTACCCAACCGCTTTTGTGGGCGCATTCGCATTCACCAACGCTTGAGTTCTGCAAACTCCGCAACCAGCTCGGATTACGTTTGAACTATAAGCGTATCCGCGACGGGCCTGAAAGCCACAGCGATATGCGGCAACAGGCAGAAAGTAGCGTGAAGGGTGATGCATTATGAAAACAGTCGTCGCATTGGTGTCGCTTCTGGCTTCGCTGGTCCTGGTCGGGTGTAGTCCCGGTCAGACCAGCGGTGCCGGGGGTGGTGCATCGGGTATCACTGGATACGCCGCTCCTATGACCGACAGTGAGTACAACAATCTCACGGCGGAGCAGCAGTACCAGGTTATCAACAAGATTCTCGGCACCATCTACCAGGGCATGCCGGTAGATGAATTCTTCAACGTGTCGTCGGGACTGAGCAGTCCTCAGGTTCAGTTCACCGACGGTCTGCGCAACATTCGCACTGCACTGCGTACCGACATGGACACGGCGGCGCGCACTGCAATCGACTCCGCCATCGTCGGTCTGGACTCGGAAGGCAACGAGGACCCGGACCTGGCGCTGTACTTCTTCGATGAGGACCGCCCGCGCTCGCTGCCGCTGGCCCGGATTCACGAGTATCCGGTCAGCCGGGATGCGTTCGTGAACTGGATGGCGTACTTCCTCACCAACACCATCATGTTCTCGCCGGCGCTTGAAATGGAAAGCACCGCGATAATCAACGCGCAGAATACCTTCCGCCGCCTGGCGATCGGCATGCAGGACGGTCTGACGGTTCGCCAGCTCGTCGCGCAGCAGCTGCCGACGCTGGATCGCTGGCGGGTGTCGCGCTCGGCCCAGAATCACGCACTCGAGGCCTACGAGCTGTACCTCGGTCTGTTCGACACTGAAGAGGACTCGCGCGAGGGCGGCATCGCCTGCGGTGATCTGTACCTGACCGACGAGGACGAAGGGTATCAGCTCGCACGCACCGACTTCCCGAACACCGTGCCCCAGTACATCTTGGACGACGTCTACGAGGTCACGACGTGCGACGATTTCCACGCCGTGATTGCCGGGCATCCACTGCTGCTGCCGCGTGTGACCGAGGTGATCATCAACTACCTGATGGACGGACGCACGATCAGCGATCGGCTGCAGATGGTCGAATCGATTACTGCCAGCGGCGCGGACACCTTCGAGGAAATTTTCGCGGGAATCATCTTCTCCCGCGAGTACCTGATGAACACGGAACGTCCGAAGTCGTACGAAGAGGCCATGATGCACATGCTGTCCACCCTGAAGTGGGACGTGCGGCATAACCGTGACCAGGTTGACGATGCAATTTTCGACCGTATGACCAGCAACGTGAACAGCACTATCTACCTCGGCAATGCCGGCTGGGACAGCATGGCGCTCAAGATCGGTCGTACGCCTTTTGTACCGATGGACGCGTTGAGTTTCTCGAACTATCACAAGGCGGTTCGCGAAGAGCTGCTGCGTGAGGAGCAAGCCTATGTAGGCAACATGGTAACGGTCACCAGGGAAGACGGAAACGGCGGCACAGAGAACGTGCAAATGGTCGCCGAAGGTCTTGTCAACGGTGACGATGGGCAGGGCAACGTAGAGTTGTTGCAGCACATCGCGGATCTCTCCCCGCAGGAATATGTCGATCTCCTGTTTCTGACTGCGCTGGCGCGCCGCGCCACGGCCACCGAGATGACCGATCTGATCGATTTTCTCGATAACGTTGCCGACCATCTGGTCGATAACAACGGAACGCTGGTCGTTCGTAACGGTCGGCACGATGACATCGCCCAGGAAGTCCTGGACTATATTTCGCGGCTTCCCGAGTTTTACTACTCCAGAGCCGTCAGCTGAGAGATTCGAGATATGAAACGTCGTACATTTATGAAATCCTCGATGGGAGCGGGCGCCGCTTTAGCTCTTCCGTCGTTGACCATGCAGTCGCTGTTGAACCCGGCCTACGCGGTACCGGCTTACAACGAGCTGACTTTCGCTGCCCCGGCAGTGCTGCCCCAGGTAATCAACGTGTTCCTGTACGGCGGTGCCTCCGAACTGGCAGGTAATCTGACCAATATCGTCGACATCGATGCGAATTCTCAGAATCCGTATCCGAACACGCTCGTCGACCGTGCTAACGCCGCGCCCGGTGCGGGCGTAACCGCCAACGGCTTCTGGCAAGCCGCCGGCGGCGATGCGTTGGAGTTCATGTTGACCGGTGGTGGCGGTGCGGTGAACCCGTACATGAGCATCTATCGCACCATCGTGAAGCGCAAGAACACCACGCGCTCGCATCGCGACAGCATCTTCATGGGCCAGAAGGGCAGCCTGGACGTCGATAACACGCCTGGCGTGGGCACCCGCCTTGCCACGATGATGTATCTGAACCGCGCTGCGATTCAGGCGACCACGGTCACGGCCGAGGGTGTTGCCGTTCCGAGCGTCGAAACCATGCTGTTCCCGTTCATCTCGTTCGAAGGCGAAACCACCTTTTTCGCTTCCGATCCGATGAATCCGTTACCGCTGCGCATGCGCGGGCTGACGCTGGATGAGGCATTCGACAACCCGTACACCCGCAACGAAGACGCCAACGGTCCCATGCTGAACGCCATCGTCGACAAGATGAAGGCGACGTATCAGAGCTCTCGTTTCGAGAAAGCCATAAACGGCTTCACGCTCCGTGACGAGCTCGAAGCGCGCATCGGCAATCTGCAGAACGCCAACGCGCAACCGCTGCCGGTAATCGATCAGATTCCTGATCAGACCGATGACTTCGACGGCACCCGCCTGCAGTATCCGAACAACGGCTTTGCTGATCGGATACGTGCCGCCGTTACCCTGGCGATCGAAAACCCGACGACCGTGTTCATCGCTGTGGGTACCGACGGCCTGGGTGGCTGGGACGACCACAACAACGGTTTCGACCGCTACCCCAACCGCATGACCGACTTGTTCACGACGCTGCGCGCGGCGTCCAAGCACATCAAATACTCCGGCACGCAAACGGCGAACGTTGCCGCGACGCCGGGTGGCGTGGTGCGCACGACGGACAATATCGTGATCAACGTCTACGGCGACTTCGGCCGGCTGGTGAACCGCAACAACTCCAACGGCTGGGATCATGCCAACAACATGAACCTGTACACCTTTGGCGGTACGACGGTCGCCGGCATGAACGGCAATCGCACGATGGGCAAGGTTATCGGCACCACTATGCGGCAGGGCAACTCGGGTCAGAACAATCAGTTCACGATGCCGACGACCAGCAGCTACGAAGCCGAGCCGCTGTCGATCGCATCGACGACCTATCGTTACTTCGGTGCACAGAACCCGCAGGTGCTCACCCAGGACGACATGGACAATCCGAATGGTGATCCCGCGATCGACGAGTCGGTTGCGAGCGAAGCGATCCTGTAAATCTCCCGATTCACACACCTCGATGACGTTGAGCCCCTCTCCCGAGGGGCTTTTTTTTGGTGGCGACAGTGCGTTGGACCTACGCCTTGCGCCGTTCCTCGGCGAGGCCTGCACGCGTTGGCAGGTCCATTTGAACGGCAGCCGCGCCCGAGCACTAGTAGGGCTTCTCCCCCAGGTAGTTGCCCGGCGGATCGTAGTTGCACACGACAATCATGTTGCCGCTGCACACCGATTTCGCACACCCCACCTCGCGGGTGTTCTTCCAGACCATCTGCGTGTAGTGGCCGGCGTCATACCAGTTCGATTCGGTCAGCCGACCACCGCGATAGTATTGCTTTTCGCTTTCCCAGGCCTTGCCGGCGTCGACCACACCGTAGTGAGTCGCGGTCCCGATGAAAAGATTCTCACCGTAAGGTGAGTTGCTGCGGTGGCGGATGGCGCACCCGTCCCCGGCCAGCGCGCTTGCCCAGGTGCCGGCGAACTTCGCAAGACCGCCGGACCAGCGCAGGGGCCCGACACCGACATCGGATCTCACCTCGTTGTGATAGCCGAGGATCTGTGCGGCCTCCCGCTCGCTGAGTGGGCCGGCCCGTGCCGTGTCGGCGCCCGTCGAGCTCGACCGCACGACGCGTTGCGGGCCCGAGCAACCCACGAGCACGCTGCACAGAGTCACAGTGATGCACAGAGTCAGATTCTTCATGGCGTTCACGCCGGGCGGAATGGCCACGCGATAGTAACTCGACTCCGAGCCCGGCCGCTATCCATTGCGCCGCCCCGGCGCTTTTTTACACTAGAATGATTTTACCGTCTGTTTTCGACAGCGGCGAAGAACCGGTTCAACTCAGTCGTGAGGTGCGAAAAATGCCCAAGGCCTATCTTGTTGTCTGCTACCGCGAAGTCAGAGACCCGGCCGCGGTGGTTGCTTATGCAAAACTGGCCGGACCGGCGGTCCAGGCCAACGGCGGGCGCTTTGTGGCCCGCGGCGGGCGTGTTCAGTCGCTTGAAGGTGGAATAGAAGAACGCACCGTCGTTATCGAGTTCGATAACTTCGATGCCGCGGTGGCGCATTACCGGAGCGATGCTTACCAGAAAGCGCTGGCCTTACTGGGCGACACCGTGGTGCGGGACATGCGTGTGGTCGAGGGCGTTGACTAGCGCTGGACGCTGACAACGGTCTCAATCTTGCGCGTGCCCTTCGCTGGAGCTGATACCAGGCGGCCTGAAGCGGTTCAGAGACGGGGTCGTCCGGCGGTGCTAACCTTACGGTTGCGGAATGCAGCGGATAGGGGGAGACGATGAAACGCCAGCTTGCCGCCGTGCTCTACGCCGACGTGGCCGGCTACAGCCGACTGACCGGCCAGGACGAGGACGAGACCCACCGAAAACTCGATGCCGGCCTCAACCTGCTCACCGAGCTGATTGCAGCCCACGGCGGCCGGAAGATTCATGAGGCAGGAGACGCAGTCCTGGCAGCGTTCCAAAGTGTCACCGCAGCCGTGAGCGCCGCCGTCGAGCTTCAGCGCCAGATGTCGAAGCGGAATGCGGAACTCGCCGAAGGCGACCGGCTGGAATTCAGGGTGGGCGTCAATCTGGGCGAGGTCATACACGACCGGGACGATATCTACGGTGATGGCGTCAACCTGTCAGCACGCATACAGGAGCTGGCCGATCCCGGCGGCGTCTGTGTATCGGGGACGGTGTACGAACAGGTCAGCGGTAAAGTCGACCAGGCCTTCGACGACCTGGGCCACCGAAAGGTCAAGAACATCGCCCACTCGATTCACGTTTACCGGGTGCGCTTTGCGGACGGGTCGTCTACGGTGGAAAGCCAGCCGTTGTTTTCGTTCGACAAGGACTCGATCGATCGAAGCTCGCTGACTACCGGCCGATGCCTGTGTGGCGACATCCGTTACGAAATCAGTCAACCGGCGATCGGCACGGGTTTTTGCCACTGTCGAATTTGCCAGCGGTTTGCCGGCGCGCCGATCAACGCGTGGGCGGCATTTCCAAAGGAGGCGGTGCGCTTTACCGGCGAGCCCACGTACTATCGATCCTCGTTGATTGCTGAACGCGGGTTCTGTGCCCGGTGTGGCGCGGGATTGACGTACAGGCTGTTAAAGCCGAAGGAGTCAGGCTACCTGATCATAGGTACCGCCAGCCTGGACAAACCGGAGGAGTTCGCGCCCACCTGGCACGGCTGCGTGGAAAGCCAGATGCCCTGGCTCGATGTACACGACGATCTTCCCAGAAAGCGTTCGGATGAGTCCCCTGAGCTGCGCAAGGCGTGGGCGTCGGTTGGTGTGAGCGATCCTGCCGATTGGAAGCCGTGAGCGGCGCGAAACACCCGGCGACACAGAGCCGGGTCATTTCCGGGCGAGCGGATGGACTACGCCATGGCCGTCGGCGGGCTGGTGCAGGCACGCCGGGCGAAGGCGACGTGCGATTCCACTGGCGTTTGGTGGCCGTGTGTCATTCACAGAGTCGGTGTCCTGGCACCCCGCGCAGCTTCTCAAGTGTCACATTACCGACAGCCCTACCCTTGCCGCAGGCGGATTCACACCCTTGAGCCCCGTGTTTCACGGTGTAAAGAAATCCGGCACTATATTTGCTTCTCAGATTTCGCTGGTGTCTTGATGTCTAGATCTCCGGTCCAAGCACCGGTGAACAACATAGGATATCCCTGCTATGGCGAGAGCATTCAGTATCGAACAAGAACGCCGCCTCAGCTATCGCAAGAAAACCCGAGAAGTGGCAGACCTCTACTTCGAAGATCAGTTTATTCGATCGTGCGATGTGAGCTGCGTAAGCCCCACAGGCGTCTTTATCAGCGGTGAATTACCGCGCGCACTGACGCGCGGCATGCGGGTGGAGTTGTACTTTCCGATCGACCCGATAGCCACGCCCGACGACGAAATGCTGTGCCTGCGCGGCGTCATCACCCGCAGGACGGAGTCCGGCACCGCGATTCGCGTGTTCAGCAGACGGGCCCCAATCGTTGCACCCGCGCTGCAGGTTGGCTCGAGGAGGGGTGGCCGACCGTAGCTGCCTGAATTGGCGTTCGTAGCGAAGAAGCATCCATGTTGGAGCTGGCTTTCAAGTAGAACCAGGTCAGTTACACCGGGTTCGCCACCAGTCATGCCTGCATGTTTAGCGTGATTTCCATACCCGCTAACTCGTAGAAGCGTTCACTGTCAAAAGTCGGGTCCAGCATCAGGCAGACATCGCCTATGGCTATCACGTCCTTTCGCCACTGGTCCATGACATCGCGGGTCCTGCGAGGCGGCATTGTGCCGCGCAGGTGTTGAGCGATCAGGTCGAGATTTCTGTGGATCATACTTAATTCCTCCCAGGCAGTTGAGGCTTGTGGTTTGCGTGTCCCCCGCAGCGTGAGGAATTCGTAAACCATATCGACGATGGGGCACAAGACACCCTGCAATATTCAGGTGTACCTGCCGTCGACCGGAGAAGATCTTTCGATCCGTAAAAGAAATTCAGAATCAGAACGTGCCACCCGGGCCAGATTCGACTGTCAAGCGCTCGGGGTCGACTAGCACCACTACTCTTACGAACTACCTGCTACAAAGTCAACGAAAAGAATGGGCGCTGTAAACTTGTTCGACGGGTTCAGTGAAGCGACAAGAAAAGAAGAAGCGTGTTGAAATGACGCAAGTGTTTACGAACGCTGCCCAAATGACCGCGCAGATGTTGATAACAGTTAATCACAAACAGAAATGCAACATGCCAGCCGAATCAGATCCGGCACGGAACGTTGACAACCGTGTGTGTACGCATAGAAATATGCCCCTGATTCTCAGTGCGTGGCTTACTTCGCCCGCTATTGATTCGTGTGCAATCTCGTTTTGGATGGCCACCGTGCTCAAGGCGTAACGGTGGATTGTCCGGATCTGCGCAACGTTGACGTACGCGTCGGATAGATGTGTCCTGACGCAAGGCGTCAACCAACTCTGATGGCGCCGAATTCGTGCTTTCTCGTTCCAATTCTGGAAATGAATTACGACCAGTGAAGCATTGCTACGTCTGGTCGCCCGGATCATCCTTTTCATCAAAAAAGTTCATTGTTTTCTGGCGGAACTCTTTGTCGGTGGAAGGTTTCCGCGCGTATCTTTCTATACGTGACACAATTGACTTTACGCCCCATTCAACATCATGTGCGCCAAAAGAATCGCTGTCGAGGTTTCGAAAATACTCTTCACCCATTAGCGGGGATTATCGTCTTACGGGTTTCATTATTTGCGGCAGGCTATTTTCGTCCGGAGCAACATAGGATACTGGTAGACAACAAGGAGCAAAGCCTGGAGCACATAGGGATACGTTGCGTCGAACGTGGTCCTCTATGAATCCATCAGAACAACGTAGAAATACCCGCGATACGGGCTCCGCATTGTTCCCTCCGGCAAAAAGCTGCTGTCGCGACAATGTTGTTCATGGATCGACGCTACAAACTCTTCGGACCCGGCAACTCCCGAGCTTGAGTGCCTGGATCCAAGAAACAGTGTATCCCTTCCGATCGCCGACGTTGAGGTAAGCAGCTGCGGTGGGTTTACGGGACTGTGAATTGAGGCAGCTATGGCCTGCTGACAGGCAGACAGATCGGGTCAATTGGTGGTATTGAGCGCTGCCCGGCACCGTTGGCTACCCGAAATGCGCCGGGCCCGCACATTTCGTTGGAGATTTCGGTTATCATTTTCGGGCTGGCGCGACAAGCCGTCGCCTGTGAAGAGTCGTCGAATTCACTCAAATCAAAGACGGGGTAAAAGCTATGTCGAAAAAGTATGCCGGAGGATGCGACCACATCCACACACATTCGAGTCAAGACCCGATCGACAATCACACTTGCCATTGCTCGGTGTGCAAACGTGTTACCGGGCAGGACACCACGCATGTTGCCTTCTTCAACTACGGCGACCTGGAAGTAGACAACCTCGACGGTTTGAATCGTCAGCCTTTCAACGACCAGAACCCCGATGGACCGTTGGAGCTCTGTACCTGCTCAACGTGTGGCACGCCTGTCATGCTGGACGACAAACAACGGCGAATCCGCGTGATAGTGCCGAATCTCATGGGATACGATGCCAAGAGCATGCCTGCGACCTATCATGCCTTCTATGATCCGTCCAGCGGTGCTCCGAAGCCCAAGGACGGGAGGCCCGTCTTCGAAGGTCTGCGGCCCGACTTTGTCTGGCCGGATCCCTCGTAGGACGCGATCTGGTAGAGCGTCGCTTCCCGGGAGCACTTGCCGGAAAAGAAAACGCCGCCCATCGGGCGGCGACTTCTTTTCGTCGATCTCAGAGAATTCGGGCTTACTGGAAGACGTTCTTGAAGCTGACCTGGACCACGATGGCTTCGTTCTGGTCGAACTCTGAGTCGTCGTAGGTCTGCTGCACGAAAGCCGCGCGCAGGCGCAGCTTGCCGCCGGTGAATATCGGGGTGCCGTACTTCACGCCGTAGGTGATGCTTTCCAGCCCGTCGAGCCGGTAGTCGGCGCTGACGAATTGAGGCAGGGTGTTGAAGTCCGCGGCGTCGTAGATGCCCGAATCCAGGAAGTGGGTGTAGAAAAACGCCGCCGACTGTGTGTACCAGCGGATGCTCGGCTCGATGAAGCTGCCGCGCGACAGCTTCCACATGTAGCGCGATTCGACCGTGTCGGATACCACTTCCCAGTCGTCTTCGTAGTGCCGGTAGGAAAGATGCAGGATGTTCCCGGACTCGAGCTGGTGGGCGACTTTCCCGTACAGCGAGCGGCGCGTGCGGTCCTCCGGCCGGCTCTCGTAAATAGCGCCGCGCGGCACCGGCGTTACGCCGGGGTCGGCGATGCTCACCAGCTTGTAAGGATCGCTGTGGTAGCCGGCCGACACGCCCAGCGTCATGTTGAACTGTGCGATTGTGCGCACGTTCAGAATCCTGGATATGCCGACCAGCGCCTCGTAGGTGTGCCGGGTTGCCGCCTCGACCATGACGTCGGATTCGGGGTCGGCAAGATTGGACAGCGGCAGCGGGGTATCGCCGCCGGTGCGTGAAATCGTATCGAAGGTGCTGGCCAGCCCCGCGGTGAACGTCGTCAGCCGTGAGTCCGTATCTTTGGCGATGTTGAGGCTGAGGCCGGCCGACTGGTAGTCGTTTTCCACGGAGATCGCGGTGCCGTAGGTGGCGCCCAGCGTGCGGTTGTACTGATGCGACCAGTCGAGCTTCGCCGCCAGACGGGTGTCCTCGAACTCCGCCAGCGTGCCGCCGTTGCCGCCGCCGGTGGAGAAGCTCCCACCGGAAACACCGGTTATGGTCTCGCCGGCACCGGCCGGATCAAACACCAGTCCGGTCGGGGTCGCACCACTCATCGTGTCGTAGACCAGCTGCAGGTCGACCGAGTCTTTGGTCGAGACGTTGCCGTTCACCGCTGCGATGACCTTATTGACGACCACGCGGTCGTCGGATTCGCTGTAGTTCAGAAACGAGGAATCCACGACCCAGTCGTTGTCGATGCCCTGCGCGAAGCCCTGCTGTGACAGCAGGGCACAGCTTGCCAGAGCCAGCCTGGAACGAATGCTGTGCACTAGTTACACCCGCATCCGCCGCCACCGACGCCCTTGCCGCCGGTTGCTGCCTCCTTGCTGAAGTAGATGTGATCGTCGGCGTAGTTCTGCATCGCGTCAGGAATCAACTGCATGTCGTCCTGCGCCA
>JAHELT010000157.1 GCA_024644045.1 Chromatiales bacterium | reverse complement strand
ATGCCATCCGCCGCACGCATCGTGAATGCCGTAAAACAGACCTTGGAGTTCGCATGAGAGTGTTCGAGCTGCCCGACCTGGGTGAAGGCCTCACCGAAGCGGAGATCGTTGAATGGCACGTTGCCGTTGGCGATGAGGTCGCCGTCGATCAGAGCCTGGTTTCCGTGGAAACCGCCAAAGCAATCGTGGATATACCCGCGCCGTGGGCCGGTAAAGTCACGCGCCTGTGTGCCGCGGCCGGCGATATAGCACCAGTGGGCAAACCGCTGGTTGAATTCGAGGGCGAGCCCGAGAGTGAAGACGCCGGTTCGGTGATCGGCGGCGTCGAGGTCGGCGATGAGCACATCGAAGAAACCGCGGCCCCCGTGAGCCGGAGCGCGCCCGGCGTGAAAGCGGTACCGGCATTGCGTGCCTTGGCGCGACGCCTCGGCGTGGACCTCAACATGGTGAAGGCCAGTGGCAAAGATGGCGTGATTCTCAAGGAAGACGTCGAACGTGCCGCGAAGCGTCTGGCGGAGGCTGGCGACGCCGAACCGTTGCGCGGCCCACGACGGGCAATGGCGACCAGCATGGTGCTCGCGAATGCTGAAGTAGCGTCGGCCACTATCATGGACGACGCTGACGTAGACGCGTGGGCGGCCGATGCCGACCCGAGCACACGCCTTATTCGCGCGATAGCGACCGGTTGCGCCGCCGAGCCGGCGCTGAATGCGTGGTATGACGGCCAGGCGCAAGCGCGGCGTTTGTTGAAGAAGGTCGATCTCGCGGTGGCGGTTGATACGGTAGATGGCTTGTTCGTACCTGTGTTGCGCGACATTGCGGGGCGCAGCGCGGGGGATCTGCGCGATGCCCTCAACCGGATCAGACGCGACGTAGAAGCACGCTCCATACCGCCTGAGGAGATGCGTGGCTACAGCATTACTTTGACGAACTACGGAACCATCGCTGGCCGTTACGCGGCGCCGATCGTGGTGCCACCGACGGTGGCGATCCTGGGGGCAGGGCGCATACGTGACCAGGTGGTCGCGGTTGCCGGCGCACCGGCGGTGCACCGCGTGTTACCGGTTTCCTTGACGTTCGATCACCGCGCGGTGACGGGCGGCGAAGCCGGGCGTTTTCTCAATGCGGTGATTGTCGACCTCGAGCTTGCCGATTGAACCACGCCGCTGCGTTGGTCCGACCCAAATCGCCACCAAATCGCCACTTCGCCAAACGGGAAACAGGCAGCGTGCAGAATAAAATCACAAGAAAGCGTGGTGCGTAGACTTGCCCCCTATCTGCCTTGCCACCACGTCGGCATCGAAGTCCGGATTGGTGGCAACAATCTCGTCGCCGATGCCGGTATCAGCTCGCGGTGTAGCGCAGCGGCGCAGCAGTGCTCCAGCTTAGAGTCTCGTCGGCCACCTCTAACTTCACCTGCGACCAGGTCAGTTGCAGGTCTTCGGCGGTGCCGTCCACACTCAGTTTGAAATTTCCCAAGTCGAGTTGTCTGCTGGGCTGACCGAGAAGCTGAACGACAGCCTGGGCCGCCTCGTGCGTTTCCAGCATGCGCGGCTGCCAGCGACCGAACACCTTGGGGTTGTCAGCGTAGGCCTCGGTCATGCCCGTACGGATGAAAGGCAGCATCAAGCACGACGCGCTGACCGACTCGGCGGCGCGCCCGAGGTTGACCCGCAGCACTTCGGGCAACCTGAGGACCGCCCAGTTGGCGATGACATAGCCGGGCACCGCCACTCCCGGCTCAATCGCCTGCATCGACGAGATGTAAATGAACTGCAGCGGTTGCTTATGGTAGACCGCCTCGCCCGCCCACAGGTGGGTCATCGCCACGAAACCGTCGATCTTAGTGTCCAGCACCCTGTGGGAATCGGCCAGGTTGTCGAGGAAATCCTGCCGCACCCGGGCACGTCGTTCCGCCCGGCTTTCGTCTTCGATCTCGGGGAGCGCGCGGCCGAATCGGTACCCCTTCTCGGTGAGGCCGGAATTGCAGATGATCAGGTCCGGGGCTTTACCCCCCATCTGTTCGATTGTGTAGCCCCTCGATTCCCACAGGTCCTTCGAGCTGGTGACATCAGCCTGTAATGCGAATGCCTTATGCCCGTGCTCGCGCAACGCATTGACCAGGTCGAAGCCGTCGCGATAGCTGCGGTGGAAGTGCACCCCCACTACTTGTGCCCCGTTGGCCGCGGCCGCGAGAGCCAGGGCCTGACCGATGCCGTGATCTTTCCCGGAACCGGTGATCAATACCCGTTTGCCGGCAACCGCTTTCGCGTAGTCGTCGGAAAAGCGGAACTTGTCGTAATCCGCGGTGAATGCCATGGTGTGTCCTCCGTATACTTCTCAAGTCGTGGTCTGCGTCAAGAAAGCGTTCGACGCCGAACTCGGTCTCGAGGACGACCTGCCCGACGGCGTCCGTTATCTGGCTCACGATTGCTGTCGCCTCGCCCTGAGCAAGCTGTCGCCAGGCAATGAGCGCCGCCTCCGCTTGCTGTGCCGCGACTACCGCTACTACGCGACCGTCGCAGTCGAGATACAGCGGCATCTTCCGCGGGCTACTTGCGACAACGCTTGAGGTAGATCAGGTCATGGGCATCAAATGTCCCTGATCGTATCGTTGAAAGCTCCCGCAACCACGTTGTGCGCCGCCGCAGCACGTTCGAGGAAGTGCATACCGGCGTGGATGCCGATAATGCGCTTTTCGAAGCCCGGCGTTGTCTGTCCTGTGGTAACTGTTTCGAGTGACAACTGTTACGGCATCTGTCCGGACGCCGTCATCAAGCTTGGTCCGGGCGAGCGCTTCGAGTTCAAGTCGGACCAACGTAGCCGTTTGATTTCAAGATAAATAAAAAAAGGGGGGCCGATTCAACCGCTTGAACCACCGATCTTGCCCGAGAAACGGGTTGCCAGGCGCTGACTGTAGATAGAGTGGCTGGATGTCAGGTTACGATGAACGTGGATCGCGAACGAGTCGCCGGTGGGAGTCTGCAGTGGTGCGGAAAACTTGACTTTCTAGCGAGCGCACGCGTCTTTATATTCATCCCGTAACAGATTCTTCTGTACCTTACCCATGGCATTTCGCGGCAAGGCATCCACGAAGAACACGCGCTTTGGTTGTTTGTAGCGTGCGAGGCGCTCGCTGAGATGTTCGATGACTGAAGTCTCGTCGATCTGGGCGTCGGGTTCCGGTACCACCACCGCAACCACGCCCTCGCCAAAATCCGGGTGAGGTACGCCGACCACCGCGCTCTCGAGCACGCCGGGCACCGCGTCAACCTGTATCTCGACTTCCTTGGGGTAGACGTTGTAGCCGCCGGAGATGATCAGATCCTTACCGCGGCCGACGATGATGACGTAACCGCGCTCGTCGATCTGCGCCAGGTCGCCGGTGATGAAAAAGCCGTCTTCGCGCAACTCGGCTCGCGTCTTATCGGGCATGCGCCAGTAACCCTTGAACACATTCGGCCCCCGCACCTCCAGCATGCCGACTTCGCCGTGTGGTAACTGCGCGCCGCTTTCGGGTTCGCTTACACGCACTTCCACATCCGGTAACGCAAACCCCACGGTACCCGCACGCCGCTCCCCGTCGTACGGGTTGGACGTATTCATGCAGGTCTCGGTCATACCGTAGCGCTCGAGTATGGCGTGTCCGGTTCGGGCTTCGAATGCGCGATGTGTCTCCACCAGCAGCGGTGCCGAGCCGGATACGAACAGGCGCATGTTGCGCGCCACCTCCGCATTCAGCGCAGGCTCATCCAGCAGCCGGGTGTAGAACGTGGGCACGCCCATCAGCACGCTGGCACGTGGCATCAGCGCGATCAGCTCGCGTGCCTCGAAACGCGGCAGATAGATCATCGAAGCGCCGGCGACGAGCACTGTGTTGATTGCGACAAACAATCCATGGGTGTGAAAGATCGGCAGCGCGTGCAACAGTACGTCCTCGGCGCTGAACTGCCAGTACTGCGCGAGGGTCAATGCGTTCGAGGCCAGGTTACGATGCGACAGCATCGCGCCCTTGGAGCGCCCGGTGGTGCCGGACGTGTAAAGGATCGCCGCGAGGTCGTCGTCGCCACGGGCTGCGGCGTCAAATTCGGCGGCACCCGCCTGCGCCAGCTCGCCCCAGCTGCCGCCACGTCCATCCGCGTCCAGTGTGTGCAGGCGGGCGCCGGCAGCCGCCGCCAACGGACGCAGCGCGGACTCGGATTGCGGCCGGCAAACGAACAGTGCCGGCTCGGCGTCTCCGATGAAGTATTCGATTTCGGCTGGCGTATAGGCCGTGTTCAGCGGCAGGAATGCGGCCCCGGCGCGAATAGTGGCGAGGTACAGCACCAGCGCGCCGATGCTTTTGTCTACCTGTGCGGCCACTCTATCGCCTGGTTGGACACCGAGGGACACCAGTGCGTTGGCCGCCCGCGCGGTGGCAGCAGCAAACTGATGATACGTCAGCTGCGCACCATCGGCGAGTTCCACAATGACCTTGTCGCGTGGCTTGTCTGCGAGCAGCGTATCGATCAACACGTTAGCCATTTGTCTTTTCCTGGTTCGGCTCGGGCCGTTTACCGCTCAACAAACTGCGCACCTGGCGCGAGGCGGTTATTCGCCCGCGATTGACATAAGTCTCGTGGTTGGACTCGATATTGCCGAGATCGTACAGGTAGTTGACCATGATCCCGGCGGACTGGAGCAGTCCGCGGCTGGATAAATCGCCACGCCAACGGATACGATCCAGCGAGGCACCGTTGCCCAGGTGGAACCGGGCAACCGGATCGACGGGCAAGCCGTCGGCACGCTTGGCCTCGGTGAGGTAGTGCGCTGCCAGTGGCAGTAGCACCTCCCGAGCTTTTTTCGCTGTGTTCTCATCACTATGCCAGCTCGGTGATGTGACCAGCTCGAGCGCCGACTCCGCCGACTGCGCCCGTTCGGCATCAGGTGCACGTAACCAGTTCATGAACCCTGGTACCGGTGACAGCGTCACAAAGCGTTTCAGCCCCGGCAATTCGGCGATCAGCTCCTCGGCAACCTGCTTGATCAGGAAGTTCCCGAACGACACGCCGCGCAACCCTTTCTGGCAATTGGAGATCGAGTAGAATGCCGCTGTGCGCGCCTCACTGAGCGGCAACGTCTCGCGCCCGTCGTCCAGTACCTCCGTGATGCTGCCGGGGGTATCGCGCATCAACGCGACTTCGACGAAAATCAGCGGCTCGTCGCCCAGCGCCGGGTGGAAGAACGCAAAGCATCGCCGGTCAGCCGGGTTCACACGCCGCCGCAGGTCCTCCCAGCCGTTGATCTCGTGCACTGCCTCGTAGGCGATGATCTGTTCCAGGACGTAGGCCGGCGTGTGCCAGTCGATGCGTCGCATCAACAGGAATCCGCGGTTGAACCAGGAACCGAACAAATGCGCCATGTCGTCGTCCACGGCACGCAGTGACGGCTCCTCGTCCAAGTACTCAAACAATCCCCTGCGCATGCTGACCAGCGCTGCGGTGCCACCCGGCGCCAGGTTAAGGCGCCGGAACAGTTCCTGGCGCGGCGGCTCCACTGCTCGCAGCAGGCTTTTCAGGTGCTCTGGGTTCTGTGCCTCCAGGTAGGCGGCCGTCGCGGCTTTGACGGCGCCCAGTTCAGGCTGGTAGCGCGTCGCCAACGCGCGGTAGAAACCGAGGCGCTGCGATTGATCGAGCGCGGAAAAGCCCGCCAGCACACGTCGGGCATACGCTACGCCCGATGCCTCTCCGCGGCTCGACAACAGCGCATCGCACTGCTCCAGCAGACCGTCGAGGTCGGCTGCCGCTTCGGGCGCAGGCCCGAGCAACGCCAGCCCACGCTCTGATATACCGTTGAGCAGTTCCTGGAACAGGCTCAATCGGCTCATATTGCGGCACCCATCAGAAACTCGGGCAACCACGTGGCTATCTGCGGAAAAATGCACAGCAACACTATCCCCAGCACCATGCACAACACGAAGGGCAGCGAGCCGACCAGAATCGACTTCAGCGAAATGTCCGGCGCGATGCCATTGATCACGTACAGGTTCAGTCCCACCGGCGGCGTAATAAGACCGATTTCCATGTTGATGGTCAGGACGACCGCGAACCAGTACGGATCGAATCCGGCCTGCAGAATGATCGGCAGCAGGATCGGCGCGGTCATCAGGATCACGGCCACCGGTGGCAGGAAGAATCCGGCTACAAGCAGGAACACATTGATGATCGCCATCAGCACCCAGCGGTTGACCTCGAGCAGGGCAATCCACTCGGCCACCGATTGCGTCACGAACAGCGATGAAAGGGTGAACGAAAAGAGCTCCGATGCGGCGATGATCATCATGATCATGATCGACTCACGGATAGAATCGCCAAACACCCGGGTCAGTCCTTTGACGTCGACACGCCGCTTGGGGATCAATTGATAGATGATCACCACGAGCAGAATACAGAACATGGCGCCGGCCCCGGCAGCCTCTGAAGGCGTTGCCACGCCGCCGTACAGCACGTAGAGAATGCCGGCAATGATGACCAGAAACGGTAACACCCGGGGCAGCGCCTGGAACTTCTCTCTCAGTGTGAAACGTGTCGCAGCCCGCTCGAACGAGTAGCCCGCGCGCCAGCAGGCGAATATGGCCCATGCCATGAACAGCAATGTCAGCATGAGCCCGGGCAGAATGCCGGCGATGAACAATCGCCCGATGGAGGTCTCGGTTGCGATCCCGTAGACGATCATGGTCACCGAAGGGGGAATGAGAATGCCGAGCGTGCCGCCCGCGGCGATCGAGCCCGAGGCGATCGTGTCGGGGTACCCGCGCTTCAGCATTTCCGGGATGCCCATCTTGCCGATCGCGGCGCAGGTCGCCGGGCTCGAGCCCGACAACGCGGAAAACACCGAACAGGCGCCGATATTGGAAAGGATCAGCCCACCTGGCACACGATTCAGCCACCGATCGAGCGCTTCGTAGAGATCGCGTCCGGCGGGGCTCGACGCGACCGCGGCACCCATCAGGATGAACATCGGAATGGCGACCAGACCGAATTCAGCGATGCCGGCGAAAAAGGTTTCGCCTACGATGCTCATTGCCCCCCAGCCGTCAGTCAGGAGCAGCGCGCCCACCGCGACCAGCCCCAGCGCAAAGGCGATCGGCATGCCGGTGGTAAGTAATATCAGCAACGCAAGCAGTACCAGCACTCCACTTTCGAGCGGCGACATCAGAGTGCCCCCCCGGTATCGTCGAGCTCGGCCAGCTCGACACCGTGCGGTCCGGACGCCCCCGTATCCTCACCCAGCATGAGTTTCATCGCCTCGGCGATGTACTGCAGTATCAGCAGCCCCATGCCCACTGGCAGTGGCAACAGCGGTATCCACAGCGGCAGCGCCCACACCGTGTCAGTGGTCCAGCCGCCGCTCCAGGCTTCGTAGAAAAAGTGCCAGGCGGACCAGGTGAGGATGGCCAGGAAGATGACGGAGAACAGCACGCCAAGCAGCCTGAGAACCAGGCCGGGCGCTCCGCCGAGCATCTCGGGCAGCAGATCCACGCCCACATGCCCTTTACGAATCAGGACGTAGGCCGAGCCAAGGTAGGTGGCGGCCACCAGCGAGTAGATGACGAACTCGGTCTGCCACACCGTGGAGGCGTTGAGGAAGTACCGCACCACGATCATCTGACACACGACTACGACCGCCGCTGCGAGCAGTGCCGTCGCCACGACGCCGCCGGCGAGCGACAACGCCGTTACCCACCGAATGTAAACGTGCATGATTCCCCCCGGTCTATCGGCGACGTGCACGTCAGCGCGGCGACCGGCGTTTGCGCCGGACGCGCCTGATGCAGGTCAGGTGTTCTTTGTGTTTACGCGCATACGATGCCGGAAACCCGGGACGGGCTCTCCTTTCCCGACCCGGGGCATCTCATGTCATAATGCTTTCGTTATTGGACCGCCAGCGCTTTGTCGATCAGCTGCGCGCCTCCCGGAACCTTCTCGGCGAAGTTCTTGTAGGAAGTTTTCTTGGCGATAGCGAGCCATGCCTGATAGTCATCAGGCGACATCTCAACTACCTTCACGCCGGCTTGCTTGTACTTCTCGACCAGCGTTTGATCAAGTTTTTTCGCCTCACCGACAAAATAGTCCTCGGCCTTTCTACCCGCAGCCATCAGTGCATCCTGCTGCGCTTTGTTGAGCTTGTCCCACGAACGCTTCGACATCAGGATGGGCTCGTACATGAACCACAGCGCATTGGCGCCCGGTGCGGTCAGGCAGGTCGCTTGTTCGTAGATCCGGTAAGAAACGAACGACCCCGACGACGTGTTGGCCGCGTCCAGCACGCCCGTCTGCAGCGCCGTGTAAATTTCCGATGAGGGCATGGACGAGATCGATGCGCCGGCGCCGACCAGCATCTGCTCGAAGGCAGGACCGGCGGCACGTGTCACCTGCCCAGCCATGCTCCCGGGTGACGTAATGCATTGCTTCTTAGAGGCAAAGGCGCCGGCCAGCCAGGCATCGGCCAACACGACGACGCCGTTCTCGTTGATCAGTTTCTTGATGTCCTGCATGAACGGGGATTTGTTCAGGCGCATGGCGCGGTCGTGGTTGCGCACCAGGCCGGGCATCAGCGTGGCCGAGAACTGAGGCACGCGCCCGGAGGCGTAATCGAGAGGAAAGGCTGAAATGTCGAGCTGTCCCTTGGTCATAGCGCCCCACTGCTCTTTCGGCTTGAACAGCGACTTTCCGGGGTACACCTGGATCTTGAGCCCGACGTCGGCGCTGGCGACTTCGCGGGCGAGGATCTGCACCATTTCGTCGCGTACGTCGCCCTTGCCGCCCGGCCACTGGTGCGAGGCTTTCAGGGTGACCTCGGCCGCCTGTGCCGCAGTGGTGAGCGCAGCCAGGGCGGCGGCGATTACGAGTTTTCGAATCATCGGTTTTCCTCCAACGGATGTGACGGCGGTTCGCCGCCTTGATTTTGGGAGCGGAATGGAATCACGAGTACGTATTCATTGTCAATAAGATTGTATGTTGTACGATAATTTTCGTATACAATCCCCACCGCTTGCCACGAACGAGACAGTTGGAGAGGAGGCAACGGTGGCCACGCGAACGGCAGACCGGCTGCGGGATGAGCTGGAGCACGACATCGTCGCCGGGCGATTCAAACCGGGTGATCGACTCGACGAAGCGTCGCTCAGCGAGCGCTTCGGTGTCTCGCGCACACCGATTCGCGAAACCCTTGCCAGGCTGGCGGCTTCGGGCCTTATCGAGTTACGCCCGCGGCGGGGTGCCTACGTCCGCCGTGCCAGTCTGCGTGATCTGATCGAGATGTTCGAAGTGATGGCCGAGCTCGAAGCCATGTGCGCGCGGCTGGCTGCGCGGCGCATCAACGCAACGCAGCGCCAGAAGCTGGAACGGGCGCACAGCGCCTGCAAAGCGGCGATGCAATCGCACGACCCCGACGCTTACTACTACTGCAACGAGGCGTTTCACCAGGTCATCTACGAGTCCTGTGGCAACGGCTTCCTGCGCGAACAGACCGAACGCCTGCGCGATCGCCTCAAACCGTACCGCCGCCTGCAACTGCACGTCACTCACCGGGTTGCGGCATCGTTGCAGGAGCACCAGCGTATCGTCGACGCAATCCTTGCCGGCGACGCGGAAGTAGTGAGCAACGAAGTAAAGTCGCACATACTCATTCAGGGTGAGCGTTTCTATGATTTTCTGGCCAGTCTCCCTGATCAGGTTGATGAGGAATCTATCAACGCCGTTTGAGTTGGGCGAAGCATCTGCATTAATTCAAGTGCTTTGTGGTGTGTGTCGGTGACTCTCAGACAGTACGTCGGAACCGATTCCACTGGTCAACAACGGCACGCCCGGCAGTGGAGCGGCAGATAGAAGACAATAACGGCAGCAATACGAGCACGCCCGGCGTAGTTACTGCGTTTCTCCTGCTGCTGGGATAATTGGCGCACGCCGTATCAAAGCACGATGAAAACCGGTCAGCCGGGTTCCCTGGTCTGAAGTTTCGCGTCTAAGCGTCCGTAAGGCTGCGGCAATCGACGCCAGGTGAGTATCGCGTGCATTAGGCGCAACCAGTGCCGTAGCCGCGTCAGCGGTCGGTTCCCCGAGGAAAGAAGCGAGATCAGGTAAGCTACACCTGTTTCGCAGTTTGTGTGTCGAAAACGTGAGACCGATCTCGAACCTGCTTATGGAGTAACTCAGTCATGCAGCTTTTGTATGCCCGCTTGTCGCCTTTCGTACGCAAAATTATGGTGCTGCTGGAGGAGGCGGACAAGGCCGGCGAAGTCGAACTGATCGACGGCTTCGGCTCTCCAACCGCGCCCAACGACGCGGTCGTGGCCGTCAATCCGATTGGCAAGATACCGTGTCTGGTTAAGGACGATGGCGTGGCGATTTACGACAGCCGGGTCATCGCTCGCTATCTGGATAATCGATTCGCAACCGGCCTGTATCCGGATGACGACCGGATCTGGACGACGCTGACGCTCGAGGCACATGCCGATGGGATGCTCGACGCTGCAGTGATCAGTGTTTACGAAACCCGCTGCCGCGATGAGGCGATTCGTTCGGCTGAATGGGTGGCTGGACAGCATGCGAAAATCACCCGGGGGTTGGATGCCCTGGAATCTCACTGGCTCGATCATCTGGCCGGTCCCATGGACATGGGCCATGTCGGTGTCGGGTGCGCGCTCGGCTATCTCGACTTCAGAGCCGAACTGGGCGGCTGGTCAGACTGGCGCGACGGGCGTCCGGGGCTCACTGCCTGGGGTGACAGGTTTCTGGAGCGCGCCTCGATGAAAGCGACATCGCCAGCCTGAGGGCGAGTGGGTTGATCCGTCATGAAACGGGGGCAAAGTCCGGGTTACGAAACAACGCCTCTATCTGCTATATTTTGGGTGAGTGGACGAGGCGCGGGTGCGCACCGGGCGGCAAGCAGAATCCCGACTAGGATGGAGACCCCTTGAATAAGTTGCTGGCGTCGATCTTGATGCTATTCTCCTCAAGCGTACTGGCGTGCTCCGAGGCGCACGACTATGTCGAGACGTCCCGCACCCGAACAACCGCCGATATTACTTCAGTTATTGCCCTTTCCGGCAAGTACAGCCATCTCGCGAACGTCTCGGCGAGGCTCTCGAACGGTCGCGCAATTATCCTGACGGTTCCGGGTAAAACGGTGACACCCGGCAAGCGGCTCATCGTGGAGGAAATCGTTCTCGAGGACTCGCTCAAGAACGGTGATCCGGCTGTCCAGTACGATTTCGTGAGGCTGCTTGCGGACTGACATCGTCCGTGGCGCGGAAGAATGGCAACTGTATCGCCTTCGCAAGCGCACTCGCATCGTGTTATGTTCAGTGCTCTTTGATCAAGCTGTGCGCCGGGCTATAGGCCGCATGCGAAGCTCGAAGACAAGGGAGCCGACAACCAAGTGCGCCCTCGTTTACGCTTGGACGTATCAACGTGGGTGACGCAGCATATGGTGTTAAAAGCGACCCGGGCCAAGAATCCGGAAAACAAGCGTCCGATATGCGAACCCTGTTAACAGCTCTGATTGCGGTGACCTCTCTATTGTTCGCAGCGGCTGCCAGTGCGGAGTGTGGTGGCACGACGGACTGCATCGCTGTGTCCATCGATCCCAACGTGGCGCCTGCACACGGCACACCGCTAACGTCCCCGCCGCTTGCTTTTGGGCGGCAGGCCCTGGGGACGGTAAGCGGCACGCG
>JAHELT010000276.1 GCA_024644045.1 Chromatiales bacterium | reverse complement strand
TCATCGTCGAGGATGCGCATCTCGTAACCGGGCGGTGGGCATCCGACCGATCCCGGCCGCTGCTCGAAATCGCGGCGATCCAGGATCGTGATGAACCCCTCGGTGAGCCCGTAGAGTTCGGAGAAGCGGCCGGGGATGACGGCGTTGACCGCTTCCTTGTACTGCTGCTGCAGCGGCGCGCCGATCGTCAGCAGCATTTCCATCGAGGCCATGGTCTCGGCGTTGAAGTTCGGACTCTGCAGCAGCGCGATGATTTGCGCCGGCACCATCATGATATGGGTGACTCGTTCGCGATGGACGGTTTCAATCATCGCCTCGACGTCGAACTGCGGGTGCAGGATGTAGGTGCCGCCGTGAAAGAAACACGGCATCAGCGTGACGAAAGCGCCGTTGAACACGATCGAGCCGGTGTGCAGCACGACGCTTTCCGGGGTCATGCGGAAAGACCCGGCGAGATGGCTGCCGTAATGCGAGCGCACCAGGTGGCTGTGCATGATGCCCTTGGGTAAACCGGTGGTGCCGCTCGAATAAACGATATTGAACAGGTCCTCCTGGTCGAGTTCAGGATAGCCGGGCGGAGAGTCGGGGCTGTCGGCGATAAAGCCCGCATAGTTCTGTTGCGCCGTCTCGTCGCCGACGACGATGAAGCCCGTGCCGTCGATCAGGGGCAGCTGATCGCGCTGTTCGGCCAGTTGCCGGTCCAGGTCCGCGGTCAGGAATATCAGGCGTGCTTCGGCGTTGCGCAGCAGGTTGATCAGGCCACCGGGGTTCAGCAGCGGACTCAACGGCACCAGCACCGCGCCGATGGTGACGGTCGCCCAGTAGATCACCAGGGTCTCCATGCGATTGGGCAGCGCGGTCGCGACCCTGTCGCCCTTGCCGATGCCGGCTGCCTGCAGCGCGTTGGCGAGCTGGTTGACCCGCGCATTGAAGGCCGACCAGGAAAGACGCTCGTCACCGAAAACGACCGCAAGGCGTTCGGCCTGGTAGCGTGCGTGGTGAGCGATCAGTTTTTCCAGCGTGATCGGCAAGCGATTATCCTCCGTATAAAAGACAGAGTTTAAGTGAGCATGCCGCCGTTTTCACCGTGTAATCGAACCCCCAACAATTGATTTTGTCGGATATTTAGTGAAAATTCATACCATGGACTACTGGAAACTAATCGCCGTCACCTTTTTGCTCGCATCGATTGTCGCGGGCTGCGGGCAGCGCGGTGACTGGCGCACGGCGAGCCGCGAGTCGGCCGGCCTCGCCCCGCCTCCGGAACAAACCCCGGAAGCCGTGGTGCACGTCTACGGCGCCGATGCCTGGGGCTGGCGCGGTTATTTTGCGATCCACACCTGGATTGCGGCCAAGCGCAGCGACGAGGATTTCTACACGGTCTACGACGTAGTCGGTTGGCGCGGCTTCGGCGGCCGCACGGTCATGGGTATCCGTCGCGATATCCCGGACCGTCACTGGTATGGCTCGAAACCGCAGTTGCTGGCGGCGCATCGTGGACCGCAGGTCGACGAGTTGATCAATGCAATTCACGCGGCGGCGCAGAACTATCCGTGGAAGGATACCTACAAGGCCTACCCGGGACCCAACAGTAATACATTTACCGCGTGGATCGGCAGGCAGGTGCCGCAACTGCAGCTGGATCTGCCGTTTTCCGCGATCGGTAGCGGCTTCGTCGACCAGGCGGACGGTTGACGCCGCCGCGCTCGGCTCAACCGGGTTCGCGCAATACCAGGCGAAAGGTCAGGTTGATGCGGGGTCCGCAGGGCCGCCTGGATTTTTCGATGCCGTGACGCCAGTGCCGCTGGGTGTCGCCGCGCATCAGCAGCAGGCTGGTATCGGCGAGCGGCAGTCTGAAAGTCTTCAAATCTCGTCGCGTCTTGTGTTTCAGCGAGAATATGCGTTCGTCGCCAAGGCTCAACGATGCGATCGCCGGCTGTCGACCGAGTTCTTTCTCGTCGTCGCTATGCATGCCCATGCTGTCGTTGTGGTCCCGATAGTAATTGAGCAGGACGCTGTTGAAGGCGTATCCGGTCAGGGCTTCTACCCGGTTTTTGAGCTTGCGCAAAGCCGCTGTCCACGGTAGCGGTTGCAGCGTCAGTCCCGAGTAACGGTACGCCATGTCGCCGTACCAGGCGGTCAGGCGAGGTTGCAGATGCGTCTTGCCGAACAGGGTAATCCGGTCCTGCCGCCACGGCACCGAGACGATCAGTTCGTCGAGCCAGGCTCGGCCGGGGCGGCCAAGGTCGGTGCCCGGCCACAATAGCATGTCGGCATCGGGCAGCTCGATCGGCGTCGCCTCGCCCTGGCTCAACAGGTCTTGCATGCGATAATCAGCGCCTGTTTTTGTTGCCGCGACAGTTTCTTGATCTCGGCCTCGCGCCGGCTGGCGCTGCCGCGGTCGTGCCCGTCTTCGCGGTAAACGACGGCCAGCGGTCGGCGCCCATGAAAGAACTTGGCGCCGGAACCGTCGAGATGCTGGCCGAAGCGTCTGTCGACATCCGTGGTAATGCCGGTGTAGTAGGATGCGTCGCTGGCCTCGATGATGTAGAGCGACCAATTTTGCGGCGTTTTACTCATGCCGGACTCGACGCTGAGAATTGCCTGGTCGAAACCGGTGTGTCGATGCCATTCATGCTGACGGTTCGTTCGCGTACATAATAATCCCGCAGGATGTTTTCGACCGCGGCGATGCCCCAGCGCGCGGTATCGGCGATCACCGACCAGCGTTTCTCGGCCGGGTGATCGAATTCGAAGTGATAAGTTTGGGATACCAGCATAATGGAATGAACTCGTCGCGGGTCAACTCTACCGTATACCCGCGGTTTGGCCAAACCCGCGCCAGACCCGGGGCGTTCTACACTCTATCCATGATGTTCATACCGTACAGCACCGCGTTGTCTCTAGCGCGCCCGCCCTATTTTACCTATGCGGTGGCTGTGCTGTGCGCCGTCGTGTTT
>JAHELT010000156.1 GCA_024644045.1 Chromatiales bacterium | reverse complement strand
GACCGGCGAGGTGATCGGTATGTGGTCTTTGATGTCGTCGAAGTTCATGAGGTCTCCACCCGCCACCCGCCAGGGGTGAGGGGACGACGATGCGCTGTCGCGAAAGTATAACCGGGCCGCCGGTCCGGCAAACCGAGCTCGCCGTGTCGCTCGGCGGCTAGCCTGCATATTGCATGAAGGATAACTCCGGGCATCCCTGCGCCCTGCGGGCCAGCGACTCGCTGTTCAAATTGTTCAGACAATTTAGTCACATCTCAGGGGAAATGTGGCTGAGCAGATCGGACTATCGCCTGCGCAAGCATAGCCGGACCAGGGTGCAAAGGGGATCGTTCGATCTGCAACGCCGGATTTTTTCTGAAAGTGAACAGGTACCAAGCGTCACTCGGCAATGTCGCTCAGATAGATGCTCAACAGTCTGATTCGACTAACAAACGCGCACGCCCGGAACCGCCTTCATGCAATATGCGGGCTAGACCGGAGATGCCGGCCGGCTGATGCCTTCGGGTTCGTCGTTGGCGGGAATCACCAGCTGCACGTAGGGAACGCGCCTCAATTGCCACTTGCCCGTGTGCCGGTCGAAGGTCGAGTTGACGAAACACTTCCAGTTCTTGTCGTCGATTTCCATGAAATCGGCCCGGTAGTAGTAGCCGGGGTAGCGCGATTCCTCGCGGAACTGAATGTGCTTCATGTGCGCGAAAGCGGTGATCAGTCGGTGATAGTTCTCCCACGCGCGCAGCAATTCGTGCAGATCCTTGGCGCGCATCTTCAGCGAGTCCTCGCGCAGCATCTCGAGCTTGCGCTCGGCAACCTCGAGCATCTTCGCGTTGGTCTGATACATCGTGGAGACCCCGGCCACGTACTCGTCCATTACCTTCTGAAGCCGGAACTGGAACATCTTCGGCGTTATGTAATGCGGGTTCACGTCGATGGCCGTGGTGTAGTCCTTGTGCGCCAGGAACGTCCTCACCGGACGGTAGATCTCCTCCACGATCGCCTCGACCGGGCGTGCCATCTCCGGCTTCCAGTCTCTGTTGTCGAGGGCGAACTTGACCATCGACTTGGCGGCAATCCGCCCTTCGGTGAACGACCCTGAGGAAAACTTGTGACCGGACGCGCCCACGCCGTCGCCGGCGGTGAACAGGCCCTTGATCGTGGTCATGCGGTTATAGCCCCAGTGGTAGTGATCCGGCGTCCCGGGAACGTCTTCCGGTCCGGAGCACCAGATGCCCGCGCAGCCCGCGTGCGAACCCAGCAGGTAAGGCTCGGTGGGCATCAGCTCGGACATCTGCTTGTCGGGCTCGATGTTCTCGCCGGCCCAGACGCCGCACTGGCCGATGGTCATGTCCAGGAAATCCTCCCAGGCTTCGGCCTCCAGGTGCCTGATTTCCTCGGGCGTCATGTTTTCCGCCAGCCTGGCCATTGCCGAAGGAGTGTCGATGAAGATCGGCCCGCGGCCCTCCTTCAGCTCTTTCATCATCAGGTGGTTGCGCAGGCAGGTGCCCATTTTGGGCCCTACGGCATACGCGTCGTAGCCGTAGGTCTTCAGGTCTTCGTAGTTCTTCTTCTGGTAGTCCTCGCCGAACGCGTTCATGGCCTGCGCCTTGAACAGCAGGAACCAGGCACCGACCGGGCCGTAACCGTCCTTGAAACGGGCGGGCACGAAACGGTTCTCCATCAGGGTCAGCTCGGCGCCGCACTCGGCTGCCATGGCATAGGTCGAGCCTGCGTTCCACACCGGATACCAGGCGCGCCCCGTGCCTTCGCCGACCGAACGCGGACGGAACACGTTGACCGCGCCGCCGGCTGCCAGCAGGCAGCACTTGAACTTGTAAACGTAGAGCCTGTTCTCGCGCACCGAGAAACCAGCCGCCGCCGCGACGCGAGTCGGATCGTTCCTGTCGACCTCCAGGCGCACGATGAAGACGCGTTCCTGGATGTTCTCGCTGCCCAGCGCTTTCTTCGCGGCTTCGGCGACGATCCATTTGTAGGACTCGCCGTTGATCATGATCTGCCAGCGGCCCGTGCGCACCGGCTTTCCGCCGTCTTTCAACGGCTTGCCTTCGTCGCCCGGCTGCTTCCAGATGGGCAATCCCCATTTTTCGAAGTTGTGCACCGAGTCGTCGACATGGCGCCCGACGTCGAACACCAGGTCTTCGCGTGTGATGCCCATCAGGTCGCCGCGCACGTAGCGCACGTAGTCCATGGGATCGTTTTCACCGACGTAGGTGTTGATCGCGGAGAGCCCCATCGCGACCGCGCCGGAGCGGTCCACGGCGGCTTTGTCCACCAGCTTCACTTTCAGGTCCACGCCGTCTGCTCTGGCGGCCTCGACCCACTTCATGACCTCGAAGGCCGCGCCGCAGCTGGCCATGCCGCCGCCGATCAGCAGGATGTCGATCTCTTCTTCTACGATTTCGGGGTTTCCGAACGGGTAATCGCTCATTTAATGACTCTTGATCTGACGGCTGCCACGGATTGCGCGGGGTTCCGGCCCCCGCGCCCGGCGCGGGGCGGGCAGGCTCAGCGGTGGGTGAACTGCGTCTTGTCGAATACGTGCGTGCCTTTGGTGAAAAGCGTGTTGTGGTCGGCGATCTCCGCCAGGTCCGCCCGGTTCTCGCCGCCATACGGGTCGGCCGAGCCTTCGGGCGTGGTACGAATCGGGAACTTGAAACGCTTCGTGGTGCCGTTGCGGAACTTGATGGTCCACATGATGGAGTCGGACCCCCGCAGCGGCTGCACCGACGCGCCCAGCGGTACCACGTCCGCGTAGTGGCGGCACTCGATTGCCTGCTGCGGGCAGATCTTGACGCAGGCGTAGCACTCCCAGCACTGCTCGGGTTCCTGGTTGTAGGCCTTCATCGCATGCCCCGTCTCGGAGCCGTCCTGGTCGAGGCGCATCAGGTCATGCGGGCAGATGTACATGCACGCGGCGTTGTCCTGACCCTCGCAGCCGTCGCATTTGTCGGTACGTACGTAGGTGGGCATGTGTCGTTCCTGCTGGTGGTAATCGCTTACCGCAACGCCCGGCGTCTCAGCCGGCCGCGCCCTGGTAGTGCTGCATGAGGATGCGGGCTACCTCGGGGCGGGAGAACTCCGGCGGAGGCGCCACGCCCTGGCTCAGCATTTCCCGCACTCTGGTGCCCGAAAGCAGCACGAAATCGTCCTTGGCGTGGTCCGGCGCATCGCGCATCATCACCACCCGTCCCAGCTTTTTAGAGTAGGCCGTGTGATCGGCCCGGAAAATCTCGATGTCCAGCACGCCCTTCGGCACTTCCTCGTCGAAAATCGTCTGGGCGTCGAAGGCGCCGTAGTAATCGCCGACGCCGGCGTGATCGCGGCCGATGATGAAGTGCGTGGCACCCATGTTCTGGCGGAAAATCGCGTGCAGCACCGCCTCACGCGGGCCGGCGTACAGCATGTCGAAGCCGTAGCCCGTGATCATCGCCGAGTTGGGCGGAAAGTAGAGCTCGACCATCTTGCGGATGGCCGCATCGCGGACGTCCGCCGGGATGTCCCCGGCCTTGAGCTTGCCGAGCAGCATGTGAATGACCACGCCGTCCGCCTGCACGGCCTCCATGGCCATCTTGCAGAGCTCCTCGTGAGCGCGGTGCATCGGGTTTCGGGTCTGGAAGGCCACCGTGCGCTGCCAACCGCGCTCCTCGATGGCCGCGCGGATCTCGACGGCGGTGCGGAAGGTTGCCGGGAAATCCTGCTCGAAGTAGCTGAAATTGAGCACCTCGATGTCGCCGGCGACCGCGGTACTGCCCACACTGCGGAAGGCCGCCACGCCGGGGTGCGCCGCATCGCGGGTGCGATAGACGCGATCGCAGATCGTATCCATGTCCGTTTCGGAGAGGGTGTCCACAGACGCCACGTGCTGTACGGCAATGACGGGGTTGCCGTCAACGTTCGGGTCGCGCAGTGCGATCCGCTCGGCGCCCTGCAGCGCGCCCGCATCGGGCAGCAGGTTGAGCACCGGGGCCGGCCAGAAAAGCCCCGCATCGGTATGCATGGACTCAGCCACGGCCAGGGCGTCGGCGCGGTTCATGAAGCCGCTCAGCGGTGTGAAGTACCCCCCGCCCAGCATCACCGCATTGGCCGCCGCGGCCGAGCTGACCAGCACCGACGGCAGCGTCTCCGCCTCGGAAAGCAGGGCGGCACGCCGCTCGGCGTCGTCCACGTACCGCGGCAGGAGCTGCCCGGCTGCGTAGGGTTTGATCATTATCGTGGCTCCCCGGTTGTCCGTCCGCGCGATCGACATTAAGCGGTCGGCCGCCGATTGCCAAACCAGATTTGTGTTTGCGCCTATAAAGTCAATTTATTCGCGCCGAATACGCCTGCGTTTTACCAGCTGAATCGCTGCAGTGCGGCATCGATACGACACCCGTGTTCGGCGTACAGCGCCTTCAGGCGGGCAGCGCTGTCCGGCGCGTCCAGGTCGACGCCATGAATACCGCCGGCGACGAACACGCAGGGCAGGCCGGCCCGGCTGGCGCCGAGCATGTCGGTGTTGAACCCGTCGCCGATGGCCACGATCCGGGCGTTCGCCGCGCCCGCATGCTCGCGAGCGCGCGCGTAAATCGCCGCGTGCGGTTTGCCGTGAAAGTAAACGTCGCCGTCGTGGTGGTCGCGGTAGGCCGCCGCAATGGCGCCCGCCGAGATCCCGCGCACCCCGGCACGGATCGCCGCAAGGTCGGGGTTGGCGCACACCATGGGCAACCTGAGTGCCGCGGCGTGTACGAGCAATGCCTGATAGGCGTCCACGTCCGGTTCGTTGTGCCCCACGGGACCGGTCACCAGGATGAAGTCGGCCGCGTCCAGCCGCTCGGCGGCGCTCAGGTCCGTCCCATCGAGCAGGCCGCGGCTGCGTGCGGGTCCCAGGTAGTAGCAGCGGGTGCCGAGGCGTGCGTGCCAGGCATCGGACCGCCGGGCCAGCGCCGCCCAGGTCAACTCGCCCGAGGAGACCACGCTGTGGTATAGCGTGGCCTCGATACCGACGGTGTGCAACTCTTGTGCGACAACCGACTCGCGGCGCGCCGCGTTGGTTACGATAACCACGCGCTTTCCCGCACGCCGCAGGTGCTGAAGACAGTCGATTGCGCCCGGATGCGCGCGCGCGCCGTCCAGCAGTACGCCCCAGGCGTCGATGAAGAACACCTCGTATGTTTCAACAATCTGCGAGAGGCCTGCCAGGCAGCGGACGTGGTGAGATAAAGGGTTAAGGCTGTCGTGCACTGTGTCCCTTGCGTGCGGCGCGGTGATTTCGGGCACAGTGCGGGGACGGCGTAAAACTGTCAAGCGCCGCCGAGCACGGCCGCCGGTGGAGAAACGGGGCAGGCCGCGAACGCAACGCGGCCTGCCACGCTGGCGGTTACAAATCCATACAGTTCGCGTAGTAGGTAACCGTCGCAGGCCAGTCGCTGAAAATCCCCAGGATGCCGACTTTCTTCGCTAGCACGTCCAGCGTGACCAGCATGTCGCCGTCGTTGTGGATGGCGTCCAGGGTGCTCCGGTAGTAGAACGTGCCGCCGCTGCCTTCTTTCATGTCCTCGATCAGGCGCCCGGACCGTTCCAGTGTCCACGTGATGATATCGAGACCCGCACGCCTGGCATGACGCGCGTACACCGACGGTACGATCTTGTTGTGTGCATTCGTGGTCAGCAACACCCACATGGGCGGCGCCACGATCTTGACGCCGTCGGCAACCAGCTCGTCCATGGTCGGTGACCAGCTGGCGGGGTCGCTGGGGTTGAAACCGGGCGTATTGTAACGTCCGTCAAGGTAGACGGCCTGCTTGCCGAAACGCCGGTTGTGCTTGATCCAGAAGCGCACGTCGTCCAGATTGAAGGACTGCGCCCAGACGTTGCGCGGCGGCACGCCCGCCTTCTTGTATTCGTCGATCATCTGCTGCGCGTAGTCTTCCTGCGTGTAGTCGCCCTCGTACGGCATGGCTACGCTGGGCGCCTTCAGCTCCGGCGTGAATTTCGTGCCGAGACGCTTGAACAGCCGAATGCTCTCCTTGTGGGACAGCAGCGTGCCGCAGGTCGTGTAAATATCGGTGCGCCAGTTGGCCGTGCCGCCCAGGAATTCCTCGACCGTGGTGGCGCTGCGGTCGCTGGCGTCCATCTTGCCGCACAGGGTCTTGAATTCCTCGAGCGTGATGTCGCTGGTACAGCAGGTTGCGGTGGCCCGGGAGTCGGGGTCCATGGGATCCGCCGGCACGAACGGTACGGAGCACTTGGCCGCCAGCGGCGTTGCGAGAATGTTCGTGGTGGTATGCAGATCGCACTGGGAATGGCGGCAGACCAGCTCCCGGTCCTTGGTGAAGGTGACGTCGCACTCGAGGATGCCGGCGCCCATGCGCGCTGCCGCTTCGTAGGATTCCTTGGTGTGCTCGGGAAACTGCAGGGCGGCGCCGCGGTGGCCGATCGAAAAGTCGGTGCGGTAGAACGGACCGCCGGCGCAGCTTTGGAGCTTGCGCTTGAGTCGGCTGTTGCGCATTTCGCCTACCAGGTAGTGCGGCCTGGGGCCTACGTCTACGATCGCGCTGCGTTTCCGCTCGTGCCGGTCGTCGTCATCGTCGTCGTCGTCAGCTTGCGCGATGGATATCGAGGTGAACATGACGGTGGTGAATGCTGCCACTGCAGCGACGGTTTTTATCGGGTGCATTAGTGCCTCCAGCCCCGCTTCTTCGGGGAACAGATCCATTGTGAGCGATTGGCTTGTAGCCGCAGCGCATGCGGCATATTTAAGTGTAGACCATGACCACTCGATTACCAACGGGGCAGCGTGGCAGAGGTCGATTGCCGGTCGCCCGCCGATTGCTAGAGATCAGGGATTGTTGTAGGTTAGCGCGTTATCAGAATAACGCCACTCGAGTGGTCAATCCGGAAGGAGTCACCCATGAAAAAACTACGATCCCTCACAGCGATCGCCGGTCTTTCCCTGTTCCTCTGGTCGATGGGCGCTGTCGCCGCGGACTGCCCGCGCGGCACTCTGGACGATCAGTACTGTGACTGGGATGGCGATCTGACCGCCGATCTGCCGCTTGACGAGGGCAAATGGGTTGATCCCGACACCATCATCTTTTCCTACACGCCGGTCGAGGATCCGGCGGTCTACCAGAAAGTGTGGGACGGTTTCATCAAGCACATGTCGAAAATGACCGGGCGCAAGGTGGTGTTCTTTCCGGTGCAGTCCTACGCCGCACAGTACGAGGCGATGCGTTCGGGACGCCTGCACATCGCCGGCGTCAACACCGGTGGCAACCCGGTGGCCGTTTCCTGCGCGGGCTTCGTACCGTTCGCGATGATGGCTTCCAAAGACGGCTCGTTCGGCTACGAAATGGAGATCATCGTGCCGGCCGACAGCAGTATTAAATCGCCTGCGGACATCAAGGGCCGCACCCTGGCATTTACCTCGCCAACCTCGAACTCCGGGTTCAAAGCCCCGTCGGCGCTGCTCAAATCCGAATTCGGCCTGGAGCAGGACAAGGATTTCAAGGCGACGTTTTCGGGCAAACACGACAACTCGGTGCTCGGGGTTGCTAATGGGGACTACGAGGCGGCGGCAATCGCCAATTCGATCATGAACCGCATGTTCGACCGCAAGGTCGTCGATCCGGCGAAGATCCGCACCATCTACAAATCCGCCACCTTTCCCACCACCGGCTACGGCCACGCACACAATCTGCATCCGGTGCTGGTCGCAAAGATCAAGCAGTCTTTTTTCAGCTTCCCCTGGGAAGGATCGGATCTGCAGAAGGAATTCAAGAAAGAGGGACGCTTCGTGTCCATTCATCACAAGTCCGATTGGGACGTGATCCGCAAGATCGACGCCGCCAACGGCGTCTCCTACGACTGCAAGTAAAAGTCTTGAGGACACGGCGGTCATGCGCCGCCGTGTCCTCATCCTTCGGCGATTCATCGAATGCTGCGGCTGCACGGGCTGGTCAAGCGTTACCGCACTGGCGACCTGGCGCTCAAAAACATCGACCTTGAGGTGCCGCAGGGGCAGGTGATGGCATTGATCGGTCCGTCCGGGGCCGGTAAGAGCACGCTGATTCGCTGCATCAACCGGCTGGTCGAGCCCACCGACGGCAAGGTCTACCTGAAAGATCTCGAGCTGACTGCGTTGAGCAAGCGGGCGCTGCGTCATGCGCGACGGCGCATGGGCATGATTTTCCAGGAATACGCGCTGGTCGAACGGCTGAGCGTCATGGAAAACGTGCTCTCCGGGCGGCTGGGCTACACCGGATTCTGGCGCAGCTTTTTCCGCAGGTACCCCCAGGCGGACATCGACGAGGCGTTTCGCCTGCTGGAACGCGTCGGCCTGGTGGACATGGTGGACAAACGCGCCGACGAGTTGTCCGGCGGACAGCGCCAGCGCGTCGGCATCGCGCGCGCGTTGATTCAGAACCCCGAGGTGCTGCTGGTCGACGAGCCGACCGCCAGCCTGGACCCCAAAACCTCGCGCCAGATCATGCGCCTGATCTGCGAGCTCTGCGAAGAGCGCAATCTCGCTGCCATCATCAACATTCACGACGTACTGCTGGCGGAAATGTTTGCGCGTCGCATTGTCGGACTGCAACTCGGTGAGATCGTCTACGACGGCCCGCCCGGCGGCCTGACGCCCGACGCTCTGACGCAGATTTACGGCGAAGAGGACTGGGAGGCGACCATCGAAAAGGTCGACGAGGAAGACCTCACTGACGAGGAGCGGGCGGAGCGCGTCCGTCTCATGGGCGGGCACTGATGTCGCAGACCGGCGAACCGCGTACCTGGAAACGACCACCGTTCATCCAGAATGCCAGGCTCAGGTGGGGGCTGTGGCTGGGCGCCGCCGTGTACCTGACACTGGCGTTCGGCACACTGGAAGTGGACTGGGGCCGCGTGGTCGAAGGCGTTCCGCGCGGACAGCGGTTCATCGCGTCGTTCTTCCCGCCGGATTTCCTGTCCCGATGGGAGGAGATTTTCGACGGTATCTACGAGAGTCTGTGGATGACGGTGACGTCCACGGTGATCGGTGTCGCCTTGTCGATACCCGTCGGCCTGGGCGCGGCGCGCAACCTGTCGCCGACGCCGGTGTATCTGGCCTGCCGCGCCATCGTTGCCCTGTCGCGCACCTTTCCCGAAATCATCCTGGCGATTTTCTTCGTCAAGCTGTTCGGCTTCGGACCGTTCGCCGGGTTTCTTGCCTTGAGCCTTGCCACGATCGGCTTCTACGGCAAGCTGCTGGCCGAGGACATCGAAGCCATGGACCCGGTGCAGGCCGAAGCGGTCAAGGCGACCGGCGCGAGCTGGTTCCAGTGGCTCAACTACGCGGTGCAACCGCAGGTGCTGCCGCGCATGATCGGACTCGGACTCTACCGGTTCGATATCAACTTTCGCGAGTCCGCCGTGGTGGGCATAGTCGGCGGCGGCGGCATCGGCGCCACACTGCTGACGTCGTTCGATCGCTACGAGTTCGACTCCGCGGCGGCGATCCTGCTGATCATCATTGCCATCGTCATGGGGGTTGAATACACCTCCGGGTTCGTGCGCAGGTGGGTCCAGTAGTGGCCGTGCGCGATGTGAACGGGTTGAAGCAGTGGCAGCGGCGCGAGCGCGGCAAGCAGTTCGCCATATGGGCTGCATGGCTCGCGGGCGTGGCCGTTTTTACCTATTGCTGGCAGCTGATTTCCGAGAAAACGATCTGGATGTTCGTGCTCGACTCGCCGCGCCAGGCGGCGGACCTGGCCGAACGCATGGTTCCGCCCAAGTGGAGCTACATGAGCAGCCTGTGGGTGCCGTTGTGGGACACCCTGAACATCGCAACGCTGGGCACCTTGATGGCGATTATTATCGCTGTGCCCGTGGCGTTCTGCGCGGCGAGAAACACCACCCCGAGCGTTTACTTCGTGCGCCCGGTGGCACTGTTCGTCATCGTGGCGTCGCGCTCGATCAACTCACTGATCTGGGCGCTGATGCTGGTGACGATCATCGGTCCGGGCGTATTCGCCGGCGTCATTGCGATCGGTTTGCGCTCGATCGGGTTCTGCGCCAAGCTGCTGTACGAGGCGATCGAAGAAATAGACCCCAATCAGGTGGAAGCGGTTACCGCCACGGGCGCGAGCGGTGCGCAGGTGCTGAGCTACGGCATCGTGCCGCAGGTACTGCCGGCGTTTGCCGGGATCACGGTGTTTCGCTGGGACATCAACATCCGGGAGTCGACCGTGCTCGGCCTGGTCGGCGCCGGCGGCATCGGCCTGCAGTTGGATGCCTCGATTTCCACACTGGCCTGGACGCAGGTCTCGCTCATTCTGCTGGCCATTCTTGCAACGGTCGTGGTCAGCGAGTGGGTCTCGGCCAGGGTGCGGCACGCCATCATCTGAATCCGCGGACACGCGGCGTTCGCAAGCCGGCAAGCATCGGCGCCGCGGGAAGATTCGCGCAGCAACGAAGGGACGGGTATGGCCAGGCTACCGCTTTACTATGCAACCAATCGCGGGCACGAGGGCAGAAACCGCTGGCGCCCCAGCGGCTACGGCACGAAGTTCAGCAGCGACGGCATGGAGAACCTGCGCTTCGGCAAGCTGAGTGTGGCGGCGCCGCAGAGAGACATCGACCGGCATCTGAAAAAGATCACCGGCGAGGATACCGGCGACGGCAACAGGCTCGAGTCCCTGCTCGCCCGGTGCGCAAAGAAATCGTGCCGCATCGACGCGTTCGAGGAGAAGCTGGATCGCAAGAAATCAGACACGGGTCAGCCGAAGACGCGCTTCGGCTCGACCCGCCTGTACCAGGAGCTTCGCACGATCATGGAGGACTCGAGCGATCTGCTGATCTACGTTCACGGTTTCAACGTCGCCTGGCCTGCCGCGGTAGGATCGGCGCTGGCGCTGCAATGCATGCTGAACCGTCCCGGGGTGGCGACCAGCGACGCCCGGATCCAGGTGGTGCTGTTTACCTGGCCGTCGGACGGCCACGCGATGCCGTTCGTGTCCTACAAGTCCGATCGTTCCGAGGCGCACGGTTCGGGCGGCGCCTTCGGACGCGGCATGCTGAAGCTGCGCGATCACCTGCATTCGCTGCGGCGTGCCGATTGCGATCAGAGCCTGCACCTGCTTTGTCACTCGATGGGCAACTACGTGCTGCAGGCAGCGCTCACACGCATGCTCGACAACAACCAGGGACACACGCTGCCGCGTATCTTCGAGCATATTTTCATGTGCTCGCCCGACGTTGACGAGGACGTGCTGCAAAGCGGCGGGGCAATGGCGAGTCTGCACGAGCTGTGCAACGCCGTAACGGTTTACCACAACCGCGGCGACGTCGCGATGCACGTCTCGGACTACACCAAGGGCAACCCCGACCGGCTCGGGCACAACGGTGCGTCCGTGCCCGGCCTGCTGCACCACAAAGTGCATCAGGTCGACTGTACGCCGATCGTGATCGGCGCGGTGGAGCACAGTTACTACCAGTGGGGGCCGGTGAACACCGATATACGCCAGTCCATCGATGGCATGTCCCAGGACGATTTACGCCGCCGGCGCGCCAAGCGCGGGATTCACGATAACGCCTGGCTGATGCTGGGCCGAGAACAGGCGTCCGAGGAAAGAAGAAACAAGTAAGGGGGCCGTCTTATTCCCCTCTCCTTGTGGGAGAGGGGCCAGGGGTGAGGGCTCTTATTCCTCTCTTCCTCCGGGAGAGCAACTGTGTCGTGAGCGCCGCCGGGCATGCAGCAGAGAAACTCCTGCGCTGCGCGCAGTACCCCTCATCCCAGCCCTTCTCCCCAGGGAGAAGGGTTTTCTTTTTCCACCCTCCGGGG
>JAHELT010000275.1 GCA_024644045.1 Chromatiales bacterium | reverse complement strand
GTAAAAACCATTAGTCGAGCATCAAGTACGATACAAACGCTGTCGTGATCGAGCCGTAATCGTTTCCCAAGGTAGAATTGAGCTTAGAGGCTGTCCGAAAAGCCTGAATGTAAATATTCGGTTAACCCGCCTGCTGATAGCTCAACGGGTTAGGTGGTGGCGAAAGTGGGCCACTAAAGGATAAACCCATAAGTCCTTGATCGGCACACTCTGGCGGCCGGGCGGGCCGAGTTTACCGCGGCCTTTAGTGTGGCCGAGGTAGCGCCAGTTGGCGGCTTTGTAACAGGTCCCGGCAAAGCGCTCGGTGTCGACGAAACTCTCCAGCAGTACCGGTCGGTAGCCATAGAGGTGGAGCCAATCGGCGGGTACGCGTCGGGCGGCCATGGCCAAGAGTTTGGAGGCCAGGTTGGGTGAGCGCACCCAGGGCAGGATCAGGAAACGGGCGTTGTTGACGATGAGGTGGAGGTTACGTTGGCGCTGCTCGTGAGTCCAGCCGATGAAGCGATCGCGGGGTGCGGTCTGCCAGGCCGCGGCGCTGAAGCCCAGCAGCGCTAGGAGGGTGCTCCCGTTATAGGCGAAGTAGCGCCGTTGGGCGCCGGGCAAGGGCGTGTAACCGAGGTAATGGTAGCGGTGGATAAACTCATTCCACAGCCCGGAGGTGGCGCGCTCGACGGGCGTCAAGTGCAGCTCGGACAGGGCGTGGACCGGGCTGTCGATAGGCGCTTGCAGTGCGGTGCGCGCGGTTGGGGTGAGGCGAATAGCCGGGCGGGGGTGGCGCGGTGGCGGCAGCTCCAGCAGCCCATCGGCCTGCATGCGCAACATCGCCACCCGGCAGGACATGGCCTTGAGGTCGCCATCGGGCTTGCGCCAGGCCAGCGCCTGGCAGGTCAGACGCGCCAGCTCGGCGCGGGTGTGATCGGGGTTATCGGCAATGAGTTGGCGGATCCACGCCAGCTCTGGGTCGCTGAACTCCCGCCCGCAATAGCGCATCAGGAGGTATCGTGGAAGCCGGCCGCGGGAGGGGCGCTGACCTCGTCCGGTTGCCAGGGAAGCGGTTGCGACAGCTCGCGTTGGCGCGCCTTATCCATCGTCCAGGGCAGAAAGGGGTTAAGGTCAGGCGGTGGCTGGCCGCCGTGCTCAGCACAGGCTTGCAGCCAGCAATAGAGCCAGTGATGTGGATTGAGATTCCAGAGCCGAATCGTCTGCAGTACCGTCAAAATCGCCGCCGCCAGACGGGCGCTCCACTGGCTGCCCGAGCCATAGAAGTTCTTGCGCCCGATCACCGGCAGCCGCAGAGACTGTTCGCCCGGGTTATTGTCCATCGGCACTTCGGGATGCGCGGCAAACACGGTGAGTCCTGCCCAGTGCTCGCCCAGGCTGCTCAGGACCTTGCCAGCCGCCGGGTGCAGCGTCGCCTCGGCCCGTTCCCGCTCGCGCCGCTCGCTCAGGACGCTCAGGTGCGTCTCCAGGGCCTGTTGGTGGCGCTGATACGAAGGCGATTGGGCCGCGAGCGTTTGGACCCGATCCCAGTGTTGCAAACGCTGCCCATTGACATGATAAAGCCGAGCGATCTCCTCGACCCAGCCCAGCGCCCAGTCGCTGAGCTTCGGGTAACTGCGCGCCAGTTGGAGAAAATCGCGCCGCACATGCGCCCAGCAGAAGGCTAAAATGATGATACTGATCTCGTTGGCCAGACATTTGTAGGCGCTGTAGCGATCACAGGAGAAAATCAACGCCTCCACCCGCAGCTTACCCAGGTGGGCCTTGGGCACCTGGGCCCCGCGCGTTGGCTCCAGCCGATAAAACACCACCGAGGCACTGCGAAACACCCACAGATACCAGCGGTGGCCGGCTTTGCCCTCGAGCGCCTCGAACACTTCCCAGCGGGTCTCGTCACCGTGTACATGGGGCTCGCCCAGCTGCTTCTCGTGCAGCGCCGCCAGCAGCGGCTCGAACAGCGGCTCAAGCCGGCGCAGCCCGTCGGTCAGGGTGCCCGGGGCGAGCGCCAGCCCCCGCGCGGCCAGCGCCTGGCACAGCCGATAGGTCGGGCGCCCGAACAAATACTTGTCCACCAGCACCTCGGTCCACACCGACACCCCCAGCGTGGCCTTCGGATACACCCGCGGCTCGGGTGGGGCGATAATCAGCCCACCACCCCCCTCGCACTGGCAGCCACGCCGGTACACCGCCCGCCGGATCCGCCGCCGATGCGCTCGCACCTCCACTTCGAGAATCTCCGACTCCTCCGTCAAGGGCAAACGCGCATGGGCCGCCCCGCACCGCGGACAGGTTTTCTCGTCATCGGCCACATCCCGTTCCATGACCACGACCGGTAATTGACTGTGATCGCGCCGACCATGACTCCTACTGTTCGGTTGCTGCCCGCGCCGGCGCTTGGCATCCGACCCCCCCGGCGATTGCTCCGACTTCGCACGTCCTTTCTCGCTGCGCCGCCCGAACAGCCGCTGCTGAAGATCACGATTCTTCGCCTCGAGATGCTCGATCTCCTTCTCCAACTCCGCAATCCGTGCCAACGCCCGACGATGCTGTGCCTGCCAATAGTTCGCCTCCCACTTCAGCTCGATGAACTCGCGCTTGCTCAGCTCGACCCGCTGGTGCTCAAACGGGCTCGCCCCTCCTGTATACACCACAGGAAGGGTAGAGCACGAACCTGAGCTTTGGAGTAGACTTTCCATAGCTCGCTTTATACCCGATTTCTTGCAGTGTGTCCCGAACTTTTTCAGGCACGGAAGAGGCTATGGATCGCCGGTGTGAACGGGTTAAGCGAATATTTACTTCTGGTTTGATCTATATCATTGAATTTGTCCATGTTACCTGGCATCACAATAACTGCGAAAACTCGAAGAGAAAACTATGAAACGCGACGACGACGATCTCTTGAATGCACCCACTGCTCCCAAGGTCATCTCGCAGACGGTGGCAAGCACCGCACCGGTTGCGGAAACAACACC
>JAHELT010000274.1 GCA_024644045.1 Chromatiales bacterium | reverse complement strand
AAGGACAGTAGAGTTGCCGACTACGTGGGTGCGTTCGCTGTGACCGCCGGACACCGACTCGAGGAGATTGTATTCGAGTACGAGCAACGGCACGACGACTATAGCGCCATCCTGGTCAAGGCGCTCGCTGATCGCCTTGCCGAGGCGTTCGCGGAGCGTATGCACGAGCGGGTGCGAAAAGACTTATGGGGCTACGCGCCGGAGGAGGATTTCGATAACCGCGCACTCATTAAGGAACAGTATCAAGGAATCCGACCCGCACCGGGTTATCCAGCCTGTCCCGACCATACGGAAAAACGGATTCTGTTCGACCTGTTACAAGCGAAAGCGCACGCCGGTATGCTGCTCACCGAAAACTGCGCCATGCTGCCGGCAGCGGCTGTGTCCGGTATCTATATCGGACACCCCGACGCGCGCTACTTCGGCGTCGGCAAGATCGATCGTGACCAGGTGGAAGACTACGCTTCACGCAAAGCCATGAGCATCGAGGAGGTCGAGCGTTGGCTGGCGCCTAACCTCGGCTACGAACCACAGCCCCGGCGACTGGTGTCGTGATGGAGCGTAACTCCCAACAGGCGTTGCACCCAGGGTCGGGGTCCAATCGTTTTTCGTGGGGCCGCTCTTTACCCACGACACACCGGAGGAGGGCATGGCGAATGCTGAAGGTTATCCACGAAGCGCTTCGAGCTGCACTGCGTAACCGCTTGGGTCAACGGTAACGTCGACCAGGGCTGGTCCGTCCCCGGCAAATGCATCACTCAGCGCCGGGGCCAGAGCATCACCGGCTTCGATGCGCCATGCGCGACAGCCAAACGCCCTCGCGGCGATCGCGAAGTCTACAGACTGACAACCAACCCCGCGGCGCTCGCTTCCCTGGCGCTGCTGTTTGATATCGATCAGGGACAGCGCCCGATCATTGAGGACGACCACGACGAGCCGGCAACGCCGTTCGACCGCAGTCAGCAGCTCGGATAAGCACATCATCAGACCGCCATCCCCGGTCACTGCGACCACCGGCAGCGCGCCATCGTGCAAGCACGCGGCGACCGCTGCAGGGAGTGCGAACCCCATGGTCGACAGGCCGTTGGACTTGAGCGTCCCGAAAGGCTGCTCGGCGGCCCAACCGGCCATGGCGCTGAACATGTGCGCGCCCGAATCGACCGTGAGCCGGGTGCCGGCGGGTGCCAGGTCAGCGAGCGTTTCGACTACCGTTTGCGCAGTATGGCCCTTTCCCGCGAGCGCCAGGCGACGGCGCATGGCGTCTCGCAGCCCGGCGATCTCGGCCGCGGTCCAAAGGCCGCTCGGACTGCACGCGAGCAGTCCATGCGCGATCGCGGTGAGCGGCCCGTTGACACGACACGCTGTTTCAGCCGGAAGCGCCGGCCCGCGCGCGGTTCTCAGGTCGACGACGGGCGCCCTGTAAGACCACGCGCCCGGAATGATCTCGACCGGATCGAGCCCGAAAGCCACTATCAGATCGGACTGTTCAAGGCAGTCCTTTTCGGCCACGGCGCCGGTGAACAGCCCGACGTATGCGGGGTGGCCGTCGGGCAGCACCCCCTTGGCCTTGTACGTCAGCAGTACCGGGCAGTCAAGTGCATCGACGAGACGCCGCAGCGCTTTCGGACGGTCGCCATATCGGGCCTCCAGTCCGGCAATGAGCACGGGGCGGCGGCTTCGGGCCAGCCGTTGCCGGACTTGCTCGAGCGCCACCTCATCGACCGCGGTCTCGGGTGTCGCGGACCGCGGCGCTGTGCGATTGCATACCGCTGCAGCATCCTGCGCTGACAGGTCGAGTTGCACCGGCCCCCAGGGCGGTGTCATCGCTGTGCGGATCGCGGTTTCAATCCCCGCGCCTGCGTCGTCGCCGCGGAGCCGGCCTTGCAGCTTGGTGATCGGCGCGAACAGTGCATTGTGGTCGATGGCCTGGTGCAGCGATGCCGCCGGGCCGTCGGTGATCAGGAGCACCGGAGCTCGCTCGAGGCTGGCATAAGCGATGCCGTTGACCGCGCTGGCGGCGCCCGGACCGACCCCGGTCAGAACGACGCCTGGCGCGCCGCTCATTTCGCCGGTGACGGCTGCCATCAGCGCCGCGGCGTTCTCGGTGCGGGTCAACACGAAATCGATACCGGCGGCAGCGGATGCGTCTATCAACGCCAGGCTGGAGCCTCCACCCGGAACGCCGAACATCCGCGTGACGCCGTGCCCTGCAAGCGCCTCGACTATCTGCCTGGCGAACGTTCCCGGTATGTCACGGCTCCCTTGGTGGTGAGCTCGACCGTGCGGTTGCCGCCGTGCTCTGGTCGCGATCGGTCTAACATCGTTATCCGTCGTGCTCGACGCCCCTCAACGTGTCGCGCCGAGCCGGTACCTAAGCTATCACAAGCGGCGTGTGCTCGTGCACGGCATACTGTCCCGGCCCACCGGACCGGCGAAAAATACCGATCGACGTGTAAGGCCGCAGGTGGTGTCCGGCAATCTGATTGGCCGGCCGCCGGCCATGCTATGATTTCGATCCCTGCACGAAGACTCCGCCAACCACATCGCCCTGCATCCGGTTGATCGGCGTCGGGCCAACACAAGAAAGCGCACGCGGTGTCACACAAGATTGGACATTCGATCTAAAGTCATTAGTGCGCTCCGCTGGACGGCCACGACTCGCCTGTTGGGGCAGCTCGCGTCCTGGACGATCACGATCTTCGTTATCCGGCTGCTGTCCCCGGCGGACTACGGACTGATGGCCATGGGCCAGGTGCTCGTGGCGTTCCTGATTTTCCTGAGCCCCATCGGCCTGGACGCGGTGCTGGTGCAGAAGAAGGACCTGACCGATTTCGAGCGCAGGCAGATCTTCGGATTCACCATCGTCATCAACATCGTGATTTTCGTCGGCCTGTTTCTGCTTGCGCCCCTGATCGCGCAATTCTTCGAAGAGCCCCGCCTGGTGCCGATCGTCCGCGTGCTCGCCGTGCAGTTC
>JAHELT010000273.1 GCA_024644045.1 Chromatiales bacterium | reverse complement strand
CGCCTACGCGCATCGCTTTTCGCTGCGCGCCGTGCTCAGGGGGCTGGGTTGGCCCGGGCTCGGGGTGGCCGTGTTCTTTGCAATCGACGCATTTTCCACCGTGCTGGCATTCAGCAACACCAGCGTTGCCAATGCCAACCTCATTTTCAGCGTTACACCGTTCGTCGCCGCGCCGATCGCGTGGCTTTGGTTACGCGAAGCCGCGGGCTGGCGGACCCTGCTCGCGGCCGGCCTGTGCGCGGTCGGCGTATTGATAATGGTGTCGAGTTCCTACGGCACCAGCTCGATCATCGGCGACGCTTACGCGATGTGCGCGGTGCTGGCGTTCGCGTTTGCCATTCTTCTCATCCGCCGGTTCCCGCAAACGGATATGCTCGCGGCCGTGTGGGTATCATCGCTCCTGGCAGCGCTGTGCAGCTTTCCGTTCGCCTCGCCGTGGGGCCACGGTGCGCTGGATTACAGTCTGATGGTCACGTTCGGCGCCGTCGAGTACGCCCTGGCCGCCGTTCTGTTCACGCTCGGTGCGCGCTTCATCCCGGCTGCTCAGTCGACCCTGATCGTGCTGCTCGAGGTGGTCCTCGGGCCCTTCTGGGTCTGGTGGCTGCTGAACGAGGTCCCCGGCAGCGCGACGCTGATCGGCGGCTCCCTCATTCTGGTCACCCTCACCGTGCACACGCTGCACGACCTGCGCGCGAGCCACTGGCGGCAGACGCCGCCACCCTGAACGGATGAAGTCGACCGGAGCATACGCAAAGGGGCCGCGGATCGTAATCGTCGGGTGCGGCTTCGGTGGCATTTGCCTCGCGATAAAGCTGCGCGCCGCAGGGCTGCGGCATTTCACCATTCTGGAGCGGGCGCGGGGCATTGGTGGTGTGTGGCGCGACAACGCCTATCCCGGCGCCGCCTGCGACGTACCGTCGCGCCTGTACTCGTTCTCGTTCGAGCAGACGTTTGACTGGTCGCACCGTTACGGACGTCAGGCCGAGATCCTTGCTTATCTCCGGCACTGTGTTGACAAGTACGCACTTTGCGAGCACATCCGCTTCGGTGTCGAGGTCACCGGCGCACGGTTCAGCGCCGACGGCGGCCGGTGCTGGCAGGTCGACACCGCCGGCGGCGAGCGCTTTGACGCGGACATACTGGTTTCCGCGGCGGGCCTGTTCAACCGTCCTCGCCTGCCCGACATTCCCGGCATCGACCGGTTCGCGGGCGACCACTTTCATTCGGCGGTGTGGCGGCACGACTGTCCATTGCAGCATCGCACAGTGGCCGTGATCGGCACCGGCGCGAGCGCCATCCAGTTCGTTCCGGAGATCGCCAGGCAGGCGAAACGGCTGGATGTCTATCAGAGCTCCTGCCAGTACGTTTTTCCCAAACGTGACCCTGAAAAATCCACCACGGTCTTCCCGCACTCTTTTGCGCAAAAGCTGAGCGCCCGGCTGGAGCGACTGCGTGAGTTTCTGGAGTTCGAGATCGGCATTCCGCGGCGCAGATCCGAGCTGCTCACGCGGCGCGGGGAACGCCGCTTTCACAAACACCTGAACAAGAGCGTCGCCGATCCGGGCTTGCGCGAAAAGCTCACGCCGTCTTTCCGGCTGGGTTGCAAACGGGTGCTGATTTCAAACGACTGGTACCCGGCTTTGCAACGACCCAACGTGTCACTGGTCGACACGCCGATCGAACGCATCACCGGAGACGGTGTTCAGACACGCGACGGTGCTCTCAGACCCGCCGAGGTCATCGTGTTCAGCACGGGGTTCACACCGTCGGACTTTCTCGCGCCGATGACGCTGACCGGGCTCGACGGCAGGAAAATCGATGACGCGTGGCGCCGCGCAGGAGCCGAAGCCTACCTCGGGGTGACGCTGCAGGGATTCCCGAACTTCTTCATGCTCTACGGCCCGAACACCAATGTCGCGGGCAGCGTCATTTTCATGCTCGAATGCCAGGCGAACTACATCGTGGCCTGCATCAGTGCATTGCGGCGCAGCGGCGCACGGCTGATGCAGGTCCGCGAGTCGGCACAGGCCCGCCACAATCGACGCGTGCAACGGCGCATGCATGCCACGCTGCTGGTCGACCCCGGCTGCAACAGCTACTACAAGAACGCTGCGGGCAAGGTGGTTACCCAGTGGCCGGGATTCATGAGCACATACAAGCGCAAGACAGCGCGGGTGCGCCGCGGCGACTACCGGTTCTGGCGCTGAGGCGCCGGCTATTCCGGAACCGGCACCGTGTAGTTCAGGCCCAGACGCCCGCCGTCGGGATAGATCGTCTGACCGGTGATGTAGCTCGACTGATCGGAGGCCAGGAACACGGCGATCTTGCCGATCTCATCCGGCCGCCCGGGCCGGCCCATCGGCGTGCGCGACATCACCTCGCGGTACTTTTCGGGGTTGCTCGCGACCGCTGAGAACAGCGCGGTCTCGATCGAGCCGGGCCCGATAGCGTTGACCCGTACCGCCTCCTGCGCCAGGCGGATCGCCAGCAGCTTGGTCCACTGATTGACGCCCCCTTTCGCGATCACGTACGGCGCGATCTCCGGGATCGCCAGCACACCGTTGACCGAGGACATGTTGACGATCGTGCCCTTCGCCCCGTGCTTGTCCGGCTGCTGCGAAAGCATCTGCCGTGCCGCCAGCTGGCCCGTGAACACCACGCCCTTCAGATTGACGGCCAGGACCCGGTCGAGGTCTTCCTCTTCCAACTCGAGGGCATCACCGATGTGCACGATGCCGGCGTTCGCCACTGCCGTATCCAGCCTGCCATGACAGTCGACGGCGAACTTCACCAGCTCTCTGACGTCGGATTTGCTGCTGACGTCGCAGTGGCGGTAAACCGCCTCACCGCCCGAGGCGCGCAGCTTCTCGGCCGCCGCCTCACCCTCCTCGTCCTGCACGTCCGACAGGATCACTTTGGCGCCTTCCTGGATGAAGCTGGTCGCACAGGCAAGACCCAGCCCCTGCGCGGCGCCG
>JAHELT010000155.1 GCA_024644045.1 Chromatiales bacterium | reverse complement strand
TGTTTGAAGTCAAGTCGACTCTTTGCCACCATCACCGCACGAACAACGGACCCGACCACTACTCCCCATGTCCGACTCGACGCTGCTGCTGTTTGCGGTCACCTCGCTGCTGATCATCATCGCCGGGACAAGATCTGGTGCTGATCATCTCGCGCTCGATCGCCCAGGGCGCCAAAGCCGACCGCTCTGGGTCCCGACTCGGACCTACGCTCTATTCCGACCATACGGCGGCAGTGCCGACTTTCCGGACTTTTACGCAAGCTCATCGCCCGACGACGTTGCTGCACCGAGCTCGATGTTTTTTCCGGATACGCGACGAGGTTCCAGTACCAGGCGGGATGAATCAGCGCTCCACCCTTTGACGCGATGAACCAGGCCCTTCTCAGGCGCGTTATTTTGGCTGATATTGGGCAAAATCCTGGTCCTGGACTTTTTCTACAGGCTCGTTAGGCGTCATAGGAGCGCTTCCAGATGGCCAGCAGAATCTTGATCACCCTCGCTACCCTCCTTTATGGGATTGCTCCGCTGTTCGCAGATCTAAACGCGACGCACGTCCTAAACCCTGAATGGACTCCGCACTCGCGGGTCCACATAGTCTGGCTGCTTGGAACTAACTCGTGTATCGCCGCGCTTGCACTATGGCTTCTTTGGTCTCGGGCTCAGCGGGTGCTTTCAGCGATCCTGGGCCTTTGTGTGATGGCGGGGTTCTGGATAGCCGTTGCCACCAGCCCCCTCTATGGGGGTGCACTTTCCGACGCTCGCGGCATTGACACCAAAATACTTGGGATCGAGGGCAATGCTTTTGTCTTTGGAATCATCGTGATCTTATTAGTTGCCGGAGTTGCAATGAGGGGATCTCACGATGATGCTTAACAACGCGTTGCAGCGGACGCCGCACTGCTTTGCGGATCAAATGGTCAGCTCATGTTGCGCCGCCGAAAATACCTGCCGCTGTCGGTTTTTTCGGCAATTGCTGCCATCTCCAAAAAAAGGATTCTGTCCCTTGTGGGGACGATAGCCGACCGACGTGCCACATGCCGAATCGAATGGAGATCGAGCGACCGATAGCGATTTCAATAGATCGGAACAGGCCAGTGCACGCGTGCGCGCCTTTCACGCCGCAAAGGGGTGTATGCGCTGTTCGATTTCCTTCCCGATGGTCCGTTTAGCCACACGCAAGTCATATTCCGCCTGAAGCCCGAGCCACACGTCGGGAGAGGTGCCGAACGCGCGGGCGAGCCGCAGCGCCGTGTCCGCTGTGATCCCGCGCTTGCCATTGACGATCTCACTGATACGCCCAGGGGGTACCATGATCTCCCGCGCCAGACGGTTGATGCTGATCCCCATGGGCTTGAGAAACTCCTCGCGAAGGATCTCTCCGGGGTGAATAGGTTCCAACAACTTCGTCATACTCTTAAGCCTCAGTGGTAATCCACGATCTCGATGTCCAGTGCATCGCCATCCTGCCAGCGGAAACAGATGCGCCATTGATCGTTGATCCGGATGCTGTACTGTCCTTTGCGACTACCTTTCAAGGCTTCCAGTCGATCGCCCGGCGGGACGGGAAGATCGTGTAAGCGAGTCGCCCGATGAAGGTAAAGCAATCTGCGCCTCGCTACCCGTTCGATATTGCGAAACCGTCGTACGACGCGATCATTGAACAACGCCTCCGTGTCCGGGCAACGGAATGACCGAATCATGAACAGATACTATTACGTTAACCATAATATGCAAAGCGCAATAGCCTGCAATGTTTGCGTGAGTTTTGCGTGAATGAGTTGTGCACGGTCGTGATTAGTCCTGCATTTTGTGCAACGGGCGCCCCCGGTAAGTGCTTGAAATCTATAGCTATGGGGCGTAACACCTGCGACTGAAAATCCCCGTTTCGGTGGTTCGATTCCGTCCCTGGCCACCATAGAATCAATTACTTAAATTGTGGATAAAAACGATCGCAAAGCGTTCGCCGAGAACACGTTCTTCCGCTACGAGCGACTTCCCGGGGGCAGGCTCCGAAGTCACCTCGCGCCCAAGCAGTAGAGGTGCGTCTTTCGTGCAACGTTCTGAACCGCATGCTCGAACTTGGCGCGGCGAAATACTACTCGATCGGTAGGTGAGTTCGACGTGGGTGGCCGGGGAGCTGCACGTCATCACACGTTCATGCACTAACGCCGCGTGGAGGCGTGGACGAGTCTGTTCGCCTTTGCTGAGTCAGATCAAGAAAGTCAGACAGCTTGATTGTCATAGAGTTAAGCCACAACCATAGTCAAGCGCCACCATGTTCAAGCATAGGCCCGTTTCAGCCGCTGCGGTCGCGCACCTCTAGCCGGTTGCAGGGGTCGACGTTTCCAAGCTAGAGTTCAATCCAGACACGCAGTGGCACATTTATCTGATTCAACTTGCGTATGGTAAGTCACGCCTACGATCGGATCGCGGACTCCTACGACGAGGACTGGTGTGGGCTGTATGCCGAGTCGCGCCGACGCGCCGTCGGTCAGATCGTGGCGGTGCTCTCCGACGCTTTGGACCTCGATGTCGCCGACCTCGCGGTAGGCACTGGCAACACGCTGGATGCACTTTACCGGCGACTGAGTCTGTGCACCGCTACCGGTTTCGACGTTTCGACCGGTATGCTGAGGAAAGCATTCGGCAAACTACCTAAACGCACGCGACTGATCCACGACAGTGCAGCGAATGTGGAGGACCATCTTGCCCCAGCGTCGCTCGATCTCGTGCTGTGCCATTTCCTGCTCCGCTACCTGGAACCGCAGGTGGTGTTGTCCAGGGCGTACCGTCTGCTGAAGCCGGGTGGGTATTTTTCGCTGGTTACCTCCACCCAGCGCTCGCTGCTCGAGACCTATACCGGGCGATTCGAGAAAACCGGGCGACTGCTCGGTGTGCGCGCGCAAATCGCGAAGGGTGGTAATCCCCTGGATCACGCGTCGAGTATCGAGATGCTCCAGCAATATGGAATCGAGATCATCACGGATAATCTCTACCGCGAAGGAGTGACTTTCCGCTCGTTCGATGATGTGAGAGCCTGGGCTTTCGAATCGGGCTGGGCCGCCGAGTTCTTCGGCCAGCGTCCCAGTTTGCGCACCGGGTTTACTTGGACAGCGTTTGCCCTCGCCGAAGTCCTCATGCGGCCACTCTATCCGGTGCATGCCACCAGCGAGATCTCAATCGTGCTGGGGCGTAAGCCCAGCTAGCAATTGACCTTCTTCGAAGACAATCTCACCAATAGCTCAGCTTCGACGTGTCCGGATACGGTCGGGGCCAACGACACAAACGTGCCCGTCTCTCACATCATGGCCGAGGCGCTGAAGAAGGCGACGCGAACCGTCGCGAACATCGAGCCCGAATCCCTGACCGTGCCACCCAATTCAGGCCGTTGCAGCCAAAGCTGGAGCGGTGCCGTGAGAACGCGACCTATGGCCTGCACAGTCCCCACACTTCAATCCTCCGCTTCCGGCTCTATGCGCTCGCGCATGAATTTCATGTAGGTGATGCCGGGCGAGAGCACCAGCCGCCAGGCCAGCTCCACCTCGTCGTCGAACTGCTCGTCGTACTCGGCCACGGCGTGCATCAGGCTCTCAAGCCACACCTCGTACAGGTCCTCGTGCACGTCGTGCCCGATGCGGCTGTGCACACGCGCGATGTGGCGCATGTACTCGCTGGTGCGGCGCGAGGTGTAGAAGTCCACGAGCTGATTCAGCGAGTCGTGCAGCATGGTCTTCTGGGCGCTCATGGTGGTGTCGCGGAACATGTCCCTGATGGTCTGCGACTGCCCCAGGAAGATCTCATAGAAGCGCCCGATGAAGTCCGGGTTGTAGCTCTGGTCTCCGAGCGCGCGGCGGTAGCTATGCTCGAATCGGTTCAGGTAATCGTCCATCGCGAAAGTGCTGGCGCCATCTCTGGAATAGACGTTGGGAGTTTGACCACTATGGCCCGGACGCGTCAATTCCACCGATGGAACGGTCGGGAATTCGCTCGCGACCATGTTGATCGATCGCAAGTCTGGAGAACGTTGCTCCGCGGTCGCTTGCGTCCCGTCAAAGCGTCCCGCGCAGCTCGCGAACGCCGATCGGAACGGTCCCGATGCACATCAGGGCCGCCCCCACCGAGCTGATGATTTCACAGCCTCCTGCTGCACGGCTGTGCAATTACCGCAGCCGGATTCGCCGGCAGCGAATTCAATGGGAATTGTTTTCTTGAAACGGGTGATTTCGAACCTTGTTACACGACCATAGCATCGGCGATTGGTCGCTTCGGCGAAAGGCAAGGCAGAGCACTGAGCGTGCCCAGTGGAGATAGACAGCCTGCAGCAGCATCAGAAGACCGTCCTCAGCGAAGACGGCGAGCTGATGCTGTCGACTCCGCGTGACCGTCACGGCCGATTCGATCGGCGCTGATCGCGAAGTACCAGCGCCGATTCCCCGGTTTCTACCAGTAAATCATCGCCTTGTACGCCCGCGGCACGAGCACGCGCGACATGACTCGCAAACTGGACAAGTCGAGGCCGCATTCAGGGAAGTGCGGAATGCCGTTCGAATACGGAACTTGCGAATCTCTGTCCGGTATCGGGATGAGAAAGCACCCTTTTCAGCACGAAATCGAACAACAACGGGTTGAACCCGTAGATCGTATTCAATGCCTCCCGCTGGTCGGGTGTTAAGAGCCCATGCTGCATCAGGCGGCGCGTACTGATCAGGATGTTGATCGCCGGCAACGGATAGTCGCTGCCGTTGACCAGGCGGTGATGAATATCGCTTCGTTCCAGCAATGTCAGTAAGATCTCGGGGCGTCGATTCACGAATGTCGTCGCCGAGATTTCGCCAAACAGCAGACCTTCGTACTTCCGCTCATCCATCAATCTCATGAACAGATCGAAGTTATCGACTTTCGGCTTTCTTGGATCGTCCAGGTCCTTGTCCTTTCCCAGTGATGCACAGTGGGCAGCGATCACCTTGACACCCAGATCGAGTGGTCTGCGCAAATGAAGGGGGTTTCCCAGCGATTGATCATCCACACCCTCTAAAGCCTGGTCTTCGCCCACGTGAGTCAGGAGCGCCACACCTAACTCAACCATTTTGCGGTAGAACGGGTCGATCCTCGGATCGCTTGGATCTATGCCCATCACATTCGGTAACCACTTCAAATAGTGCGCGCCCCGAGATGCCCATTTCTCCAATGTCTGGATTGCGTCGTGCCTGTACGGATGCACGGACATCGCGGGGATAAAGACGTCCGGAAACTCCTCGCTGAGCGAAAAGACATACTCGTTCGGCACATAAAAGGCCGTTTTCTCCAGATTTACCGTGCCATCCACGTTGAAGGTTTTGTCAAAGGGAAGAAGTAAATATTTGCCATGACGTTTGATGGTACGCGCCAAGGCCACCAGGCGCTGGATGTATTCGCGGTCCGCATTGTCTTCGTCCTTGATCCCCGCCGCATGCTTGTAAATACGAAACTGGATGTATTTGAAGGGGTGAGTGATTGGCCTGTAAATGTTCGGGTTCGCGAACGCCCCTGTATCACCTCCGGTGCCCAATCCGAACACGTGCACATGATGATCGAGGATGTTTGCTTGCTCCAGGTCCGCGAATGCGAATTCGATCAACCGCTTGGCATCAGTGCCGGCGATAACGTCCAATTCCGAAGGTGTGCCCCTGACGGCGCCACCAATGTAACTGCAAGCACTCAACAGCAGGCTCAGCGCGATGGCAGCGAGATTTACCGACGACTTCATCCTGATCCGTTATCCACACTTTGTCAGCGGATGATGAAAGAGCTGCTAGCGAGAACAGCGATTCTACGGCGCCGACGGCCTTCGGTCCAAAGTCATACGGAGGCGAAGAGTTCTCTCCTGGAGGTCTCATCATAGCTTAAGAGCGCGGTTCGAAGGCCACCGGGCCGGTAACGGGGGCGCGGGCCGTTTCCGACGCGCCGTTCCGTCTGTGGACCTCGTTCGCTGTGAACGCCCAGGACGAGTCGTTCCCGGGGGGCTTGTGGTCAGAGAAGGCAGATTGCTGCGCCTGGTATGGTGACATCCAGCCCGGCTGGAAACCGGAACACGGACATACTCGGTTCAGTGATGATCTTTATTGTGGCAAATTTCGCTTCAGTCGACCGGGCGCGGATCGGCCAGCACGCTTACATGCGCGCGGGCGGCACTGGCCAGGTTGGCGAGGTTGTAGCCGCCTTCGAGTACCGAGACGAGTCGACCGTTCGCGAATCGATCCGCTATCCCCCGCACGATCTTCGTCAGCTCAGCAAATCCTTCAGTCGTGATTTCGAAGTGCGCCAGCGGGTCACCTGCGTGCGAGTCGAACCCGGCCGACACAAAGACGAACGCCGGTTCGAATGCCGTCGCAGCGGGCACCAATTGCGTCTCGAAGGCTCCAATGATCTCGGCGTCGCCACTGCCGGCGGGCAAGGGCACGTTGATAGTGGTTGCCAGCCCCGGCCCGCTGCCCTTCTCGTCGCTGCGACCCGTGCCCGGATAGTGGGGATGCTGATGCGTGCTGAAGTACAGAACCGATGGGTCCTGGTAGAAGAACGCCTGCGTGGCATTGCCGTGGTGCACGTCCCAGTCGATGATCAATACCCGCTTCAGCCCGTACTTGTCCTGCACGTAGCGAGTCGCGACAGCGACATGGTTGATGAGACAGAACCCCGAGGCCCGGTCCGGAAATGCGTGGTGGCCCGGCGGACGCGAGGCTACGAAGGCGTTCCTGATCCGCCCGCCCATGATCGCATCGACGGCCGCGAGCGCGCCGCCGGCCGCGAGCAACGCAACCCGGTAGCTGTCCGACGACACCGTAGTATCGGGATCCAGGGCCGTGGGTGCCTTGGCAGCCGCCTGCTCGAGTCGACGCAGATAGGACAGCCCGTGGACTTTCGACACCCAGATCTCTTCGGCGACCCGCGGCTCGATCTGTACGAGGAAGGTCCACAGCGGACTGTTCTGCAGACTGTCTGCGATTGCCTGCACACGCAGCGGCGATTCGGGGTGGTTCCTGCCGGCGTTGTGTTTCAGATAGTCAGCGTGGTACACGAACCCCGTAGGCGTTGCTGCCGCCTCGTCGCGCTGCGCGACCGTCTCGGATTGTCCCCACGCGTTCATCACGCCGCTGAGCAGCGTCAGCGCAAGAATGCGTCGGACCTGCTTCAACCCGGGCTGAGACGAGGTACGGTGTTCGTCCATGTCACCCGGTCGCATCCGGTTGTGATTCGGTGAGCACCTTCTCGAATACCTGCAGGAACACCTGCGGCGACTGCGCGCCGGAAACGCCGTACCGGCCCTCGACAATGAAGAAAGGCACGCCTTGGATACCGGACTGCCGCGCGCAAACATCTTCAGCGCGCACCGCATGGTCGTGCTCGTCGCTCTCGAGAAACGCCCGCACCGCCTGCGGGTCCAGGTTTGCTTCTTCGGCCACGGCCACCAGGATTTCTCGCTCGCCGATGTTCTCGCCGCGGGTGAAATAGGCCCTGAAGAGCGCATCGACGACGGCGTCCTGCCCGCCGGGCTGGTCGTCCGCATAACGGATCAAGCGGTGCGATGCGATCGTGTTCGGCGTGCGCGCTATGGCATCGAAGTCGAACGGGATCGCTTCCTCGTTTCCAGCAGCCTCGACGTGCGTATAGACTGCTCGCGCCGCGTCGGGGCCACCGAATTTGGCCTCCAGGTACTGGTTGCGGTCCACGCCCTCCTCGGGCATATCCGGGTTCAGCTGAAACGCGCGCCAGTGTACGTCCGCTTCGAGGTCGGAGCGCTGTGCCAGTGCTTTCTCCAGGCGCTTCTTGCCGATATAGCACCACGGGCAGATCGTGTCAGAGAAGATCTCGATGCGCATTCCGCCTCCTGTTGCGCCCCGCGGCTGACGCCGCCACTGCTTTGATTGTGAAAAGCAGTTGTATGATAACGCTGGTGCCACTCCGGGTGCATCGGTGCTTGGGCCGCTCAGTAGCTCGGCGAGACCGAGGTAAGTAACAGGCAGGATCTGCCGCGTCGAGCTATCCTGGGCGTTGCGCACGCTGACCACGACCGTGACCGCGGTTGCGGTTACGAGGACTGAGTGGCGCCAAAGACGAGTTCCTGTTGGCAGCGACAGCCCGGAATCTACGTAAAATGGCAAAACTGATCGCTCAACCACCGCCTATCGACGAGGTTACTGGCCGCGGAAGTCACAAGACTCGCCGCGGACTTCTCGATCAGAAAGTATGTCAACAGCCTTGCCTACAACGATCCGGCACAAGCCATCCGGTTTGAAAAAGGTTTGCGCAAGGTGGGCTGCCGGACTAGCGCATTCGACTGACACGACTGGCAAGTACGCGGAATCGGGAACTCGAGCAGGTGACGCTTCTACTTTCTTGAAAATAGAAATCACCGCTATTCAAGAAACTGGGGCCGTGGAATGTCTGAATTCGTGGGTAGAACTGTTCTGATAACAGGCTCAAGTCGAGGCGTCGGCCGCCAGGTAGCATTGGATTTCGGCGCCGATGGTGCGAATGTCTGTGTCAATCATCTACATTCTGGTCAAGAGGTGGACAAGACCGTTGAATTAATCAAGTCCTAGGGTGCAAGTGCGATCTCTTGTAAGGCAGACATTTCGAATGCCGGCGATGGTCAAGTCGATGGTCGATGCAACTACCGATGCTTTTGCGGCATTGATATTCTGGTCAACAGTGCAGGTCTCGTAGGCCGAGGCGCACCGTCCATCCCCTACTCATGCACGGGGAGACGCTCGGCGCTGCATGCGGCGCGCAACAAAGACGAACGACGAAGCCCTGTGTGTAAAGGGCATTTCGGGCCGCACCCCAGCGTCACGTCTTTTTTTCCCGTGCGAAGAACGGCGCGCGTTTCGAGAAGTCCACTGGCATTGCACGACGCATTTCAGCCAGTAAATCCACGGTAACTTCTTCGATTCCCCGGCTGCGCGCCAGTGTTTCGACACGCTGCACTACCACGCCGCGCACGAACGACGGTATCCGGGAAATTCTGGCCTCAGCTTCCGGCGTCCAGCGTAGGGTCGCGACCGTTTCATCTCCGTAGCGGGTTACGCCCTCGCGCTGAACCAGCGGCTCGTTTCCGTTCGGCTGGTACGCACACGCGGGATCGGGGCCCAGCAGTTCACCGCTCTCCGCATAGGCGCGGGCACGGCAGCCACCGCACATCTCGCGGTAACCACAGCGGCCGCACTTTCCAGCAACCTCGCCTTTACGTATCTGCCGTAACAACGGTGCGTTAAGCCACACATCGGCAAAGCTTTCCCTTCGCAGATCGCCCGCGGGAAGTGGCAGATACGGACACGCGGTGAGCTTTCCGTCCGGTGCGATCCGGCAATACTGCACGCCACAGGGGCAGCGCGTCGCATAGTTCAGGATCGGCGATTGCGGCGTACGCGCGTGCACTAGACGCATGAACTGCGGGGCGCATTTGGCCCTCACCATCATTTGTCCGAGATACTGCAGATGAAGCTCGACAAGTTCCGCAAGCACCGCTTCGCCTTGCGCTGGGGAGAGCGAGCCCATGCGTTCTCCACGGCCCGTGGCGACGATGAGGTACGCGTTGAACGCAACCGCTCCCACGTTTGCCGACCATTCGGCGAGTCGCGCCAGCTCGCTGCGGTTGCCACGCGTTAGCGTCGTTTGCACGACAAAATCGAGGCGGTGTTGCTGCAAGCGTTCGATCGCTGCAAGCGTCGCCGAGTGTGCCCCGCAACCCTTGCGGAAACGGTCGTGGTAATGGGGGCGAAGCGAATCGACGCTGACCGCCACGCCCGTGACGCCGGCTGCGCACAGCGCCTCGATCCGCGCGTCATCGAGAAGCGTACCGTTGGTTCCTACGGTAACCGTGGCGCCGCCATCGACCGCGTGCCGCGCGATGACAGGCAGATCTTCACGCAGCAATGGCTCACCGCCTGAAAGTATGAACAACGGTCGTGGATTGATTGCCAGGATCTCGTCCGTGATGCGCAGGCACTCATCGGTATCGAGCTCGCCTTCGGTGACAGCGTTCGGCCCGGCCGAGATGTAACAATGGGCGCAACTCAGGTTACAACGCCGCGTTAGATTCCAGGCGATCACATGCGGCACCGACGCGCGGCGGCTGTCCTCGACCGGCACCGCTTCCGCCTCTCCGCGCCGCCCAAACGTCTCGTTGTTCAACATACCCGATCTACCGCCGATCCTTACCGGGGTCGGGTGCTTGTTCGTGCAGCAAACGCTGCATCGCCTCTTTGGCTTCGTCGGGGCTCACCGTGCGGAAATCGACAGGACACCTCCCCATTTGCGTTTCTATGTCACGAATCGGACAGCGTGTAACGCCGGACGCCTTGGCGTCTTCGATAAATCGACGCATTTCCGGCGTGAGCGCATCGCCCCCCTCGGCTTCGGCCTTTATCTGGCGCGCCCGAAGCTCGTTGAACATTCCCATCATGGTCTCGGCATCGAATTCGTCCGCCTCGATCATTGCCTGCTTGTTCTCGTCCATGACATCGGTGGTGATGCGCCACATCCCGTGGTTGGTGGCGAAACGCTCAACCGTCCGGCGCGCAAGCGGACGTGCAATCAGCGGAACGGTGCCGAGTCGCTCAAACGCCTCGACGGTCCACACCGGCGGGTCAGCCGGATTGCGTGCGCGCATGCTGACATGCCCCGTGATGGGGCAGGTAACCTCGATCGTGCTACCTTCGACTTCAGCATCGCTCTCGCTGCCCATGACCAGAGTCCTGGCCATCTGCTCTTCAGCCTTGAGTTCGGCACGCACGAGTTCCTCCGCGTCGCCGAGCCCCATGATGAGCTGCATGTGGGTCGGCAGAAGCTTTTGAATCGCTTCGTCCAGCCAGGCATTGGTGACAACGTCCGCACCGTGTTCCAAGGCGTACTCCTCCACTGCGCGACGTGCGATCCCCTGGGCGAAGGGCGGCACGCGTTGAATACGCACCTCCGCTTCCGGCGCCCATGCGAGGCCCTTATCACCGTCTTCCTCGATCCAGGGAATATCTTCCGGACGTACACCTTCTATACCCGTCACGAGAACACTGCACGGTGCCAGACGGACCAGGTTCTCGGATTGCGAGCCGAGTTGCGTGCCCTCGATGCGATGAGCGCCGTGCCGGCCCATGATGAGCAGGGTCGGCTCGATTTCCTCGGCCCACTGCAACACGACCTGAAACGGCTTCCCGATAAGGACCTGCGTTTCCAGCGAAACTTCAGGGAAAGCCTCCGCCATCACTTCCGCCCGCTTGAGGTTTGCCTGACAGAGTTTCAGCAATCCTTTGTCGATGATGTTGTTGTGCAGGGCTTCCTGCTCTTCGAACTTGAAGACCTTGGAAGCCTTGTCGGAAAGAACGCCCTTGATATTGTTGAATACCGCATGGTGGTATTCGACGTCGAAGGCGCTACACGCAAAGACCTTGGCGCCGAACTCCCGCGCCAGCTCCAGCGCCGATTTCATCGCCTTGTAGCTGTAGGCGGACCCGTCGATGCAGACGACAAACCGTCCGCCGGCGAGGCTCGTGTTGTCCCGCACAATGAACAGATCCTTGTGCACGCCACGGGTGACTCTGGTCGCCACGCCACCGAGTTCGGAGCGCTGCTGACGCCCGATGCCGTGAGCGCCCATTATCGCCAGGTCGTAGCTGCGTCCGGACGTACCCGCGACTTTTTCGCCCTGGGCTTCATCCTCGCTCAGGATTCGCCCGTCGCCCGCCAGTCTGACATCGCCGCGCACTTTATCGCCGCCGTCATAGCCGCGTGCAGCAGTTGCCTCGAAACCGATCAGGCTCGGCAGGGTTCCCCTGCCGCCGTTGGCCTCCTTGATCAGCTCTTCGTAATTCATGCCTTCGAGAAGCTGCCGGCGAAGCGGTACGCCCGCTTTCTCGCATTGGCCTTGCACCGCGTCCAGGAATGAGTCCGAGATGAGCTGCAAACCCTTCTCGATGAGTTTGTCGTGGACTTTGCGCTGGCGCTTGATCTCCTCCGGCGTCTGAAACTGCGCGG
>JAHELT010000154.1 GCA_024644045.1 Chromatiales bacterium | reverse complement strand
GTCGCCCTGCTTCTGGTAGCGGCGCCGCTGCTCCCGGTACAGGCGTGCGTTCTTCTTACCCATCTTGCTGACCGCGCTATCGACCTTCTGCTCGAAATCCACCTCGCGCCCGTACATGTGGTTGAAGCGGCGCGCGATTTCGCGCGTGAGCTCGACGTGCGAGACCTGGTCGTCACCGACCGGCACATAGCCCGCCTTGTAAATCAGGATGTCGGCGCTCTGCAGCAGCGGGTAGCCTAGAAACCCGTAGGTCGCCAGATCCAGTTCCTTGAGGCGCTCCTGCTGGTCCTTGAAGCTCGGCACCCGCTCCAGCCAGCCCAGCGGTGTGATCATCGACAGCAGCAGGTGCAGCTCGGCATGCTCCGGCACGCGCGATTGAATGAACAGGCACGCGGAACCGGGGCTGACCCCCGCGGCGAGCCAGTCGATTACCATGTCCCAGGTGGTCTCCTCGACGATGCCCGGATTTTCGTAGTGCGTGGTCAGCGCGTGCCAGTCGGCCACGAAGTAGAAGCACTCGTAGCTGTGTTGCAGATCGACCCAGTTTTTCAATACGCCGTGGTAGTGACCGAGGTGCAGGCGGCCGGTCGGCCGCATTCCGGAAAGCACACGCTGGTGCTGCGAAGGAACGCTGCTCACGTTGGACAAGTCTCCGGCGAGGCTCGGCGTCACACCGCGTAGGCGGCGGTGGAAGCCATTTTGCTCACCGTTATGGCATGTATTTTTATCTGAGTAATCAGATAGTTATATGTCATTTCTGATTGGAGATCGAGATTGCAGTGGCGCTGCCCGGGGCGTCGCGTTGGCCGATTATACGCGAACCTCGCGGCCAGCATAGCGCGCCGTTACTCGCCGTCCAGGAAACTAACATCGCCCTTGCCGCGGCGCACCACTTCCGGGATGTCACCCGAGAGGTTGATCACACTGGTCGGCTCGTGGCCGCAGTTCCCGCCGTCGACGATCACGTCCACCAGCGCCGACATCCGTTCGCGGATCTCCTCCGGGTCGGCGAGCGGCGCGGCCATGTCGGGCAACACCAGCGTGCTGCTGATCAGCGGCTGCCCGAGGCGTTCGAGCAGTGCCTGGGCAATGACGTTGTCGGGCACGCGAATACCGATCGTCTTGCGCCGCGGATTCTGCAGACGGCGCGGCACCTCGCTGGTTGCGCGCAGCAGGAACGTGTACGGCCCCGGAGTCAGTGCTTTCAGCAAGCGGTAGGTTGCATTGTCGACCCGTGCGTAGGTGGCAATCTCGGACAGATCGCTGCATACCAGCGTGAAGTGGTGCCGGTCGTCGACCCGGCGGATTGCACGGATCCTGTCCATCGCCCGCTTGTCGCCGATGTGGCAGCCGATGGCATAGCACGAGTCGGTCGGGTACACCGCCAGGGCGCCGCCATCGATCGCCGTGGCGATCTGTGCAATCAGCCGGGCCTGCGGATCGGTCGGATGGACATGGAAGTATTCGGCCATGGCAAACCCGGCATGCTATAGGCTTTTCCGGTAACATACACCGCAATTTTTAGAGGCAACCGGGCCGCAGCGCGCCCTCGGCGCCCGCCGGGCGGCAAGCGCGGGCATTCGACGGCGAACGACCCTCGCGCACCACCCGGATCACCATAAGGCGGTATGCATGAAACTCCTGTTCGATACGTTTCCGGTGCTGTTGTTCGTCGGTATCTATTACGGCGCCGGCGATCTGTTTCTGGCCACCGGTGTAGCGATTGTCGCAACGATCGTGCAGGTCGCGGTGTTCTGGCTGCGGCATCGGCGCTTCGAGAAGATGCATCTGATCTCGGCCGCGCTGATCGTTCTGCTCGGCGGCCTGACGATACTGCTGCGCGACAAGGCGTTCATCATGTGGAAACCCACGCTGGTCAACTGGGCCTTCGCCGTGGTGTTCCTGATCCCTCAGCTGATGGGCAAGAAGACGCTGTTCGAGCGCATGGCCGGCCACGCAATCAAGGTGCCGGGATCGGTCTGGAATCGCGCGAATGTCATGTGGGTCGCCTTCTTCCTGCTTGCCGGCGCGGCCAACATCTATTTCGCGCGTGATTACGAAGCCGCAGAGACGCGACTGATGGCCGCCCTGCCGACGCTCGGCGCCGAGGCGTTCGAAAAGCTCGATTGCGCTAAGCCCGCGTTCGTCACGCACCGCGATCTGTGCAGCGCTGCAGCCGCCAGCGAACAGACCTGGGTGAATTTCAAACTGGTGTTGATCGGGCTGACGTTCGTCTACGTGCTGATGATCGGCTTCTACCTGGCCCGCCACATGGAGCCGGAAGCGGATGCGGACGCCGAGCCGCGCGGCAGCGAACCCGCAACGGACAAGAAGCCCTGAAACCCCTGCCCAGCGAGGAACAGCTCATGCTCTACGCCATCGTTGCCGAGGACGTTTCCGACAGTCTGGCGCTGCGCAAGTCGGCGCGTCCTGCGCACATTGCGCGGCTCGAGGCTTTACGCGATGCCGGGCGCATCGTTGCTGCCGGCCCGAACCCCGCGATCGACGCCGAAGATCCGGGCGCCAACGGGTTCACGGGCAGCATTATCATTGCCGAGTTCGAGTCGCTCGAGGCGGCGCGCGCCTGGGCCGGCGAAGATCCCTACGTCGCGGCCGGCGTTTACGACCGGGTCAGCGTCAAACCCTTCAAGCAGGTATTTCCCTGAGCGTTGCGGCGGCCGGCCGCATAAGCATTCGGCCGCATATTGCATGAAGGATAACTCCGGGCATCCCTGCCCTTGCGCCCTGCGGGCCAGCGACTCGCTGTTCAAATTGTTCCAGACAATTCAGGCGCTTCTCAGGGACAATGTGGCTGAGCAGATCGGACTATCGCCTGCGCAAGCATAGCCAGACTAGGGTTAAAAGGGGATTGTTCGATCGGCAACGCCAGATTTTTCCTGAATGTGAACAGGGTACAAGCATCACTCGGCAATGTTGCTCAGATAGCTGTTTAACAGTCTGATTCGACTAACGAACGCGGACGCTCGGAACCGCCTTCATGCCATATGCGGGCTAGCAGGCCGCAGCGCGCGCCAGCTGGTCCAGGCCGCGCTGCAGATCCTTCCTGATATCGCTCAGCGCCTCGAGCCCGACCGCCACCCGCACCAGTCCCGGCGTAATGCCGGCCTCGGCACGTTCCGCGTCGCTGAGCTTGGCATGGGTGGTGGTGCCGGGATGAGTGATGGTGGTTTTGACGTCGCCCAGGTTGGCGGTTATCGAGATCATCCTGGTACGATCGATCACCTGCCAGGCGGCCTCGCGTCCGCCGAAGACCTCGAAGGAGACCACACCGCCGAAGCCGGACTGCTGCTGCGCCGCCAGCAGATGTCCGGGATGCTGCGTCAAGCCCGGATAGAACACGCTGCGCACGGCCTGCTGCTGCTGCAGCCATTCCGCCAGCGCTCGCGCCTGCTCGCTGTGCGCCCGCATGCGGATTTCCAGCGTCTCCAGTCCGCGGCTGAACACCCAGGCATTGAACGGACTCATGCTGGGGCCGGCGGTGCGCATGAAGCCGAACAGCTCCTTGCCCACCAGTTCCGCGTCCCCGACCACGGCCCCGCCCACGCAACGCCCCTGTCCGTCCAGGTACTTGGTCGCCGAGTGCACGACCAGGTCGGCGCCCAGCGCCAGCGGGCGCTGCAGCGCCGGGGTGCAGAAAGCGTTGTCGACCGCCAGCAGGGCGCCGCGAGCGTGGGCCACCTCCGCGAGTGCGGCTATATCTGCCACCTCCATCAACGGGTTGCTCGGCGTTTCCACGAACAGCAACCGGGTCGTGGGACGGATCGCGCCGCGCCAGGCCGCCAGGTCGCTCAGCGGCACGAACGTGGTTTCTATGCCCAGCTTGGACAGGTAGTTCTTCATCAGCATGGTGGTCGCGCCGAACACGCCGCGGGCGCACACGATGTGCTCGCCCTGGCGCAGCAGCGCGAGACACATCGAGAGGATCGCCGACATGCCGGACGCGGTCGCGATACAGGCCTCTCCGCCTTCCAGCGCCGCGAGGCGCTCCTGAAAGGCACGCACGGTGGGATTGGTGAAGCGCGAGTACACGTTGCCCGGGAGGTCGCCGGAGAAGCGTCGGGCGGCCTCCTCGGCCGAGGAAAAGACGAAACTGGAGGTGAGAAACAGCGCCTCGCTGTGTTCGCCTTCGGGCGTGCGTGTGTGCCCTGTCCGTACCGCGTCGGTTGCCGGATAACTGCCGCTGTCGTCTTTGCGCATGGTCGGAACTCCGCTGGTCCTCAGCGGGCACAAAAAAACCCGCTGATGGCTAAAGCGGGCTGGCAGCTCGCTTTAGCAGTATTTCTAAAGCGCCCGCAAGCTGAAAGGTCAAATCGGCGCTGGACGGGACTATAGGCATAAACCCTGTCCTACGTCAATTGGCAGGCGGTGGTAGTCGGGCAGCGCCCTGCGGTCCTCCCGGTGTATCCCGCCTCAGGCCCGCATGCGGGCGCCCTGCGGGTCGAGCAGCGGCCGGGCGGCCACGGTGGCCGGGCGTCGCTCGCCGAGGATCTCGATTTCGACCCGGCGGCCGTCCTCGATGAGCTCGCAAGGCAGAAATCCCAGTGCCAGCGAGCGCTGCACGAAATGGGCATACCCGCCCGAGGTCACGAAGCCGACCACCGCACCGCCATGCCAGACAGGTTCGTCGGCCCAGCAGTCGGCATCGGCGGCATCGACAACCATTGTGCACAGGCGCCGCTGCGGCGCCTGCTCGCGCTCGTCGAGCGCCGCCGCGCGACCGATGAACTCGCTGTTCTTGGTGTAGGCCACGAAACGGTCCAAGCCGGTCTCGCGCGCCGTGTAGTCCGGCTTGTACTCGCGCAACCAGGAACCAAAGGATTTCTCCAGGCGCAGGCTCATCATCGCGCGCATCCCGAAAGGCCGCAGCTCGAGGTCCGCACCCGCCGCTTCGATGGCCAGCAGCAGCGCCAGCTGCTGTTCGACCGGAACGAAGATCTCGTAGCCCAGATCACCCGTATAGGAAAGCCGTTGCACGATGGCGCGGCAGGGCCCGACTTCGAGGTGCTGCACGGACATGAACGGAAACGCGGTGTTACTGACGTCACTGCGCGTCAGGCGTTGCAGCAACTCGCGCGCGCGGGGACCGGCGATCTGCAGACCAACCCGGCAGAGCGAGACATTCTCTACGGTCACGTCCGAGGTGCGGTGCGCCTCGAACCAGCGCATGTGGAAAGCCTGCGCCGCGAACGACGCGGTCAGCTGAAACCGCTGCTTCCCGAGACGCGACAGCGTGAAGTCGCCGATCAGTCGACCGCGGGGGCTGAGCATCGGTGACAGGGTGACGCGGCCCTCACGGGGCACGCGTCCGGCCATGAGGTAGTCCAGCCAGTCGGCGGCGGCGGGCCCGCTCACCTCGTACTTGCCGAAATTGTGGATCTCGTTTACACCGACCTTCGTGCGCACCGCCTCGCATTCCGCAGCCGTCGCGGCGAATGCGTTGGAACGGCGAAAGCTCGGCGTCTCGAACAGCGGCTCGCCATCGAGCGCAAAGTAGTTGACCGCTTCCATGCCGTACGCCTGACCGAACACCGCGCGCTTGTTCTGCCAAACGGCGTAAGCGGGCGTTGTGTGCAGCGGGCGGGCAGCCGGCAGCTCCTCGTTGGGGTAGCTGACGGCGAAGCGCCGTTGATAGTTCTCGCGCACTTTGCGGCGCGTGTAATCGCGTGTGCAGTAGTCGCCGAAGCGCGCGACGTCCATGGCGAACACATCGCGTGACGGCTCGCCGTGCACCATCCACTCCGCCAGCGTCAGCCCTACGCCGCCGCCCTGACTGAACCCCGCCATCACGGCACAGGCGGTCCAGTAGTTGCGCAACCCCGGCACCGGTCCGACCAGCGGGTTTCCGTCGGGCGCGAACGTGAACGGGCCGTTGATCACGCGTTTGATCCGGGCGGTTTCCAGTACCGGGTAACGGCGGTAGGCAACCTCCAGCGAATCACCGATGCGCTCCAGCCGGTCGCTGAGCAGCTCGTGTCCGAACTCCCAGGGAGTGCCGTCGACAGCCCAGTGCTCGCACGCCTGCTCGTAGAAACCGATCACCAGTCCGCGCCCTTCCTGCCGCAGGTAGCTCTCGCCCGTGGGATCCATGACGTGCGGCAGCTCCGAGCCGTGGTTGTAGACCTCAGGGATATCGTCGGTGACCAGGTACTGGTGCTCCATGGGATGCAGCGGCAGGTAGGCGCCCGCCATGTCGCCCACTTCGCGCGCCCACAGCCCGGCTGCGTTCACGACGTGCTCGGCAAGGATCGTGTCCTGCCCCGTATGTACCTCCCACTGGCCGTCCGCGCGCGCCGTCAATCCGTGCACGTGAGTGCGCAGCTGCACCTCTGCACCCAGCCTGCGTGCGGCTCTGGCGTAGGCGTGCGTGGTGCCGGAAGGGTCGAGGTGGCCGTCGAGCGGATCGTACAGCGCACCCAGCACGCCTTCGGTGCTGGTGATGGGCGAGAGCGCTGCGATCTCCTCCGGCTCGACGATGCGCGTGTCCAGACCCATATAGCGGTGCTTCGCGCGTTCCGCCTTGAGGAAATCCAGGCGCTCCGGGGTGGTCGCCAGCGTCAGGCCGCCGACATGGTGCAGGCCGCAGGATTGACCGGACGCCTCCTCCAGCTCACGGTACAGGCCGATCGTGTAACCCTGCAGCGCCGCCATATTGGTATCGGCGTTGAGCGTGTGGAAGCCGCCGGCGGCATGCCAGGTGGACCCGGAGGTCAGCTCCGAACGCTCGAGCAGTACCACGTCGGTCCACCCGAGCTTCGCGAGGTGATACAGCACGCTGCAGCCGATCACGCCCCCGCCGATCACCGCCACGCGGGCTTGCGGCGTCATCGAACCGCGGCGCTCACTCGATGAGCACCGGGGTGTTCACGACCACGCGCTCGAACAGCTGCTGCACGTCCTGGTCGCGCATGCGGATACAGCCGATCGATGCCGGCGTGCCCAGGAGATCGGTATGCGGCGTGCCGTGGATGTAGATGTACCGGTCCCGCGAGTCGCAGCCCGGGCCGCGATTCCGGCCAGGCTCCAGTCCGCCCAGCCACAGGATTCGTGTCGTGATGAGGTCGTCGACGTCGAATGGCGGCTCGCTCACCGGCTGCCTGCCGACGAAAACCGTGCCGGGGGCGCAGCCGGCGCCGATCTTCTCCTCCACGCGGTGCATACCGAGCGGCGTGCGGTTGCTGCCGTGGCCGCCGCCGGTACCGAACCGGGACGTCGAGACCGGGTAACCCACCGCAGTGCCCCCCTGCAGCCAGTGCAGCTGCTGAGCAGCCACGCTGACGTGAAGCACGCCGGCCGAGAGATCCACCGGCAGCGACGAGAACCGACTTTCCAGCTCGACCAGGCGGGGGATGTCAACCGATGCCGACGTCTTCGAGTTCACCTTCGTCAACCTGGCCGCGTGCCTGGTCGTTGCGCAGCAACTCCAGCTGCCGCAGATATGCGGGGTTTACATCGCCGGTGATGTACTCGCCGGAGAAACAGCAGGTTTCGAGCTGCTGCAGATCGCGATTGCCTTCGCGGATGCAGTCGATCAGGTCCTCCAGCTCCTGGTAGATCAGCCAGTCGGCGCCGATCGAGTCGGCCACCTGATCCACCGTCTTGTCGTGGGCGATCAGCTCGTCCACGGCCGGCATGTCGATGCCGTACACGTTGGGAAAGCGTACCGGCGGGGCCGCCGAGGCCATGTAGACGTTACGCGCCCCGGCATCGCGGGCCATCTGGATGATCTGCTCCGAGGTCGTGCCACGCACGATCGAATCGTCTACCAGCATGACGTTGTTGCCGCGAAATTCGAGCTCGATCGCGTTGAGCTTCTGGCGCACCGACTTTCGCCGCAGCTGCTGCCCGGGCATGATGAACGTACGCCCGATGTAGCGGTTCTTGATGAACCCCTCGCGGTACTTCACGCCCAGGCAATTGGCCAGTTCCAGCGCCGAGGTGCGGCTGGTGTCGGGAATCGGGATGACGACCTGGATATCGTGCTGCGGTCGCTCGCGCATGATTTTCTCGGCCAGCTTGCGCCCCATGCGCATGCGCGACTTGTACACGGACACCTTGTCGATGATCGAGTCGGGGCGCGCGAAGTACACGTACTCGAACAGGCACGGCGCATAGGCGCGCTGCTCGGTGCACTGGCGCGAATACATCTTGCCGTCCTGGTCCACGAAAACCGCCTCGCCGGGACGCACGTCGCGGTACACCTCGAACCCCAGGGCGCTCACCGCCACACTTTCCGAGGCCACCATGTATTCGGGGCCCATCAGCGTATCGCGGCGCCCGATGATCAGCGGGCGGATACCGTAGGGGTCGCGAAACGCCACCAGCCCCCGTTCGATGATCATGGCCACCACCGCGTAGGCGCCCCGGCAGCGGCGGTGCACCGCGGCAACCGCGTCGAACACGGCGTCCGCGGTCAGGCGGGTGGAATGCGTGTGCTCCTGCAGCTCGTGGGCAAACGCGTTCAGCAGCACTTCCGAGTCCGAGGTGGTGTTGATGTGGCGAAGATCGGCCTCGAAAACGCTTTTGTGCAACTCCTCGGCGTTGGTCAGGTTGCCGTTGTGGGCCAGGGTGATACCGTAGGGCGAATTGACATAGAACGGCTGTGCTTCGGCCGAGGAGGCGCAGCCGGCAGTCGGATAACGCACGTGCCCTATGCCCATGTTGCCCTGCAGCCGGAGCATGTGCCGGGTCTGAAAGACGTCGCGCACCAGGCCCAGCGCCTTGCGCATGCGCAGCTTCCCCTCGTGACAGGTCACGATTCCGGCCGCGTCCTGTCCACGGTGCTGCAACAGCGTCAGACCATCGTACAGGGTCTGATTCACCGGTCCTTTGCCGACGATTCCAATTACCCCACACATGTATCCGCCCCCGGTTCGTTTCGCAAAATCCGCGCCCGGCTCGCAACCATCGCCCGGCCGACGCGTGGCAGTTTACGCCCTTGGCGTGCGCGTCGAAAGCGCGCGCGATGACCGACCCGGCGCTGCGGGTCGCGGTGATGCGCAACGCAGCGCTCAGGAAAAGACAAAGTTCCGGGCCACTTCCTCGGGCAGATGGTCGCGGATCCATACCGCCAGCACCTGGAAGTACTCCACCAGAAGTGACTCCGACCACGCCGGCGCCTGAGTGAGCGTTGTCAGCCCTGCCAGCAGCGACAGCACCGCCACCACCACCACCCCGCGCAGGACCCCGAACACCACGCCCAGCGCGCGGTCGGTCCCGCTCAGCCCCGACCGGCTGACCAGCGAGCCGACCAGGTAGTTGGCCAGTCCGCCGACCAGCAGCGTCGCCAGAAACAGGATCACGAAACTGATCGCCAGGCGCAGTTGAACGACGGTCAGCGCACCGGCCAGCAGCTGCGAGAGCTTCCCCGCAAAGGTCGCCGAGACCCAGAAGGCAAGCACCCAGGACGCCAGCGAAATGGCTTCTTTCACAAAACCGCGCAGCACGCTGATCAGCGCGGACACCAGCACGATGCCGAGAATGACGAAATCGATATAGGTCACGGCGGGCACGCCGCGGCCCCGGCGGCGCATGCCGCTGCCACCCGAGCGCTGCTGCCCGTGCCGGAACCCGAAGCCGCCGGGCTCATGGGTAACGTACCACGATGCCGGGCTGGCCGTACTCGGCGGCCAGATCGTCGCGCAGCTTGTCCGCCAGTTCCCGGCTGACTTCCGGTCCGATGCGCACGCGGAACTGGGACTTGTCGCCGGTCGCCTCGACGAACGCAGGATGCCCTTTGCTGCGCAGCTTGTCGCGTAGCACGATGGCGTTGGCCTCGGAGCTGAACGCCCCCACCTGCACCGCCCAGGCGTGCGGCGTGGCTGGTTGCGGCGTCTCACCCCCGGCTTCCTGTCCGGCAAGCGCCTGCGCCGGCGTCGGCACCGGCACGATGTCCTCCAGCTTCTGCAGCGGCCGCTGCGACAGCTCCGGTTGCGGCGGGATCTCGAAGGTCGCCGGATTACGCGCGTAGCGGCCGGCGCCATCGAGCAGCATGGGCACGATGATGACCGCCAGCGCAACCAGCACCGAAGCACCAACCAGCCGCTGTTTCAGACGATCATCCATCGCACGCACGCGCAAACGCCGACAATTCGGGGACGGTCGTGAAGGCTTCGGCGACCGTGACGAACGAACCGCATATCAAGATTCTGTCTCCCGGGGTGCAGCAGTCGCGGCAATGCCCGTAGGCGTCGGCCACGCTCGCATGACAATGCACCGGCGCTTGCGTGAGCCCCTGCACCAGATACGCCAGCTGGGCTGCGGGAAGCGCCCGCGGATTCGGCAACTCGCACACGTACCAGCTGTTTATCTGCGCTGCCAGTGCTTCGATGGTCTCCTGGTGAGGTTTGTCATGCATCATACCGAGCACCGCACAGGTTCTGCCAGGGCCCGCTCCGGCCTTCAAGTGCTCCGCCAATGCCCGGGCGCCGGCGGGATTATGCGCAACATCCAGAATCGTTTCCACATCGCCCGGCACCGAGGTGGCACGGCCCAGCAACCGCGTGCCCGCCACGCCTTGCGCCGCGGCGGCGGCCGTGACCGGCAGCTTGCATTTCATGACCTCGACCGTTGCCAGTGCGGCGGAAGCGTTTACCAGCTGATGAGCGCCCGGCAGGACCGGCTTCGGCAAGCGGCGCGGATCCTCATCCCGCCATTGCCAGTGCCACACCGACGCGGCTTCCCACCAGCGATAGTCGTACCCGGCGCGCACGCTCACCACGCCGAGCTGCGCCGCATGCTCGAGCAGTGCCCGCGGCGGCTCGATCTCCGCCAGCACCACGGGCGCCGCGGCGCGCATCACCGCGGCTTTCTCAACGGCGATCTGTTCACGTGTGCTCCCCAGCCAGGCCTGGTGGTCGATGCTGATGGGCGTGATCAGCGCGCAGTCGGCATCTACCAGATTGACGGCGTCGAGCCGTCCGCCGAGGCCCACTTCGAGCACCTCGACGTCCAGTGCGTGCGCAGCGAACACCTGCAGCGCCGCCAGCGTGCCGAACTCGAAGTAGGTCAGCGTGATATCACCGCGTTCAGCTTCAACGGCGTCGAACGCGGCGCAGATTTCCGCATCCGGCGCGGTGCGCCCCAGACGCCGGATACGTTCGTTGTAGCGGAGCAGATGAGGGGAGGTGTAAACGCCGACCCGCAGGCCGCTGCGCCGGTAGATCTCGCCGAGAAACGCCGCACATGAGCCCTTGCCATTGGTGCCCGCGATTACGATGCGCCGCGCCCTGGACCGCTGCAGACCCAGACGCTGTGCCACCGGCAGCACGCGCTCCAGACCGAGATCTATGCCCGTTGGATGCAGCTTCTCCTGGCGGCGAAGCCACGCGTCCAGCCTAGTGTCCTGTCCCATAAACAACGTACCGTTCTGAGCGCGTGTCGCTGGCCAGGGCCAGGCGCCGGCGCTGCCGCAATGGTCTTTCCATTGCCAAGCGTCGCAACGCCGCCATCGGACGCGACGCACGCTCCCCGCGTCGATCATTCACCGCTTGGGCGGGCCGCCGGGGGCCATCTGCGGGGCGTTCAGGCAATAGAGGGACTATTTTTCCCCGGCACCCGATGGCTTGCCTCTGGCCCCTTGACGGCCCGCAGAAGGGCACGTTACTTGTGGGACAGGACACTGGCCACGACGGCGGAGTCTGCAGCGGCCCTTCGATCGCTGCGCCGCACTGCCCGTTTCAGGCGGCCGGCCGGTTCTGCAGATCACTCAGCAGGACGGCTAAAGTGTCGCGCATCTCGCGCCGGTCGACGACCATGTCGATGACACCGTGCGCCAGCAGAAACTCTGCGCGCTGGAACCCTTCCGGCAGGGTTTCGCGCACCGTCTGCTCTATAACGCGAGGACCGGCAAAGCCGATCAGGGCGCCGGGCTCGGCGATCTGTATGTCGCCCAGCATGGCCAGGCTCGCGGACACGCCGCCCATGGTCGGGTCGGTCATCACCGACACGTAGGGAATCCCGCGCTGCCCCAGTCGCGCCAGCGCCGCGGAGGTTTTCGCC
>JAHELT010000272.1 GCA_024644045.1 Chromatiales bacterium | reverse complement strand
GAAGCCGCTCGAGATCGTCGACGAATACGAACACACGGTCATCGACGAACTCGACCTGATGCGCGAGGCGGCCAATACGGCGCAGCTGAAGCGCAACTTCGAAGACTCGGACATGCTGTACGTGCCGGATATTTACTGGGACTACTGCCGGCCCGAAGTAATGGTCCAGGAGCGTATCTTCGGCACGCCGATCAGCGATATGAAGGCGCTGCGCGACGCGGGCGCCAACATCCAGGTGCTGGCCGAGAACGGCGTGGAGATATTCTTTACCCAGGTATTTCGACACAACTTCTTCCACGCGGACATGCACCCGGGCAACATCTTCGTGATCACGACCGACCCCGAGCGGCCCCGCTACGCGGCGGTGGACTTCGGCATCGTCGGCACGCTGAGCCCCGAGGATCAGCGATATCTCGCCGAGAACTTCCTGGCATTCTTCGACCGCGACTATCACCGCATCGCCAGGCTGCACCTGGACTCCGGCTGGGTCCCGGCCGGCAGCCGCATCGACCAGCTCGAGTCGGCCGTGCGCACCGTCTGCGAGCCGATCTTCAACAAGCCGCTCGCCGAGATCTCGTTCGCCCAGGTGCTGATGCGCCTGTTCCGCGTTGCGCAGCGTTTCAACGTCGAGATCCAGCCGCAGCTGATCCTGCTGCACAAGACGCTGTTCAACATCGAAGGGCTCGGCCGCGAGCTGTACCCGCAGCTCGACCTGTGGAAGACCGCGCACCCGGTCCTCAAGCGCTGGATGGACGAGCAGATCGGCGGCCGCGCCATGCTGCGCGACGTACGCGAGAACCTGCCGCAGTTACGCGATGCGCTGCGTGAGCTGCCCGGCGTCGTGCACCACCTTAGCGAGCAGGCCGCGAACGGCCGCATTCGGCTCAATCTCAAGCTGCCGGAACTCGACCAGATCAAAGTGCAGCTCCGCGAGCAGCGGCGCCAGCGCTACTGGCTCACGGTCGCGGCCGTCGCCGTCGTTTCCGGCACGCTCGTCCTGACGCTCGGGTCCATGCCGATGCTGGGCTGGCCGCTGCTGGCTGCCGGCCTGATCGCCGGAATAGCAGCCCGCTGACTAGGTAATCCCCGCAGCGCTCCTCTGCGTCCATAGGTGTAATCCACAGCCCGTTTTTTAGGCCCAAACTGACAAATGTCAGTGTCCGCTTACGGCCTCCAAATTAGTCTGTGTTTCAGTTCCGGTGGTACGCCCGCGTGCTATGGCAAGCCTCCCGGATTTAATCCAAAACTCAAATAATCAGGAGTAACACCATGAAGCGCATAAGCCATTTTGCAAGATGGGGTTGGGCTTTGCTGGTAGCGGTTACCCTGGTGCTTGGCCTAGGTGGTTGTGAAGGCGACGATGGTGCAGCCGGCGCAACTGGAGCGGCCGGACCGGCGGGACCTGCGGGACCTGCGGGGCCTCCAGCACCGGTACCTGACGCCGTTGCGGCGGCTATCGAGAAAGCCGGACCCGAATCCTGCGGTACTTGCCATGATGGCGTCGGTGGCGCACACCAGGCCCTTTACGATCAGTACGTCGATGCGAGCGACCTCGCGCTGACCATTACCAGTGCCACTACGGCACCAGGTGCGGTCGCGGGTACGTTCGACATTACGGTGAATTTCACGGTCCTCAAGGACGGCGCACCGTTCACCGACTACGATTCGCTGGGCCAGAAACGATTCCTGACCACCACCTATGACAGCGCCAACAACCAGTGGCTGAACGGCCTGGTCACGCTGAACGACAGTGTCACAATGGGCGCGCCCGGCGACTTCACGCTCACGGAAGCCGGCATAGCCTTCGACCCGACCGTCAATGGCGTGGTATACGGCTATGTTGCCGACGAACCGCTGCTCGAGCATGAGGGCGGCACCGGCGCCGAGCTGCCGGCCGGCACACACGTGCATCTGTACGACAACGTGTCCAATGCCGCACTCGCTTTCGGCGACGCACAGGCCAGCGATCCTGACACCTACCAGTCCCTGGCGAATGTCGCAGGTTGCGCCAAGTGCCACGGCACCCCGTACCTGAAACACGGTTACCGCGCAGCCGAAGTCGACGGCCTGTCGGACTTCGCAGCCTGCAAGTCCTGCCACAACGATGACGGCGGCGGCTTCCACCAGGAATGGCAATACATGGTCGACGATCCCCTCGCCTGGGCGACCGGTGTAGCAGCAACGGCCGACTATAGCTACAACCGCACGCTCATGAACGACGTGCACATGTCGCACGGGATGGAATTTCCGTATCCCATGTCGATTTCGAACTGCAACACCTGTCACGAAGGCAATATTGCTGCGGTCACGGACAACAGTTACTTCACGCCCGAAACGTGCAAGAGCTGCCACGCGATACAGGGCATCAATGCATGGCCGGAAGATGTTGGCACAACGCTTGAGGGCGATTACGCGCAGCCGCACCGGGCACCACCGTTCGAGTACCTGTGGGCCAAGGCAGGTGTAGAGTCGTTCCATGACCTCGGCGCAACTGGCGACTGCACGGTATGCCACGGCGCGGGTATCGCGCCGGCGTTCAACGAGTTCCACACCGGCTACGATGTGAACATCTACGACGCTACCGGTCAGAAGTATTCCGAGCTGTATACCGTTTCGATCGACCAGGTCACAAGAAGCGGCGACCTCTTGACGGTCAACTTCAGCTCGAACAACACGGACATCGTTCCGGAGCTTCTGGTGTCCTTCTACGGCTGGGATTCGAAGCACTTCCTGGTCGGCTCACATGAGCGGGATACGAACGTGACCGCATGCGCGGGCCGTCGCCCCGGTTGCCTGATGGAGTACGTGCCCGAGAGCTCGGGCGGAGACCCCACTCCGCTATTCACCGAGGACGCGGCCAGCGTACCGGGCAACTGGATGGTGACGCTCGACATGTCCGCGTTGCAGCTCACGAAGACGGATCTCCTGCCGACCCTGATCGCCAACGGCGACATCAGCAAGGCGGAAATCTCGGTCGCACCGGAGCTGAACATCGGTGGCACGATACCC
>JAHELT010000153.1 GCA_024644045.1 Chromatiales bacterium | reverse complement strand
ACCGGGCGCAGCTGCTGGCGGCGTTGCCGGAGCTGATGCGCGCCGCCGAGCAGCAGCATCGCGCGGCCGCCGTGGGCCAGGACGATCTGTTCGGCGGCAGCCCGGCCACCCCGCTGATCGCGCCGGACCTGCCCGAGGTACCCGCCTGGGACGAGCCTACCCGCCTGCACGCCGAAAAGGAGACGCTCGGCCTGTACCTTACCGGGCATCCGATCAACCAGTATCGCGCCGAGCTCGACGCGCTCACCGACGGGCGCATCGGCGCGCTGTGCGAGCGCGTCGAACCCAGCCAGGGGCGGCGCTACCAGAACGAACGCGCGTCGCTGCTCGCCGGGCTGATCATCAGCGTGCGCACCCGTAATACCCAGAGTGGCGGGCGCATGGCGTTCGTGACCATCGACGACCGCAGCGCCCGCATCGACGTCATGGTGCCGCCGGAGCTGTTCCAGCGCGCCGGGGCGGCCATCGTTCGCGATCAGATCCTGGTGGTCGAGGGCGAGCTGGGTACGGATGACTTCAACGGCGGCTTCCGCGCCCGCGCGCGGGCGCTCTACGACCTGGATCAGGCGCGTCGCAAGTTTGCGCGCACGCTGCGCCTGCAGCTCTCGGCGGAACGGGCCGACGCCGAGTTCATGCCGAAGTTGCGCGAAACGCTGACCCCGTTCCGCGACGGGACCTGCGCATTACGCGTCGAGTACCGCCGCCGCGACGCGGTCGCGCAGCTGAACCTGGGTGCCGCCTGGCGCGTGCGTCCGACCGAAGACCTGCTGGTTCAGCTGCGGGCGCTGTGCGGCGAAGAGCAGGTGCAGCTGCTGTATCAGCGCGGCGCCGGCCTTGCCGGTTAGCGGGCCGCGGCGCGCGCGATGTGAGCAGGACCCTGGCCGGGTGTTCAACCGGTGTGCGAATGCGTCGTCGATGCGTGTATCATTCGCGCCATGAATCCCAATTTTCTGGACTTCGAGCAGCCCATCGCCGAGCTCGAGGCGAAAATCGAAGAGCTGCGCTTCGTCGGTGACGACAGCGAGGTCAACATCAATGAGGAAGTCACGCGCCTGCAGAAAAAGTGCGCCACCCTGACGCATACGATTTTCTCCAAGCTGACGCCCTGGCAGATCGCCCAGCTGGCCCGCCACCCGCAGCGGCCGTACACGCTCGACTACGTGAAACGCATTTTCAGCGGGTTCCACGAGCTGCACGGCGATCGCCGGTTCGGCGACGACGCGGCGATCGTCGGCGGGCTGGCGCGCCTGGAAGGGCGCCCGGTGATGATCGTCGGGCATCAGAAAGGCCGCGACACCAAGGAAAAACTGGAGCGAAATTTCGGGATGCCCAAGCCAGAGGGGTATCGTAAGGCCCTGCGCCTGATGAAGCTCGCTGACAAGTTTCATCTGCCGATCCTGACATTTATCGACACGCCCGGTGCCTACCCCGGGGTGGATGCCGAGGAGCGCGGGCAGAGCGAGGCGATTGCGCGCAATCTCTACGTGATGGCCGGATTGAGAACGCCGATCGTGTGCACGGTCATCGGCGAAGGCGGTTCGGGCGGTGCGCTCGCCATCGGTGTAGGCGACCGGGTAATGCTCATGCAGTACGCGACCTATTCGGTGATCTCGCCGGAAGGCTGTGCATCGATTTTGTGGAAAAGCGCCGAGCGTGCCGCCGAGGCTGCCGAGGCCCTGGGGTTGACCGCGGAGCGGCTGAAGGCGCTGGACCTGATTGATGGGATCGTCGCCGAGCCCCTCGGCGGCGCGCATCGCGACTACGATCTCAGCGCCGAGAATCTCAAGGCCGCGCTGCTCGAAGCCCTGGAGAGCTTTGACAAGGTGAGCACCGAAAAGCTCATCGACCAGCGCCATGCGCGCCTGTCCCGCTACGGCGAGTTCCGCGAGTCCGCCTGACCCGCGCCCGCCGCGCCGCCGGCATGAGTGCGATACATCAGGTTTGTAATGTCCAGCGCTTCTCCGCCGCGCTGAGTGCGCTGAGTGCGGCGCCACGCGTGGTGGTCGCCTACAGCGGCGGTCTCGACTCGCACGCGCTGTTGCATCTGCTGGCGCGCCTTCGCGCGGAGCGCGGAATCGAACTGCGCGCGGTGCACGTCGACCATCGCCTGCACCCGCAGTCCGCGGCGTGGAGCGCGCACTGTGAGCGGACCTGCGACGCGCTCGCCGTGCCGTTGCAGGTGGCGCAGGCGGACGCCCGGCCGGCGCGCGGCGAAAGCCCGGAAGCCGCCGCACGACGCGTTCGTTACGCAGCCTGTGCCCGGCTCCTGGAGCCGGATCAGGAGCTGGCCACGGCCCACACCCTCGATGACCAGGCGGAGACGCTGCTGCTGCGGCTGCTCCGCGGCAGCGGCGTCGAGGGTGCGGTGGGCATTCGACCGCGCCGTGCGCTGGGCGGTAGCTGGGTTATCCGGCCGCTGCTCGGGTTCCGCAAGGCGGCGCTGCGCGAGTATGCGGCCGGCGAGGATCTGGCCTGGATCGAAGACCCCAGCAACCAAGCGCTGCAGCACGACAGGAATTTCATTCGCCAGCGTGTCATGCCCCTGCTCGAGGAGCGCTGGCCGGCCGCGGCGGTCACGCTCGCGCGTGACGCTGCCAACTTCAGGGACGCCGCCACCCTGGTGAAGGGGCTGGCGGCTGCGGACCTCACGGCGGCACGTGGCGGAGGGGCGGGTGAGTCCCTCTCAGTGGCAGCGCTCCGGCGCCTGCCGCGCGTGCGCGGTGCGGCGGTGCTGCGTTACTGGCTGCGTGAGTCCGCGGGCGTGACGCCCAGCAGCGGACAGCTCGAGCAGATGCTCGACGCCCTGGGCGCTCGGTGCGACAGGGTCCCGTGCGTTCGTCTGGGCGAGGTCGATGTGCGCCGCTACCGCGATCAGCTGCTGCTGGTGCCGGGAAGCAACGCCGCGGCCGGCCTGCGCTCGCCCGCGGTGCCGACGCGTGCCGAGCTCCGTGCCATGGGGCTGGTCATTCCCGACGGTGCCAGGCTGCAGGTGCGCTATCGCCGCGGCGGTGAGCGCATCGTGCTGGCGGGCCACACGCACAGCAAGTCCCTCAAGAAGCTGTTTCAGGAGCATGCAATTCCACCGTGGCGGCGCGAGCGCATCCCGTTGATCTTTATCGACGGGCAGCTCGCGGCGGTGCCTGGTATCGGGGTCGCGGCCGCCTTCAGCGGCGTCCGCCATGCGGCAGGCCCGCGCGCGAAACCGGTGCGTTAATGGTTTTTAAGTCGGGCCCGTTCTGGTAACCTGCCTCGGCAGGATGCACCACCTCTTCATCAGACCACCCGCCCCCTGAAATGCCGCGTTTCGTCTTCGTTACCGGCGGTGTCGTGTCCTCTCTGGGCAAAGGTATCGCCGCCGCCTCGCTGGGCGCATTGCTGGAAACGCGTGGCCTGCGTCTGGCAATGCTGAAGCTCGATCCGTACATCAACGTCGATCCGGGCACCATGAGCCCGTATCAGCACGGCGAGGTGTTCGTCACCCACGACGGTGCCGAGACCGACCTGGATCTGGGCCACTACGAGCGGTTTCTGCGCATCTCAACCTGCAAAGCCAACAATTTCACGACCGGCCAGGTGTACGAGAGCGTGATCCGCAAGGAGCGCCGCGGCGAGTACCTGGGCGCCACCGTGCAGGTGATCCCGCACATCACCGACGAGATCAAGCGGCTGATCCGCAAGGGCGCCGGCGACGCCGATATCGCGATGGTGGAAATCGGTGGCACGGTCGGCGACATCGAATCGCTGCCGTTCCTCGAAGCGATCCGCCAGATGGGCGTCGAGCTGGGGCACGAGGGCACGTTGTTCATCCACCTGACGCTGGTTCCCTACATCGCCTCCGCAGGGGAGCTGAAAACCAAGCCGACCCAGCACTCGGTAGCCGAGCTGCGCTCCATCGGTATTCAGCCCGACGTGCTGCTGTGCCGCGCCGACCGGCCCATCCCGGACGACGAGCGCCGCAAGATCGCGCTGTTCACCAACGTGCCGGAGTATGCCGTCATATCCGCGACCGATGTGGACAACATCTACGAGATTCCGCGGCTCTACCACGATCAGGGTCTCGATGACATCGTGGTCAAGCGGTTCTGGCTCGACGTGCCGCCGGCCGACCTGAGCGAGTGGGACGCGGTCACCGAAGCGATGGCGAAGCCGGCGCACGACGTGACCATCGCGATGGTCGGCAAGTACATGGAGCTGACGGACTCCTACAAATCGTTGAACGAAGCGCTGTCGCATGCGGGCGTGCAGACCCGCAGCCGCGTCAACATCAAATTCATCGATTCCGAAGAGATAGAAACCAACGGCGTAGGCGCGCTGCGGGACATCGACGCGATCCTGATTCCCGGCGGTTTCGGCCAGCGCGGTATCGAGGGTAAGATCGCGGCGGCCCGCTATGCGCGCGAGAACGACATTCCCTACCTCGGCATCTGCCTCGGTCTGCAGGCCGCCGTGATCGACTTTGCACGGCATTGCGCCGGCCTGGAGGGCGCGAACAGCACCGAGTTCGACCCGCAAACCGAGCACCCGGTCATCGCGCTGGTGACCGAATGGCTGGATGCGACGGGCTCGGTGGAGCAGCGCAACGACGACAGCGATCTGGGCGGGACCATGCGCCTCGGCGGCCAGGAGTGCATGCTGAAGGAAGGGTCGCTGGCGCGCGCGCTCTACGGCGCCGAAAAAGTCGTCGAGCGCCATCGCCACCGCTACGAGTTCAATAACCGTTACCTCGAACGGCTGGAGGCAGCGGGCCTGCGGATTACCGGGCGCTCGATCGACAACGCGCTGGTGGAGATCGTCGAGCTCGACAACCACCCCTGGTATCTGGCCTGCCAGTTTCATCCGGAATTCACCTCCAATCCCCGCGATGGGCATCCGCTGTTTCGCGGATTCGTCGAAGCCGCGCTGCGCTACCACGAAGCGGATGCGGCGAGCGCAGCCTGACCGGTTGCTAGTGTCCTGTCTCACAAGTAACGCGCCATTCTGCGGGCCGCCAAGGGGTCAGATGCAAGACATCGCGTGCCAGGGAATAGTCCCTCTATTGCTTGAACGCGTAACGCCGCAGATGGCCCCTTGGCGGCCCGCCCAACCCTGATGATCGACGCGGGGAGCGTGTGTCGCGTCCCATGGCGTCGTTGCGACGCTTGGCAATAGAGGGACTATTGCGGCAGCGCCGGCGCCTTGCCCTGGCACGCGACACGCGCTCAAAAGGTACGTTGCTTATGAGACAGGACACTAGACCTGAAGCCTGGCCGGTGCCGGGGTGATCCGGCGGTGAAGTTCTGCGGAATCGAGACCGGGTTGGCGCATCCGTTCTTCCTGATCGCCGGCCCCTGCGTGATCGAAAGCGAAACGCTGGCGCTGGAAACGGCCCATGCCCTGCAGACGCTCACGGAGCGGCTGCACATGCCTTTCATCTACAAGACGAGCTTCGACAAGGCCAACCGCTCGTCGGCCGACAGTTTCCGCGGGCCCGGGATGGAGGAGGGTCTGCGTATCCTCGAAAAAGTCAAGCGCGAGACAGGCGTGCGCGTGCTTACGGACGTGCACGAAGATACCCCGGTCGACGAGGTGGCCGAGATCGTCGACGTGCTGCAAACGCCCGCGTTCCTTTGCCGGCAGACGAATTTCATCCAGCGCGTTGCCGCCGCCGGGCGACCGGTCAACATCAAGAAAGGGCAGTTTCTCGCCCCCGCCGAGATGCGTAACGTCGTCGACAAGGCACGCGCCGCGGGCAATACGCAGATCGCCGTGTGCGAGCGCGGCGTCAGCTTCGGTTACAACAACCTGGTGGTCGACATGCGTTCGCTGGCAATCATGCGTGCCAGCGACGTGCCGGTCGTGTTCGATGCCACGCACGCGGTGCAGCTGCCTGGCGGACAGGGCCACGCCTCAGGCGGGCAGCGCGAGTTCGTGCCCGTGCTGGCGCGCGCGGCAATCGGCGCGGGGGTGAGCGGACTTTTCATGGAAACCCATCCGCGCCCCGAGCAGGCGCTGAGCGACGGGCCCAATGCCTGGCCGCTGCCGCGCATGGCCGCGCTGCTCGAGGTGCTGCAGCGCCTCGACCAGGTGGTGAAATCGCAGCCGCTGGCCGAGCAGGCTTATCTCACGTAACACTCTCAGGAGTCAGGATGACGGCAATCAGCAGCGTAGTGGCCCGGGAGATTCTCGACTCGCGCGGCAATCCGACGGTCGAGGCAGAGCTCGTTCTGGAAAACGGCGTGCGCGGCCGGGCTGCGGTTCCCTCTGGCGCTTCCACCGGCGCGCGGGAGGCGATCGAGCTGCGCGACGGTGATAAGCGCCGCTACAACGGCAAGGGGGTGACGCGGGCGGTAGCCAACGTCAACGGTGAGATCGCCGCGGCGGTGAAGGGACTCGATGCCGGCGATCAGCGCGTGGTCGACGAAGCGATGCTGCGGCTCGACGGCAGCGACAACAAAGCGCGCCTGGGCGCGAACGCAATCCTGGCGGTGTCGCTGGCGAATGCGCACGCGGTGGCGGCCGACCGCGGTGAACCGCTGTTCGCCTGCCTGGGGGGTGCCGAGGCGATCACCATGCCGGTGCCGATGATGAACATCCTGAACGGGGGTGCGCACGCCGACAACAGTGTGGACATGCAGGAGTTCATGGTGCTGCCGGTCGGCGCCTCCAGCTTTCGTGAGGCGTTGCGCTGCGGCACCGAGGTGTTTCATGCGCTGAAAGCGGTGCTGAAGGCGCGCGGCCTGAGCACGGCGGTCGGCGACGAGGGCGGATTCGCCCCGGATCTCGCCTCCAACGAAGCGGCCCTCGAGATCATCCTCGCGGCGATCGAGGAAACCGGTCTTGCGAGCGGGCGCGACGTCTACCTCGGGCTGGATGTCGCGAGCTCGGAGTTCTTCCGCGACGGCGTGTACCGCCTGGCGTCGGAGTCGCGTGAGTTCGATGCGGCCGGGTTTGCCGACTACCTCGCGGCCTGGACCGGCCAGTATCCCATCGTGTCGATCGAAGACGGCATGGCCGAGGATGACTGGAGCGGCTGGCGTACGCTGACCGAGCGCCTGGGCGGCCAGGTGCAGCTGGTGGGCGACGACCTGTTCGTGACCAACAGCCGGATTCTGCAACAAGGCATAGACCAGCAGGTCGCCAATGCGATACTCATAAAGGTCAATCAGATAGGCACGCTGAGCGAGACGCTGGATACCATCCGACTGGCCGCCGAGCACGGTTACGCCAACGTGATCTCCCACCGCTCGGGTGAGACCGAGGACGTCACGATCGCCGACCTTGCAGTCGCGACCAACGCCGGGCAGATCAAGACCGGTTCGCTGTGCCGTTCCGACCGGGTCGCCAAGTACAATCAGCTGCTGCGCATCGAAGAGCTGCTGGGTGACCGTGCGGTCTATGCCGGGCGCCGGGCCTTCGCCGCTCTGCGTTAGTCCGCATGCCCGTACGTCCCCGCAATATGGCTCGCTTTACGGGACCCCGGCAGACGTCGTCCGCGTCGAGGTCGGCATGCGCTACGTAGTCGCCGGAATCCTGGTGTTGATCGGATTGCTGCAATACCGGCTGTGGTTCGCCGAAGGCGGGATGCGCGATCTGTGGCGCCTGCGCGATCAGGTCGAGCAACAGCAGCTCGAGATCGAAGCGTTGCGCCAGCGTAACGACATCCTGCAGGCCGAGCTGGTGGATCTGAAGGACGGCCTGGCGGCGGTCGAGGAGATCGCGCGCAGCGAGCTCGGGATGATCAAGGAAGGCGAGACGTTTTACCGTGTGATTCGCCGCCCGCAGGGCGCGCCTGAGCCGGGCGGCGGGACCGGTACGCGCACGCAACAATGAGCGAAGGCCGGTTCTGGGCCGTGGTCCCCGCCGCCGGCAGCGGTACCCGTATGGGGTCCGAATTACCCAAGCAGTACCTGACGCTGCTCGGGAAGACCGTGCTCGAGCACACCCTCCAGGGGCTGCTGGCGAGCGAGGCGTTTCAGCGGCTGGTGGTGGTGCTGGCAGCGCACGACCCCCACTGGCAAAGCCTGGCGCTTGCCCGCGACCCGCGGATCGTCATCGCGACCGGCGCCGCCGAGCGCTGCCAGTCGGTCTGCAACGGCCTGGTGCGGCTCGGTGAGTTCGCTGCGCCGCACGACTGGGTGGCGGTGCACGACGCCGCGCGACCCTGCCTGACGCCCGACGATCTGCACCGCGTGCTGGCCGCTGCGCAGGAGCACCCCGACGGCGCGCTGCTCGCCGTTCCCCTCGCCGACACGCTGAAGCGTGCTGATGCGCACGGGCGCGTCGATGAAACCGTAAGCCGGGCGCGGCTGTGGCGGGCGCTCACGCCGCAGGTGTTTCGCCTCGCGCCACTGCACGATGCGCTGCAAGCCGCTCTCGCCGGCGGCCTGCAACCTACCGACGAGGCGCAGGCCATGGAGCTGGCCGGCTACCGCCCGCGGCTGGTCGAGGGCAGCGCCGCCAATCTCAAGATCACCCAGCCGGACGATCTGCGCTTCGCAGAGACCCTGCTCCAGCACCGGCGGCCGTCGTGAGCGCCGTTTAACCGGGTTTCCGCGTGGTGTGATCGCCTGGTGCGGGTGTGGCGTGCGCTATTTTCGAATTCAGGGGCGTTTATACGCGAACGAACTTCTTTCAGGTTGAAGGCGAAAATTCTTTAAACTACCATTACCGCCGCCAACCCGATAAACATAAACACGCCACATCGGAGGAAACCAAGATGTTACGTAAATTCGCGGCAGCCGCCGCGATCGCCGCGTTGTGTGCCCACTCCGCTGCGATTGCCGGTAAGGCCGAGGCGCAAAAGTGGATCAACGACGAGTTCCAGCCCTCCACGCTGTCCAAAGCCGATCAGATGAAGGAGATGGAATGGTTCATCAAGGCGGCCGAGCCCTTCAAGGGCATGGAAATCAACGTGCTGTCGGAGACCATCCCCACGCACGAGTATGAATCCAAGGTCCTTACCAAGGCCTTCGAAGAGATCACCGGCATCAAGGTCAATCACCAGCTCCTGGGTGAGGGTGAGGTGGTGCAGGCGGTGCAGACGCAGATGCAGACCAAGCGCAATCTGTACGACGCCTACATCAACGACTCCGACCTGATCGGCACGCACTCGCGTCTGCAGCTTGCGGTCAACCTGACCGACTGGATGGCGGGGGAAGGCAAGGACGTCACGCTGCCCACGCTCGACGTCGACGATTTCATCGGCAAATCGTTCACCACCGGGCCGGACGGCAAACTCTATCAGCTCCCCGATCAGCAGTTCGCGAACCTGTACTGGTTCCGTTACGACTGGTTCCAGCGCCCGGAGCTGCGGAAGAAGTTCAAGGACATGTACGGCTACGAGCTGGGCGTCCCGGTCAACTGGTCGGCCTACGAGGACATCGCCGAGTTCTTCTCGGTGCACGTGAAGGAAATCGACGGTGTTCGCGTCTACGGGCACATGGACTACGGCAAGCGCGCGCCCGACCTCGGATGGCGGATGACCGACGCCTGGCTGTCCATGGCAGGCGCCGGCAGCAAGGGCATTCCCAACGGTGTGCCGGTCGACGAGTGGGGCATCCGCATGGAGGCCGGGACCTGCAACCCGGTCGGTTCTTCGGTGAAGCGCGGCGGCGCGGCGAACGGCCCGGCCGCAGTCTACGCGATCCGTAAATGGGATGAATGGCTGCGTAAGTACGCGCCGCCGGGTGCTGCCAGCTATGACTTCTACCAGTCTCTGCCGGCGCTGTCGCAGGGTAACGTGGCGCAGCAGATCTTCTGGTACACGGCGTTCACCGCATCGATGGTGGCACCGAAAAGCGAGGGCAACAATACGGTCGACGGCAGCGGCAAGCCGTTGTGGCGTATGGCACCCTCACCGCACGGCGCCTACTGGGACGAAGGCCAGAAGCTCGGTTATCAGGATGCGGGTTCCTGGACGCTGTTCAAGTCCACCCCGGTCGATCGCCGCAAGGCCGCCTGGCTGTATGCGCAGTTCACGGTGTCGAAGACGGTCGACGTCAGGAAGTCGCAAGTGGGCCTGACCATCATTCGCGAGAGCACCATCAACCACCAGTCGTTCACCGACCGGGCACCGAATCTCGGGGGGCTGGTCGAGTTCTACCGCTCGCCGGACCGGGTGCGCTGGTCGCCCACCGGCATCAACGTGCCGGACTACCCCAAGCTCGCGCAGATCTGGTGGCAACAGATCGGTGACGTAAACTCGGGTGCGTTTACGCCGCAGCAGGCCATGGACCGGCTGGCTTCTGAAATGGATCAGGTTATGGCGCGGATGCAGGCCGCCGACGAGAAGGCCGGCACTTACGGTGGCTGTGGCCCGCGGCTCAACGCCGAGAAAGACGCCTCGAGCTGGCTGAGCGATACCGAGTCACCCAAGAAGAAGCGTAACGAGAAGCCCAAGGGCGAAACCGTCGACTACGACGAGCTGGTGAAACGCTGGAAAAAGGGCTGATCCACTGATCTCTGGAGGGGGCGGCGGCAGCCGCCCCCTCCGGGCGGTGAGCGTTGCACGGCGGATTCGCGTTGAACGAATCGCAATCAACATCGAGCCTCAGCACGCGCCAGAAAGCGATTCTCGACCACGCACGCACGCATGGGGAGGTACAGGTCGATCCGCTGGCGGAGTCATTCAAAGTCACGCCGCAAACGATCCGGCGTGACCTGAATCAGCTTTGCCAGTTGCGCCTGCTGCAGCGCGTCCACGGTGGCGCGCTGGTGCAGGACGGTGTGGAAAACCTCGGTTATGCGGCGCGCAAGCGGCTCGCCGTCGAGCAGAAGAGCGCGATCGGCAAGCGTGCCGCCGAGTTGATTCCAAACGATTCGTCGCTGCTGATAAACATCGGCACCACTACCGAACGGGTAGCCGAGCATCTGGCGAGCCACCTGGGATTGCTGGTGATAACCAACAACATCAACGTGGTCAACACGTTGCGCCACAGCCAGGCAATCGAGGTAATGACCGCCGGCGGCATCGTGCGCCGCGAGGACGGCGGTATCGTGGGCGAGGCGACAGCCGAGTTCATCGACCGCTTCAAGGTCGACTATGCGGTGATCGGCGCCTCGGCCATCGAGAACGATGGCGCGGTGCTGGATTTCGATATTCGGGAAGTGCGCGTGACGCAGGCAATCATCAGGAACGCACGCTCGGTCATTCTGGTCGCCGATTCGATGAAGTTTCAACGCAACGCGCCGGTGCGTATCGGTAATGTGGGTGAAATGGACTACTTCGTCACCGACAAGCAGCCCGTACCGGCTTTCATCGAGGTGTGTCGCGCGCAGGACGTGCAGATAGAGGTCACCTTGCCCGACGACGATCCGCGTCAGGCGTAACGAACTGTTTGCCGTGGGAATAGAACTTAAACAGGTCAGTAAGCGCGTCGGCGCGGAGATGCACATCTACCAGACCGACCTGCTTCTCGAGAAGGGCGGATTCAACGTGCTGCTCGGCACCACGCTGAGCGGCAAGACCACCCTCATGCGGCTGATGGCGGGTCTGGAGACACCCAGCACCGGGGAAATCTGGTTCGATGGTGCCAACGTAACCGGCGTGCCGGTGCAGAAACGCGACGTGGCCATGGTTTATCAGGCATTCATCAACTACCCGAGCTTCACGGTGTTCGACAATATCGCCTCGCCGCTGCGCGTCGCCAGGGTTGCCCGGCGCGAGATCCGTGCCCGGGTCGAAGCGATTGCAGAGCTGCTCAAGCTCACGTCCATGCTAGACCGTATGCCGGCAGAGCTGTCCGGCGGACAGCAGCAACGCACCGCGCTTGCCCGCGCGCTGGTGAAGAACGCCCCCCTGGTGCTGCTGGACGAACCGCTGGCGAACCTCGACTACAAGCTGCGCGAGGAGCTGCGGGACGAGTTGCCCCGGCTGTTTGAGGACGCCGGCGCAACCGTCGTGTACGCGACCAGCGAACCCCTCGAGGCGCTGATGCTCGGCGGTCACACCGCCACCCTGCACGAGGGCCGGGTCACCCAGTACGGTGAGACTCCGGTGGTTTACCGCCACGCCGAACACCTGCTCGCCCGCAGCGATGGCGGCGAGCCACGCCTCCGCATCGCTCCCCCCGACCGCCGCCAGGCCGACCGGCGCCATCACCGCCGAGGACAG
>JAHELT010000152.1 GCA_024644045.1 Chromatiales bacterium | reverse complement strand
TTTTTCGAATTCGAGTTCGGCGGCGGCGGCGAGCATTTCCTGCTTGAGCCGGGCGATCTGCTGTTGCGCGATCGCAAGGGCGTGGCGCGCGTCGACGGCGTGAGCTTCAGCGTGCGCGCGGGTGAAATCGTCGGCATCGCCGGGGTCGCAGGCAACGGGCAGACCGAGCTGCTGGAGGCGCTCTCGGGTATCCGGCCGCTGGACGGGGGAAGCTTCCGTATCAACGACCGCGAGGTGACCGCGCGAAAACCGTGCGCGCCGCGGGACATGCGCCGGTTGCATGTCAACCACGTCCCCGAGGACCGGCGCCGGCTCGGCCTGGTGATGGCGTTCCTCGCCGATGAGTCCTCGATCCTGGGCTATCACGATCGGCCCCGGATCAATCGCGGGGTAGCGCTCGACTATCCGTTGATCGCGCGTGACTGCGCAGCGATGATGCGCACCTTCGATGTGCGCCCGGCGGAGCCACGGCTGCGCTCGTCCAGCTTTTCCGGCGGCAACCAGCAGAAGCTGGTGCTGGCCAGGGAGATGGACAAGCAGCCGAGTCTGCTGCTGGTCGGGCAACCCACCCGCGGCGTCGACGTCGGCGCCATCGAGTTCATTCACGGGCAGCTGCTGAGCATGCGCGACCGCGGTTGCGCAATCCTGCTCGTGTCGGTGGAGCTCGACGAGATCCTGGCGCTGAGCGACCGCATTCTGGTCATGTTCGAGGGGCGCATCGTCGGCGACGTCGCCGGTGCTGCGGCGGACAAGAAGCAGCTCGGCCTGCTGATGGCGAACGCCGCTCCGGACACGGCGCAAGGCGCGGCGGGCACTTGAAGTCGGCGCATGTCAGCCTTCCCGCCTGGGTGTCCATTGGGGTCGCGCCCCTGTTCAACATCGCGCTTGCGTTGCTGCTTTCGGGGCTGATCATTCTGCTGATCGGCGAGAACCCGATCGAGGCGGTGAAGCTGATTTTCGTCGGCGCGTTCGGCTATGACGAAGCCATCGGCTACACCCTGTACTACACGACGAATTTCATTTTCACGGGGCTCGCGGTGGCCGTCGCCTTCCACGCCAACCTGTTCAATATCGGTGGCGAAGGGCAGGCGTACATCGGTGGCCTGGGGATCGGGCTGGCGATTCTCGCGTTCGATCACGCGCTGTCTTTCTGGCTGATGCTGCCGCTGATGCTGTGCGCAGGCGCGCTGTTCGGCGCAGCCTGGGCGTTCATTCCCGCCTGGGCGCAGGCCTACCGCGGCAGCCACATCGTGATCACCACGATCATGTTCAATTTCATCGCCGCCGCGCTGCTGGTCTACCTGCTGGTCAACGTGCTGGTCGAGCCCGGAAACATGTCCCCGGAAACGCGCTCGTTCGCCGACAGCGCCCATCTGCCGTTCATGCACGAGGTGTTCGGCTGGTTCGGCATCGCGGTCACGCGATCGCCGTTGAACGTGTCGATTCTGTGGGCCCTGATCTGCTGTGTGGGGGTCTGGTTCTACCTGTGGCGTACGCGCTGGGGCTATGCGTTGCGCACGGTCGGGCACTCGGAACGCGCGGCGGTGTACGCCGGTATCCGCCCGCAGCGTGTGATCGTGGTGACCCTGTGCCTGTCCGGCGCGCTGGCCGGTTTCGTGGGCATCAACGAGCTGGCCGGGGTGCAGCACCGGCTGCTGCTGAACTTCACCGCTGGTTACGGATTCACCGGCATCGCGGTGTCGCTGATGGGGCGTAATCACCCGCTCGGCATCGTGCTGGCGAGCCTGCTGTTCGGGATCCTGTATCAGGGCGGCGCGGAGCTGGCGTTCGAGATGCCGGCCATCACGCGCGAGATGGTGGTGACCATCCAGGGACTGGTGATCCTGTTTTCCGGCGCGCTGGCCTACATGAGCGAACCCTGGCTGGCGCGGGTGTATACGCTGGCTGCGCTGGGCTTCGCGCAAACCCGCCAGACTCGGGAAACGTAGATGGCGGAGTGGTACACGCTCGTGCTGCTGACGCTGGATGCGGCGCTGCGTGTGGCGACGCCGCTGATCCTGTGCGCCATGGCCGGCCTGTTGTCGGAACGCTCGGGCATCATCGACATCGGTCTCGAAGGCAAGCTGCTGGCGGGGGCTTTCGTGGCAGGCACTGTCGCCGCCGTGACCGGGTCCGCGTGGCTGGCGTTGCTCACGGCGGTCGTCGTGTCGGGTCTGTTGTCGCTGCTGCACGGGTTCGCCTGCATCACGCACCGCGGTAATCAGGTGGTCAGCGGCCTGGCCATCAACATCATCGTGTCCGGTCTGACCGTGGTGCTCGGCATCGCCTGGTTTGCGCGCGGCGGGCAGACGCCGAGCCTGGATGCGGCGGCGCGTTTCATGCCGATCGAGTTCCCACTGGCAGAAACGCTGCGCGCGGTACCGCTGCTTGGCCCCGTGTATGCAGAGGTGATCAGCGGCCACAACCTGCTGGTCTATGCCGCGCTGGCCAGCGTGCCCGTGGTCTACTGGCTGGTGTACAAGACCCGGTTCGGCCTGCGTCTGCGCGCGGTCGGCGAAAGTCCGCAGGCCGTGGACACCGCGGGCATCTCGGTCGCCTGGCTGCGCTACCGGGCGGTGCTCCTGTGCGGACTGCTGTGCGGCGTCGCGGGCACGTATCTGTCCATCGCGCAGAACGCTGCGTTTGCGCGCGACATGAGCGCGGGACAGGGTTACATTGCGCTCGCAGCGATGATCTTCGGCAAGTGGCGACCGCTGCCGGCCATGGGCGCGTGTCTTATGTTCGGGCTGCTCGACGCCATCGCGATCCGTCTGCAGGGCGTCGAGATCGAGGGTTTCGGCGAGGTACCCGTGCAGTTGATCCAGGCGCTGCCTTACGTGATGACCGTGGTGCTGCTGGCCGGTTTCATCGGTAAAGCCGTCGCACCCCGGGCCATCGGAATTCCGTATGTGAAGGAACGCTGAGCGTGATGGACAATGAACTCATCGAGAGCGCGATCCGGGCGATGCAACGTGCCTACGCACCTTACTCCGGGTTTCCCGTGGGTGCTGCGGTGCGCGCTGACAACGGGCGCATCTACGCCGGCTGCAACGTCGAGAACGCGGCCTACCCGCTGGGCACCTGTGCCGAGACGGCTGCAATCGCCGCGATGATCCTGGACGGCGGGCAGCGGATCACGGCCGTGGCGGTGGCGGGCGAGGGGGCGGCGCTGGTGACGCCGTGCGGCGGTTGCCGGCAGCGTATCCGGGAGTTTGCTGCGCCGGACGTGCCGGTGCACTTGGCCGACAGCCAGGGCCATCGCGCGAGCTTCACGGTGCAGGCGCTGTTGCCGGAGGCGTTCGGTCCGGACAATCTGGCATGAGGGAGCACGACATCCAACGGCTCGCCGATATCGTGATCGAACGCAGCGGCCCGCTGCAAAAACCGGTCGGCGTGGTGCTCGGTACCGGACTCGGCGAGTTCGCCGAGGATGTCACGCAGGCCACGGTGATCGGCTACGCGGATTTACCCGGGTTCCCCAAGCCGGGCGTCGAGGGGCATTCCGGCCGGCTGGTGCTGGGCCGAATCGGCAACCGGGACGTCGCGGTGCTGCAGGGCCGCACCCACTACTACGAGCGTGGCGAGATCTTCGCCATGAAAGCGCCGCTGCGGGCCCTGCGCGCGATCGGCTGCGAGACATTGCTCCTGACCAACGCAGCCGGCAGCCTGCTCGAGGCAGCCGGACCCGGCAGCGTGGTGCTGATTCGCGACCACATCAACATGACCGGCGTGTCACCGCTGTTCGGCGAGCCCGGATCGCGACGCTTCGTCGACATGGTGGATGCGTACGACCCCGCTCTGTGCGAACGCTTCGTGGCGATCGCCGAACGCGAGCGGGTCACGCTGCACCAGGGCGTCTATGCGTACTTCTGCGGCCCCAACTTCGAAACGCCGGCGGAAATACGCGCGGCCCGTGTGCTGGGCGCCGACGTGGTCGGCATGTCGACGGCACCGGAGGTGATCATGGCCCGCTCGCTGGGAATGTGCGTGGCGGCGCTGTCCGTGATAACCAATTACGCGGCCGGTACCGACACCGAGGCGTTGAGCCACGAGCACACGATGCGCAACGCGGCGCTGGCGCTGCGCGATGTCAGGCGCCTGCTGATTCAGTTTCTGAGCGAAGCCTGATGCAGACGCACGTCGGGGCCCGCGCCCGCCAGATTGTCGGTCTGCTCGATCTGACCAGCCTGAACGACGACGATTCGCCCGACGCCGTGATCGACTTGTGCCGCCGGGCGCAGACGCCGCACGGTAACGTCGCCGCCGTCTGTGTGTGGCCGCGCTTTGCGACGATCGCCAGGCAGCGGCTGGCCGGTACCGGTATCCGCGTCGCGGCGGTGGTGAATTTCCCCGGCGGCGGTGACAACGCCGATCTGGCGGCGCGCGAGACGCACGCCGCGATCGCTCAGGGTGCCGACGAAATCGACGCAGTGTTCCCCTACCACGCGTGGCTGTGGGGCAATCGCGCAGCCGGTGCGACACTGGTGGCCGCGTGCAGGTCGGCGTGCGCGGACCGTGCCACCCTGAAAGTCATCCTCGAAACCGGTCAGCTTGGCCGGACCCGCGAGATCGCCGCCGCAGCCCGCTGTGCGCTGCAGGCTGGCGCCGACTTCATCAAGACCTCCACGGGCAAAACTGCAGTGTCGGCGACCCTCGAGGCGGCCGAGCCGATGCTGCACGCGATCCGGCAGCACGGCCGTGGCGGTTTCAAGGCGGCCGGTGGTATCCGTGACCTGCCGGGTGCGGTCGGTTACCTCGAGCTGGCCGAGGCGATTCTGGGCCGGGACTGGATCGCCGCGCGCACGTTTCGCTTCGGCGCCAGCGGTCTGCTGCAGGCGCTGCTCAATGCGCTGGGCGAGGCGCAGCCGCTGGACGCGGAAGGTTACTGATGCTGACGCAGGAGATCATTCGCGCAAAGCGCGACGGACACGCACTCAGCGATGAGCAGATCGGCGCGTTCGTTGCCGGCCTGACGGACGGCAGCATCAGCGAAGGGCAGGTCGCCGCGTTCGCGATGGCGGTGTTCTTCCGCGGCATGTCGATGGACGAGCGCGTTGCGCTCACGCAGCACATGACCGCCTCCGGCGAAGTGCTCGACTGGCGGACGCTGGCGCTCCCGGGCCCGCTGGTTGACAAGCATTCCACCGGCGGTGTGGGCGACAAGGTGAGCCTGATGCTGGCGCCGATCGCCGCGGCGTGTGGCCAGTTCGTGCCGATGATCTCGGGACGCGGCCTGGGGCATACCGGCGGCACGCTCGACAAGCTCGATGCGATTCCCGGCTACGAGACGGCGCCCGACGTCGAGCGTTTCCGCCAGGTCGTGAAGTCTGCGGGCTGCGCAGTCATTGGACAGACCGCGAACCTGGCGCCTGCGGACCGGCGCCTGTATGCGATCCGCGATGTCACGGCGACCGTCGAGTCGCTGCCGCTGATCACCGCGTCGATTCTGTCGAAGAAACTCGCGGCCGGGTTGCAGGGGCTGGTGATGGACGTCAAGGCCGGCAACGGCGCATTTGCGCAGGACGACGCCACCGCCGTGGAGCTGGCCCAAAGCATCGTCAGCGTGGCCGGTGGCGCGGGGCTGCGCACGCGCGCGCTGATCACCGACATGAACCAGGTGCTGGGCCGCACGGTCGGCAATGCGCTGGAGGTGCGCGAGGCAATCGACTACCTGCGCGGCGACGCACGCGATCCGCGGTTGCATGAGGTGACCCGGGCGCTGGCGGTCGAGATGCTGCTCGTCGGCGGATCTGAAACCGACCCGGCGGCGGCCGGGAAGCGGGTCGATCGTGCGCTCGACTCGGGACAGGCGGCCGAACGCTTCGCGCGGATGGTGCACGCGCTGGGCGGCCCCGCCGATGTGCTGGAGGCCGGCGCCGGGCTGCCGGCGGCGCCGCTCGTCAAGCCTTGCGTGCCGTCTTACGGGACGCTGCTCGAGCTGAACACACGCGAGGTGGGACTGGCCGTGGTCGCGCTGGGCGGTGGCCGCGTGCGTGCAGATGACCCGATCGACTACGGCGTCGGACTCACCGAGATGGCCGCGCCCGGGGTGACCGTCGGTCCCGATTGCCCGCTGGCGCTGGTGCATGCACGCTCCGAAGCCGACGCCGACCGCGCGGTGGACACGCTGCTCGCCGCGGCGACGGTCGGTAGCGGGCGGAGAGAGGCTGCACCCGTCGTGAAACGGCTGGTGGCGTGAGCATCAAGCGATCTCCGCATCCCGGATGCTCGGGTGCAGCGCGGGGACATAACCGGCGCGCAGCACGCCGACGGTCGAGCGGGGCGTGAGCACCTGGACGCGTTGAGCACGGGGCAGCGAGACAGGGTGTCCGTATCCGTCGGCCTGCCACGGGAACAGACGCGCGCCTTTCACAAGAGCACTGTATCCGTCGTGTGCCACGAACGTCCCGTCGGGCAGTTCGCACAGCGCCGCCTCGAAAGTCACTTTTTCCCGCCACCGGGTGACGCGCTCGCGGTGCAGCTGCCGGTCGATCGCCGGCGCCCGCAGCTCGGGGGCGCCGGTGGCGGCGGTCCAGGCCTGTTTGAACCGGTTGAAGGCGGCGCGCCGGCAGTAGGCGCAGGGCCGATGGCCCGCCGCAAGCGCAGTGGCCTCATCCAGAAAGAAAAGCTCGGTGTAGGCGCCGGTACCCATGATCGGGTGTTGAAACCCCTTGAATGCCAGCACGCAACAGATCCACGCCTGATGCTGCCAGCGCCGGGTCAGTAGTTGTCTGGTCACGGGATCGTGAATGATCCCGCGGTTGCCCATCAGGGTGCCGCGCGCCGGCGTCGCGACGAGCTCGCCGAACGGCGTGACGCGGTTTCGCAGGGGCGATGGCCGCATTCGCCGCACGTCAGGTCCAGGGGACGGGCAGTTCCGGGAAGCTGAAGGTGTCGTCGCGCTCGAGCTTCTCGAGCAGCTCGTCCTGCCACTGCACCATGCGCCGCTGCGCGTTGAGCACGGTGGTCCGGTCGTCTCCCCAGCGCGTGTTCACCTCGGGCAGCACGTCCACCACTTCACCGAGCGTGCGGGTAAGACCGCACACGAGCTCGAAGCCGGCATCGCACCACGCGCCCGTACCACCCGACAGCACCGCCACCGGCGCATCGACGAGTGTGCGCAGGTCCAATGCTGTGAGGCATGCCATACCCGTATCGTGAGCGGTGATCACGTACTGCCGGACCTGCGGCAGCTGGTCGACCAGCGCGGGCAGGCTGGTGCGGTTTGCCCACCAGGCACCCGGAATGTGACCGGCGGCGTACTGGTTGCTGCCTGCAATGTCGAGCACCAGCACGCGGCCCTTTCGGATAGCCTCGTGCAACGTTGCGACAGCCACGTGGGTCAGTTTGCGCGCCCCGTCGAGCCAGGGCACGTCGGCGACCTCCGGGCCGCTGACCAGCGCATGGCCGGCCACGCCGCCTTCGAGCACGGCGACATCGGGCCAGCCCATGCGCGTCAACCAGCTCGCGGTGACGGCGGCGCGTGATCCATCGTCGTCAACGAGGCATACGCGTGCGTTACACATCCCGATGTGGTCTTCGTACAGCCCGATCAGCTCACCGCCCAGCACCCAGATCGCATCCGGCAGGTGGCCCGCCTCGTACTCCTCGCGGGTTCTGACATCGACGACGAACAGGGTCCGCGACTCATCGTCGCGCCAGCGCTGCAACTGCGCCCGCGAAATGCCGGTCACCCGGCAGTGGCTGCGCAGCCGTATCGCCGCCGCCTGTGCCCAGGCAATGGCGTCGGGGGTGGTGCCACCGGCGGTGCGGTCTGCACCGTGCTCCGGCGCGTAGCCTGCCAGGGTCCAGCCGCGCAGCCCGTTCTCGAGTACCGCCACCGGATTCTCCACGCCCGCCTCGATCAGCGTGCAGCCGCCAAGCACGCCGCGCGTGATGGCGCCGCAGTTGACCACGATCGGGGTCGCCGGATCGGGCACCACGTCCCGGATGCGGTAGGTGAGCTCGCTCAGCGGCAGGTCGATGGCGCCGGGAATACTGGCGTGCCGATAGTCGCCCGGCGGGCGCGCGTCGAGCACCACCATCGGTTCGCCCGCGTCACACCTCGCGCGCAACGTGTGCGCCGTAAGCACCGGTGGGCGATAGCTGCGCAGAACGTGCAGCGCAAACGCGTAGGTGAGCGCGTAGTGTCCACGGAACATTTCCATACCGGCGGCGGCACAGGCGGGTGCGCCGCCGGCTACGATGTTCACGCCGCTGTATCCGGCGGCTTCCAGAATGGTGGCGGCGCGTTCCGAGCGGCCGTCGCCGCCATCGCACAGGAGGAGGCGCGCCGAGCGACGGGGAACGTAACGCCGGATGCGCAGTTCCAGACAGCTGAGCGGCAGGTTGATGGCGACAAATAGATGCCGGCGGGCGAACTCACCGCGCTCGCGCACGTCGAGCAGGGCGAACTCGTCACCGTCAGTGAGCGCCTTGCGCAGCGCCTCGGGGCGTAGAGTTTCGGGCATGGCCAGCAACCTCGCGTTCGCCAGCCGCGCAAGCGTAGCACAGCCGAGACGGCGTGCCGGCACGGTGTGTGGTCGAGCCGCGCGGTTACCTGGTCGGGCAACGCGAGATCATCCACAGGCTGCGCGACCCCGCCCGCTGCGCCCGCCGCCCGCACCACACCCACACCGCTGCTTTCACGCGACGGTTCGACGCCCCCCTGGCGGCCGGCGAACGCATCGCGCGCGGTGATCATTGCCGCTAAACCGCGATTAGTCGAAAATAGCGGGTTTGCCACTCGTCGCAGCCGATTGTGTCAGCACCACCCGCAGCCGAACACGTACAGCACCTCGCGCTGGTCCCCGACTCGGGCCGGCTGGAGCGGCGCGCCGTGGGTTTCGATGCCGGGACCCTGCTGCGTATCACCACCATGGCATTGCGCTACCGCTGGCGTATGGGTCTGGCCGTGGCCGCGACGGCGCTGGCGGCGGCGGCACAAATCGTCATTCCGCAGCTCATCGGTACCGCCGTGGATGGTGCACACGGCGTGCTGGCTGGTACCCAGGCGGATGTGGCGCAGACGCGGGAGGCGCTTCTTTACACAGCCGGCCTGCTGCTTGCCACCTCGCTGTTCCGGGGCCTGTGCACGCTGATCCAGAACTACCAGGGCGAGGCGGTGGGCCATCTGATCGGCTACGAGCTGCGCCTCGCCTACTACGGGAAGCTGCAACGCCTGTCGTTCAGCTACCACGATCACGTGCACACGGGCGACCTGATGACGCGCGGTATTCTCGACATCGAGGGCACGCGCATGTGGGTCAGCACCGGCGTGCTGCGCGCGGTGCTGCTCACGGTGCTGCTTGGCGGCGGCGCCTGGATGCTGGCGCGCATCGATCTGCAGCTCACGCTGGTGGCGTTGAGCTTCGTGCCGCTGGTCGGTCTGGGTGCCACCGCGGTGCGCCTCAAACTGCGTACCCTGTGGTACGCACTGCAGGAGGAGCTGGGCGTGCTGACGCGCGTCATGGAGGAGAATCTGGGCGGTATCCGCGTGGTGCGCGCGTTCGCCTCTCAGGTTTTCGAAATGGCGCGCTACGACATCATCTCCAACCGTGCGCTGGACATCCTGCACAGACGCATTTCGGTGTTCGTGGCCGGTACCACCAGCATGACGTTCGTCTATTTTCTGGCCATGGCGCTGGTGCTGTGGGTGGGCGGTGAACGGGTGCTGGCAGGGCGCATCACGCTCGGTGAGCTCGCCGCGTTTCTGACCTTCATCACCATCCTGCAGATGCCGGTCCGCCAGATCGCCTGGATGGTCAACTCGGTAGCCCGGGCCTCCACCTGCGGCACGCGCCTGTTCGAGATCATCGACCTGGAACCGGAGATACGCGACAGGCCCGGTGCCGTCGCCCTGCATGACGTACGCGGTACGGTCCGGTTTGAAAACGTTTCATTCGCCTATGCCGACGCCGGCGGTGAGCTGCCGGTGCTGCACGGGGTGAGTTTCGAGGTGCACCCGGGGCAGACGCTCGGCATCGTCGGGCCGCCGGGCAGCGGCAAGTCCACCATCGCCCACCTGCTGCCCCGTTACTACGACGTCAGCGGCGGGCGCATCACCCTCGATGGGCGGGATATTCGGGACCTCAAGCTCGAGAGTCTGCGCCGTGTCGTGTGCGTTGTGCAGCAGGACCCGTTCCTGTTCACCGCTGCGATCGCCAACAACGTGGCTTACGGCGATCCCTGGGCGGATCGCAGCAGCATCCGCGGGGCCACGCAGGCGGCGCAGCTCCACAACTACGTTGCACAGCTTCCCGAGGGCTACGAGACCCTGGTCGGCGAGCGTGGCGTCTCGCTGTCGGGTGGACAGCGACAGCGTCTCGCGATTGCGCGCGCAGTGGTGCCGCAGTCGCGGGTCATCGTGTTCGACGATTCGACCGCGTCGGTGGATGCCGCCACCGAGCAGCGTATCCGTGAGGGGCTGCGCGAGGTAACCGGTACGCGCGCCACGATCATCATCGCCCATCGCCTGTCGTCGCTGATGCATGCCGATGAGATTCTGTTCCTGGAAAACGGCTGCATTCTCGAGCGCGGCACGCACGCCGAGTTGCTGGCGACGGGTGGGCGCTACGCGGCGTTGCACGCGCTGCAATCGCTAGCCAGCGACGCCGATCTCGCTGCGGTGAGCGTGCGGGCGGACCAGCGGTGACGCCGCCCGCCAACGGATCGACACGCGGGACGGGAGCGGCGGCCGACGCGCAGCACAACCCGCCGCGGGCGGTGGTCGGTTCGCAGATCTCCTACGAGGAAGAGATGTTCGGCGCCGCGTTCGACGGCGTGGTCGTGCGGCGCTTCTGGTTTTTCGTACGCCCTTACCGGCGGCAGCTGTTGATCGGCATCGCCGGGGTGCTGGCGTTCACCGCGACCCAGCTTGGCATTCCGCTGCTGGTGCGCAGCGCCATCGACGATGCGATGGTGGCGGGCGCCGGGGCACCAGGAATACTGCATGTCGTGGTCGGTGCGCTCGTCGCAGTGGTGGTGTTCAATTATGCCGCCAACTTCACGCAGGAATGGGTCGTGGGCCGGGTCGCCGGACACCTCTTGTTCGACCTGCGCCGGGCCATGTACCGCCACCTGCAGCACGTGTCGCTGGCCTTCATGGACCGCACCGAGGTCGGGCGCTTGATGTCGCGCCTGCAGGGCGACGTGAGCGCGCTGCAGGAATTTCTGGAAACGTCGATCTTCGCCATCGGCGATCTGGTTCTGCTGGTGGGGATCGTGTGCGTGCTGCTGCTCCTGGACCTGGACCTCGGCCTGCTCACCCTGTCAGTCGTGCCCATCCTGTTTCTGGTGCGCACCGTATGGTTGCCGTACGCGCGGCGTGCCTTTCTTCGCGCGCGCGAGACAAGCTCCGCGGTCAGCGGTGCGCTGGCAGAGAACGTGCACGGCGTGCGCACCATCCAGGGGATGGGCCGCGAGGCGGTGAACTACGGCCTGTTCGAGGAAAAGGCCCGTGACAATCTGGACGCGCATCTCAAGGCGTCGCAGTACTCCAACGTGCTGATTCCGATCGTCGACGGGCTGACCGGCGGAGCGATGGCGATCGTGGTCGTGGTGGGCGGCGGCATGGTGCTCGAGCGCACCCTGGATGTCGGCGTCATGGTGGCGTTTCTGTTCTACGTGCAGCGCTTCTTCGACCCGATTCGTTCTCTGACGATCCAGTACAGCATCATGCAACGCGCGATGGCTGCCGGGCAGCGCATCTTCGAGGTGCTGGACGTGCCCATAGCGGTCAGCGACCGGCACGACGCGGTCGAGTTGTCGCGCACGGATAACGCAATAACGTTCGACAATGTGAGGTTCGGTTACGTGCCGGACGTGCCGGTGCTGAAGAACATCAGCTTTCGCGTCAACCCGGGCGAGACCGTTGCACTGGTCGGCCCGACGGGTTCCGGAAAGAGCAGCATCACGGCGCTCGCACACCGCTTCTACGACGTATGGGAAGGTGCCGTGCGTATCGGCGGTCACGATGTGCGCGATGTCCGCCAGAATGCGCTTGGCCGGCAGGTGGCGATGGTGCTGCAGGATCCGTTTCTGTTCACCGGCACCGTGTACGACAACATCCGTTACAACAAAGCCGACGCCACGCGTGAGTCGGTGGTCGCCGCCGCGAAGGCGGTCGGTGCGCACGAGTTCATTGAGCGGATGCCCCTGGGTTACG
>JAHELT010000023.1:5755-42533 GCA_024644045.1 Chromatiales bacterium | reverse complement strand
GTGCGAGAATTTCGCCCGCGCAGAGGGGGCCGCAGCGATTCTCGCAGCATGGCATAGGCCGGTGCGGGCGCGTTTAAGCATCTGCCTCCCGGCGCTGCGAGCGAGGAGGTTGGCCGTGAACGGGAGACACCCTCCGGAACGCGTGAACGGCGCGGCAGGTCGTTGAAGCCATGGGAGAGCTGCCGAAGTGGTCATAACGGCACCGACTCGAAATCGGTTGGGGGCATATCCGCCCCACGTGGGTCGAGCAAATCGTCGGGAACGATTTACCGCGCCGCGCAGCAAGCCCGGCGGGCGCGGCCAGGGATGGCCCAGCGCAGCAAATCGTCGGGAACGATTTACCGCGCCGCGCAGCAAGCCCGGCGGGCGCGGCCAGGGATGGCCCAGCGCAATCCCACCCTCCCCGCACCACGCTGGGCGAAGTGAAGGATTAAGATAGGACGGCACTACGGGAGAGGTACCGAAGTGGTCATAACGGCACCGACTCGAAATCGGTTGGGGGCATATCCGCCCCACGTGGGTTCGAATCCCACCCTCTCCGCCACCCGCCGCAGACGGCCGCATCCGGGGCCAGACTACCCTGGCGGCGCCGCAGGCAGACGGAATTCGGATCCCAGGAGGCGCTGAAAAACCTTTTTTGGCCGGGTAGTTGCTTCCATTTTCGGCCAAAAAAGCGTCGCATAACGCCACCCGTGGCCAGGCTTACTTGATAGACAGGCAGCGTGTTGAGAGTTTCTGCTACCGCAGCAGTGTTCCCGCCGGACGCGGTATGATAGTGTCCATTTTTTTCGATAACCCGTTGTTTTCACGGGACTCTATCAATGTGGCCTGCATCCCCGCGCGGCCCGGTCAAGAACCGCGCCCGGCGGCCGATTGATAGCGTCGAGGGTGTCTCAATCGTTTCTGTCAGCTTTATTCCGGAGTGTTGAATGACCGAAATACCGGGCTATAGGATCAAGCGGGAACTTGGTCATGGCGGTATGGCGACCGTTTTTCTGGCGACGCAGGAATCGCTCGATCGCTCGGTAGCGCTCAAGGTCATGGCGCCCTCGCTGGCGGCAGATCAGACATTTACGCAGCGTTTCATCAAGGAAGGTAAGACGATTGCGAAGTTCAACCACCCCCATATCGTCGGCGTTTACGACGTCGGGGTGGCCGAACAGCACCACTACATCGCCATGGAACATATCAGTGGCGGTGACCTCAAACGCCGGCTCAAGGCGCGTGGCGCGCTGGAACCCCTGGACGCCCTGCGCATCATGATCGACGTTGCCTCGGCGCTCAACTACGCGCACAAGCAGGGCTTCGTGCATCGGGACGTCAAGTCCGAAAACATCCTGTTCCGCGATGACGGCTCGGCGGTGCTGACCGACTTCGGCATTGCGAAAGCCGCCGATTCGGGGACGCGCATGACCGGTACCGGGATGAGTATCGGCACGCCGCACTATATGAGCCCGGAGCAGGCGCGCGGCAAGCCGGTCGACGGGCGTTCGGACATCTACAGCCTGGGGATCGTGCTCTACGAGATGCTCACCGGCAAGGTGCCGTACCAGGCGGATGACTCGGTGGCGATCGGGATCATGCACGTGAGCCAGCCGGTACCGCATCTACCGCCGGATCTGGCCGAATACGATCCGATGTTGCAGAAAATGCTCGCGAAGGATGCGCGCGAGCGTTACCAGACGTCCGAAGAGCTGGTTCAGGCCGCAGCCGAGCTGCTGAAAAGCAAGCAGCGAACCGCCACCACGCTGGGCGCGGCCGTTCAGCCACGCCAGGCAAACCCATTCGTGATCTGGGGTGCGTTCGCGCTGGTATTGATGATCGGTGTCGGCATTGGCTACTTCACGCTGCAACCGCCGGGGCGGTACGTCGAGACGGTCGACGGCGGACGTACGCTGATCGGGGACCCCACCAACGGCGAAAGAGTGACCAACCTCGCCGAAGGGCGGGCTATCCTGCAGGTGCGTACCAATCCACCCGCCGCCGAAGTGCGCCTGGACGGGCACGTGCTCGGAAAAACGCCGACGCTGAGCGCCAAGCTGCCAGCGGGCAAACACACGCTGTCCATCGATCACAAGTATTTCCGCCCGTATGAGGAAGAGGTCGAGCTGGTCGACGACAAGGTGCTGAAACGTGACGTTACGCTGTTGCCGGGTCTCGGCGCGGTGACCGTGTTGAGCGAACCGCCAAACGCGAGGATCTTCATCAACGGCGAGCTGCAGTCCGAACGCACGCCAGCCACCATCGCGGAAATCGCCGCGGGCGAACACGAGATACTGCTGCGCCTGGAACGCTACAAGGACGCGGTCGTCAAAGTAGAGATTCTGGAAGGCGACACGGTACGCCAATCCGTCACGCTTTCCGGCGGCGAGCTGGTCAAAGTCGGTGAGCGCTGGATCGAGCCCGCGGAAGCCAGCGCGGCGTTTCTCAACCTTGCGCGGGAAGCCGCCGAGGCCGGCGATCTCGAAACGGTCGAGAAGTACATCACGCAGGCCCAGGTTCACGGCGGCGGCGACGTCCCGGCCACGGCGGCTGAAATACGCAAGCGCGCCGAGAATGTGTATGTGCAGACGGCCAGCGCACGCAAGGAAGCGGATGCGCAACGCAAGAAGGCCGAGGCGGCCATGGCGGATTTCGACAAGCCGGCTGCCATACGCCACTACGAGGCCGCTCTGGCAGCCTTTCCGGGCGACGAAAGGGCGCGCGCCGGTCTCGAGAAAGCCCGCGCCATGCGTAAACCGTTCGCGGTGTTCCGCGACGTACTGCGCGATGGAAGCGTCGGTCCGGAGCTGATCGTGATCCCCCCCGGCGACTTTACGATGGGCTCGCCGGACGGCGAATCCGGGCGCGACAAGACCGAGGAGCCGCAACACAAGGTAGCTGTAGCGAGCCCGTTCGCCATCGGCAAGTACGAAGTCACGTTCGAGGAGTACGACCAGTACGCCCAGGCGATGAACAGGCCGAAGCCGGAGGATCGCGGCTGGGGTCGTGGCCGGCGACCGGTGATCAACGTCAGCTGGAACGACGCGCAGAGTTATGCGCAGTGGCTGTCCAAAGTCACCGGTGCGACCTACCGGCTGCCTAGCGAGGCCGAGTGGGAGTACGTAGCACGTGCGGGCACCAGTACCGCGTACTGGTGGGGGGAGCGCGTCGAGCAGAAACGCGCGAACTGCGACGGCTGCCGCAGCGAGTGGGACGAAAAACAAACCCTGCCGGTGGGTTCTTTCGAACCGAACGCGTTTGGATTGTTCGATACCGCCGGCAACGTGTTCGAGTGGACGCAGGATTGCCTGAACGCTTCCTACGACAAGGCTCCGAACGACGGTGCTCCATGGTTGCAGGGTAACTGCAGCCGGCGTGTGTTGCGGGGCGGGTCCTGGTATTACGGGCCGCGCTCCAGTCGTTCTGCCGCACGCGGTCACAACACGCGTAGCTACCGTACCAGCAACGTCGGCTTTCGTGTCGTCAGGGAGCTGTCGTAGTGACTACCCGTTACGGCGCCGGTACCGATGTCGGCCTGGCCCGTGATCACAACGAGGACGCGTACCTGGTCAACGACGAGCTGGGGCTATGGATCGTGGCCGACGGCATGGGCGGTCACGAAGCCGGGGAGGTGGCAAGCGCGATTGCGGTGCAGACCGTGAATGCGGCGGTAGCCCGCGGCGAGCCCCTGGATCGCGCCATGAATCTCGCGCACAAGGCGGTGCTCAAGGGCAGCCGCAAGGGTGGTCCGGGCGTCGCCGGAATGGGCTGCACGTGCGTCGCGGCGCGTATCGCGGAGGGTAACTTCGACGTGGCGTGGGTCGGCGACAGCCGCGCGTACCACTGGGACGGCGCACGTCTTTCGCAGGTCAGCCATGATCACTCCTACGTACAGACGCTGGTCGACCTCGGCGTCATCAACGAGCAGGAAGCGATCGATCATCCCGACCGCAGCGTACTGACTCAGTGCCTCGGCAGCCGTAGCGTCGATCAACTGGAAGTCGGTATAGCGACGGGCGCACTGAAGATGGGCGAGTGCCTGATGCTGTGCTCCGACGGCCTTACCGGCGAGGTCGACGATTCCAGCATTGCCGAGATCATTGCCGACAGCGGCGATGAGCAGGTGGCGGTCGATCGGCTGATCATCGCCGCGCTGGAGGGTGGCGGTTCGGACAACGTGACGGTCGTCGTTATCGCCGGAGGCGGCGTCGCGCTCGCTGAGCAGAAGACGTCGCCGGCGCCCACGCCCGAAATAAAAGACGCACCCGACGATGCTGCGGCGAAGCGCGCAACGGCGGGTCCGGCTCCAGAGCAGGCACGCAGTGGCGTGGTAAACCGGGCAGAGTCTGTGTCCCAACCGGCTGCGGGCTCACCGATTACGGCGGCGCAAGCGGGCGCGGCAGCCGGCCGCGGCGGCGCCGCCGCGCCCGGCGCCCGGCAGGATGCGTTGCAGAAACGCCGTGAGCAGGAGCGTCGTGCGGTGCTGGGGCGGGCTAAAGCGAGTAGAAAACGCAAGCGGCTGCTCACCGAAGAAGACCGCCTGACGCTGAAAAAAGTGCTGTTCATGCGGGTATCGCCCGGTTTGATCGTCCCCTACATCAGTCGGCGCATCCGCGAGCAACGGCGGAGCGTGTCGGCGAAGATTGCGCCGGTGCGCCTGCGCCTGTCGATGGTGGGGATGTACTCGCGCCGTGCGGTGCTCGGGCTGGGCGTAGCCGTGGTCTCGATCGGCATCGCGGGCGGTGTGTTGCACACCGGCTGAAGCAGGACCGGACTCACTCAGCGCGCCGACCGCAACCGCTGCATGAACGCGATCAGCAGCAGCAGGCCCAGGGCGGGAGCCAGCATCCAGTACTTTGAAGGTTGCCTCTGCGGCAATTGTACGGATTTGATCTCCCAGTCGAACTCGATGTTCGCTTCGTAGGCCGGACTGCCCCAGATAACGTCGTCGACCAGTACCCGCCCATCTTCCTCGCGCAAGATAAGGCCGACGCTCTGCAACCGGTCGTCGCCGGTGCCCGTGCCGGTCAGCGGTACCTCGATGGTTTTGGTCACGCGGTCGCCGGACAACGCTTCACCCTCGATCGCGAGCAGCATGCGCTCAGCGCCGGCGTCGGCCCCGCGCGCGGCAAGCTCGACGACGTCGGCGGGCGGTACCTGTGCCAGCGGCGGCCAGTTCAAGTCGATCCAGTAGCCCGGACGAAACAGGGTGAACGCAACGAGCAGCAGCGCCAGCGATTCCCACCAGCGACTGCGTGCGAGGAAATAACCCTGTGTGGCCGCCGCGAACACGAGCATGGCGCCCGTGGCGCTGCACACCGTGAGCAACAGCTCCCACCAGCCGTCGATGCCGATCAACAGCAACTGGTTGTTGAACAGGAACATGAACGGCAGTATCGCGGTGCGGATATCGTAGGCGAAGCCCTGTACCCCGGTCATCACCGGATCGCTGCGTGATATCGCCGCCGCGGCGTAGGCGGCGAGCCCCACCGGCGGTGTGTCGTCGGCCAGGATACCGAAGTAGAAGACGAACAGGTGTACCGCAATCAGCGGTACGGTGAGCCCGTGCTCCGCACCCAGGTTCACGATCACCGGTGCCATCAAGGCCGAGACCACGATGTAGTTGGCCGTGGTTGGCAGCCCGAGACCCAGCACCAGGCAGATGAAGGCGGTGAACACCAGCATCAGCATCATGTTACCGCCGGAAATCACTTCCACGAACTCGGTCATCACCAGCCCGATACCGGTCAGGGTCACCGTGCCGACGACGATGCCGGCGGCCGCTGTCGCCACACCGATTGCAACCATGTTGCGTGCGCCTGTAACCAGGCCACGGAACAGGTCGCCGGCGCCCCGGTGCCCGGCGTTACGCACCGCGGCCCGATCAAGGCCGCGAAAAGCTGCCAGGATCGGGCGTTGCGTGACGACGATCGCCATCATCAGCATGCAGGCCCAGAAGGCGGACAATCCGGGTGAGAAACGTTCCACGACCAGGCACCAGACCAGCAGGATCACGGGTAACAGGAAATGCAGCCCGGATTTCACCGTAGGGCCGGTCCGCGGCAACGTCAGCTGCGCGACATTCGGATCATCCGCCTCGAGCTCCGGCACGCGCGAGGCGTACCACAGCAAACCGAGGTAGGCGGCGAAAATGCACGCCCCGACGATCCAGCGGGCGGCGTCGCCGAACACATCCTTGGTCCAGCCGACGCCGTAGTACACCAGCCCTGAGAGCACGATCAGGCTCAGGACGACCAGCACCATCGACAGCAGGCGTCGCACCAGGGTGCTCTGTACCGGACGCGAGAGACCTTGCATGCCGGCTTTGAGCGCTTCCAGATGCACGATATAGAGCAGCGCGATGTAGGAGATGACTGCCGGCAGAAACGCGTGCTTGATTACTTCCACGTATGGAATACCGACGTACTCGACCATCAGAAAGGCAGCTGCGCCCATGATCGGCGGCATCAGCTGACCGTTGACTGACGCTGCCACCTCGATGGCGCCGGCTTTGCGTGCGGAAAATCCCACGCGCTTCATCAGGGGGATGGTGAAAGTGCCGGTGGTCACGACGTTGGCAATCGACGACCCGGAAATCAGCCCGGTGGTCGCCGAGGCGAGCACTGCCGCCTTGGCCGGACCGCCGCGCATGTGTCCGAGCAGCGAGAACGCCACCTTGACGAAATAGTTACCGGCGCCGGCCTGCTCCAGCAGCGCGCCGAACAGCACGAACAGAAACACGAAATCGGTGGAGACGCCGAGCGCAACGCCGTACACGCCTTCGGTAGTGACCCACTGATGATTGACGATGGTGTGCAGCGAGGCGCCCTTGTGAGCGATCACCCCGGGCATGTACGGACCGAAGTAGGTATACGCAAGCAGCAGGATGGCGACAATGGCCAGGGGCGGCCCGAGCGAGCGGCGCACCGCTTCCAGTAGCAGTGCCATGCCGATGCAGGCCACAAAAACATCCTGGAGAATTGGCGCCCCCGGGCGGTGCGAAAGCTCCTGGTAGAACAGGAACAGATAGCCGCCGGCGAAAGCACCGGCGATGGCGAACACCCAGTCGAGCACCGGAATGCGCCTGTGCGGCGAGCGTTTGGACGCCGGGTAGGCGGTGAACGCCAGGAACAGCGCAAAGGCAAGATGCACCGAGCGTGCCTGGTTGCTGTTGAGCACGCCAACCTCGAACAGAAATGGCAGCGGCGAGGCGTACCAGAGCTGAAACAGCGACCAGCAGAGCAAACCGGTAATGAGGATGTGCCGAGCGGAACCGCGCGGGTCCCGTCGCCCGCTTTCGGTTTGTGCGATCTCGCGCGCCGCCTGGACGTCGGCCCCGTTAGCGTTCGTCTGCGTTTTGGTCATGTGGCGGGCTCCGCAAAAACGCCTGACTTCACCACTCTAACAAATCATGCAGCAACCGCCAGACGCGGGTGTCTGGTCGTTCGGCCGGGAGAGACCGGGTGGCGCACAACCGCCCCCGCCGGGAGGCTTCTCGCCGCCCGTCAGCTCTTGCTGTCGGGCGAGTATGCCGTTTGACAATGTCCGAGTCCGGATCAGCGGGGGTTAGGCCCGCAACAGGTAGTGCCGGCGCGACGGGGATCAAATCGATCCGGAGGATCGTGCGGGGCGGGGGGCCGCGACGCGCGTACGAATTACCGCAGCCTGGCTGCCGGACGTCGCTAGTCCCGCACTACCAGAACCGACGCCTTCGCGTGCCGCGACACGCGTTCGGCGTTGGGACCGAGGAGGTAGTCCTTCAGGTCGGGACGATACGCTGTCATGACGATCAGATCGATGGCGTGTTTCTTTGCGTACTCGAGGACCAGCTCGTAGACGGTGCCGCCGGAGAGCACGTGGTACTCAGCGTTGAGACCCGGTTCAACGTGCGTATCGACAAACTCCTTGAGATGACGCGCAGCCTCGGTCTGGAGTTTTTTCGTAAAGTTCTTTGGAAAATGACTGGCGACAATCGGCATGCCATAGTCGGGCATCACCATGACGATGTGCAGTTGCGCGCCGAATGTCTTGCAGTTCTGTACTGCTACGGGCAGCGCCTTTTTCCACGACGCCTCGTGATTGAGATCGACGGACAACAGGACGTTTTTGAACATCGCGATTCCCTCGGGTTCAGGTCGTGGCAGGCGCGGCGAGCTCCGGTCCGCGCCCACGTCGCCCACGTTGCATCAACACTATCAGGGCGAGCACCGCGAGGGCCGGAATCCACATCCATTCCTTGCTCGGCTGGTCGCTCGGCACACGCAGCGCGAGGATCTTCTGATCGAAGGCGAGCCCCGCTTTCTGCGCCTCGCTGCCGAAGGCCACGTTGTCGACGACCATCTGCCCGTCGACTTCGAGAAGCTCGAGGCCGGTGGCGGCGAGCTTTTCCTCGCCACTCGCGCCTTCCCCCAGCGGCAGGACGGCCACGAACTCGCGCGGGTTGCCGACGTCGTCTTCGCCCGCGATGCGCAGCCGGAATTCGGTGCCGGCGGGAGTTTCGCCCGCCACACGCGCCATTTCCTGCGGTGGGGTGTCCTCGTAGGGTGCGACGATGCGGTCCATCCAGAAGCCGGGCCGGAAGAAGGTGAACGCCACCAGCAGCAGCAGCAGCGACTCGTACCAGCGGCTCTTGGTGAAGAAGAAGCCCTGGGTCGCCGCCGCGAATATCAGCATGGCTACCGTTGATATGCAGAAAATCAGCACACCGTGTGCAAAGTCCACGTTGATCAGCAGCAGATCGGTATTGAAGATGAACAGAAAGGGCAACGCCGCCGTGCGCAGACTGTAGAAGAACGCGACCAGGCCGGTGCGGATCGGGTCACCGCCGGAGACTGCCGCCGCGGCGAAGGAGGCGAGCCCTACCGGCGGCGTCACGTCTGCCATGATGCCGAAGTAGAACACGAACAGATGTACGGCGATGAGCGGCACGATGAGGCCGCTCTGCTCGCCGAGGGCGACAACCACGGGCGCCATCAACGACGAGACGACGATGTAGTTGGCAGTCGTCGGCAGGCCCATGCCCAGCACCAGGCTCAGGATCGCGGTGAGCACCAGCATCAGCAGTACATTGCCCAGCGAGAGAATTTCGACCAGATCCGCCAGTACCAGCCCGACGCCGGTCTGCGAGACTGCGCCCACGATCACGCCGGCGGTCGCCGTGGCGATGCCTATGCCGATCATGTTGCGTGCGCCGCTGATCAGTCCGTCGATGAGCTCGTTGAAGCCGCGCTTCCACTCCGTGCCGACCTCGCCCTGCTTGCGAAACACCGCAAACAGCGGGCGCTGGGTCAGCAGGATGAACATCATCAGCACGGTGGCCCAGAACGCTGACAGGCCCGGTGACAGGCGCTCGACCATCAGGCACCAGACCAGCACGATCACCGGAAGTATGTAGTGCAAGCCGGTCTTGACCGTCGGGCCGGTTTCCGGCAGTGACAGTACGGGCGAGTCGGGGTCGTCAAGCTCCAACTCGGGATACCGGGCGGCGTAGGCAATCAGCCCTGCGTAGACTGCTCCGACGAGGACCGCGATGATCCACGAGGCCGCTGCGCCGAATACTGGCTTCATCCATCCGATGCCGTAGTAGACCGCGAACGCCAGCACGGCCATCGCGATGAAACCGAACAGGATTCCGATGATGCGTTGCAGCCAGGGTTTAGGCGTGCCCGGCTTCGGCAACCCCTTCATATCCGCTTTCATCGCCTCCAGGTGCACGATGTAGATCAGCGCGATGTACGAAATTACGGCGGGGAGAAACGCGTGCTTGATGACCTCTACGTAGCTTATGCCGACGTACTCCACCATGAGGAAAGCGGCTGCGCCCATCACCGGCGGCATGATCTGGCCGTTGACCGAGGAGGCGACTTCCACCGCGCCCGCTTTCTCCGCGGAGAATCCGACGCGCTTCATCATGGGGATCGTGAACGTGCCGGTGGTGACCACATTGGCGATTGACGACCCGGATATGAGCCCGGTGAGTCCGGATGACACCACGGCCGCCTTGGCGGGACCGCCACGGTAGTGGCCGAGCAGCGAAAACGCCACTTTGATGAAGTAGTTCCCGGCGCCGGCTTTATCGAGCAGTGCCCCGAACAGCACGAACAGGAAGACGAAGCTCGTGGACACCCCGAGTGCGATACCGAACACGCCCTCGGTGGTGATCCACTGATGGTTCACGACGGAGGCGAGCGACGCACCCTTGTGCGCGATGAGGCTGGGCATGTAGGGCCCGGCAAACGTGTAGGCGAGAAACACGATCGCGATGACCATCAGCGGCGGACCGAGCGCCCTGCGCGTCGCCTCGAGCAACAGCACCATACCGATGCACGCCACCCAGATATCCATTGCGATCGGTGCGGCGGGCCGCGCCGATAACTGCTCGTAGAAGATAAACAGATAATTGGCGCAGAACGCAGCGACGACGGCGAGTATCCAGTCCTGCACCGGGATGTGGCGGGTCGGGGATTTCTTGAGCGCCGGGTAGCCGAGGAAGGCGAGAAAAACCGCGAAAGCGAGGTGGATCGAACGCGCTTCGGTATCGTTGAACACCCCGAAGCTGCCGACGATCGGCCAGTCCATGAACGGCAGCGGCGAGGCTATCCAGATCTGGAAAAGCGACCAGATGAGTGCGCCGCCGAGCAGTACTTTCTGCGCAAATCCGGTGGGCTGCCGCCCGCCTACGTCGGCTTCGGCAACCAGTTTCTGCAGGTCGTCGTCGCTCGCGCCCGCTCGGGGTTGTTCAGTTGGCTGGTTTTGTTCCGTGCTCATGTTCTAATCTCGTTCTACGAGCGACTCGCTTGTGCGAAGCCGGCCCCCCGGTGATGATAATCGTCACGGCTGCGCCCGTCGGGCGAGCGCGTCGTGGACAGGACACTAGTTCAGACCGTTCTCGCGGTAGTATCTCACCGCCCCCTCATGCAGCGGCGCGGAAAGCCCGTCGGTGACCATTTTCGCCGGATCGAGTTCGCCGAAGGCCGGATGCATCTTGCGGAAATCCGCGATCTTGTCGAACACCGCCTTGACGATCTGATAAACGGTTTCCTCATCGACGTCTTCCGACGTGACCACCGTCGCGGTGACGCCGAAAGTAATAACCGGGTCGGGATTGCCCGGGTACACGCCTCCAGGTACCTGCGTGTACGCGTAATAAGGATTCTCGTTCACCAGCTTGTCGATATCCGGGCCCGAGACCTCGACGATCACCGCATCGCAGAGCCCCGCTGCCTGGGCCACGGACGCGTTCGGGTGGCCGACCGTATAGACCATTGCCTGGACTCGGTCGTGGCACAGCGCCAGCGACTGCTGCGAAGCCGGCAGCTCGTTGGCGAGCGCGAAGACGTCTTTGTTCCAGGACTTGGCCTGCATCACGACTTCCATGGTCCCGCGCTGACCCGAGCCGGGGTTGCCGATGTTGACCCGCGTGCCTTTCAGGTCGTCAAAGGTCAGGATCCCGGCATCGCGCCGGGCGACCACGGTAAACGGTTCTCCGTGCACCGAAAACAGCGCGCGCAGCTTTTCATCGGGTCCCGCGGCCTCGAAGCGGCTGCTGCCTTTGACAGCGTGGAACTGCCAGTCGGACTGTACGACACCGAGCTGCAGCTTTCCGGCGCGCAGGTTGTTCAGGTTGAAGATCGAGCCGGCCGTCGAAGGCGATTTGCACGTTATGCCGTGCTCGCTCGATCCGGCATTGACCAGCCGGCAAATGGCTTTGCCGACCTGATAGTAGACGCCGGCAGGACTGCCGGTGCCGATGGTTATCTCCACCGCCTCGCCGGCGGCCGCAATCCACATCAGCACCGCGCCCACGACCGGTGCCACGATGCGTGGTAATCTGCCGGTTCCCTTCACGGCATTCCCCCCTGTGGCGCCCGCGCGCGAGTCATGCCCCGCACGCGCGCGTTTGCAGGTTCGGGCGGATGCTGGCATCCGCCCGAACCCGGCTTAGGCTACATCATGCCTTTTTCTTTGAAATACTTGGCTGCACCGTCGTGCAGCGGCGCTGACAGATTGTTCTTCGTCATCGCTTTCGGATCCAGGTTCGCGAAAGCCGGGTGTAGCCGCTTGAAGCGGTCGAAATTGTCGAATACCGCTGCGACGACCGTGTATATGGTATCGGTGTCGCTGTTGGTCGAAGACACGAAGGTCGCGCCTACACCAAACGTCTCCACGTCGCTGTCGCTGCCTTTGTACATCCCGCCGGGAATCTTGGCTTTGGCGTAGTAAGCGTTTTCAGAGACGAGCTTGTGGACTGCTGAACCGGTAACCGGCACGATGATCGCGTCGCACGACGTAGTGGCTTCCTGGATCGAGCCGTTCGGGTGACCGACGGTAAACACGATGGCGTCGACCTTGTTGTCGCACAGCGCCTGTGCCTGCTCGGCCGATTTCAGCTCCGAGGCGAGCTTGAAGTCGTCCATGCTCCAGCCCTTCGCCGCCATCAGCACTTCCATGGTACCGCGCTGACCCGAGCCCGGGTTGCCGACGTTGACGCGTTTGCCTTTGAGATCGTCGAACGTCTTGATGCCGCTGTCGGTGCGGGCAATCACGGTGAACGGTTCCTGATGAACGGAGAACACCGCGCGCAGAGCTTTGTTGGCGCCCGCATCGGAGAACTTGTCGGTGCCGTTATAGGCGTGGTACTGCCAGTCCGACTGTGCGACGCCCATGTCCTGCTCGCCCGCGCGAATGGCGTTCAGGTTGGCCACGGACCCACCCGTCGAAGGTGCGGTGCACTTGATGTTGTGAGTTTTGGTCCCGCGGTTCACGAGTTTGCAGATGGACTGGCCTACCACGTAGTAGACGCCGGTCTGTCCGCCCGTGCCGATGGTGACGAACTTGTCCTCAGCCACCGCCGCGGGCACCGCGACGACCAGGCCGGCCAGGACAAGGAGACATTTGGTCAAGCAGCGCATAATTTTCCTCCTGATTACTCAACAACCCCGTTATTGAGGTCTTGCTATCGTTAGTTTGCACCGAACCGCCGGTGCTGCCACGGTGTCGAGGCGTCCTGCCGCACGTTTGCGCGCTTCAGGGCGCCGACCTGGCATTGGGGTTTTCCCCCATTGCCTAAGCCTATCAGAGTAGGCTAGTTAGGTCATTCCGTTGTCCGGTGTCAAGTTTTTGTGCCCGGCCATTGCGTTCGCTGACGCGACGCCGGTGCCACCAGGCGCGGGTGACTCCGGATCAGCTTTCTGACGCTCGGCGGCTCCGGAAAGTCACTTCTCCGAAATCAGGCGCCACGTCGGCGACGCTTCGCGGACGGGTGGGAGGCCGGTCGAGGGCACAAGAACACGGCCCGGATCGCTTCTCTTACTACGCGCCGGCGAGCAACACCGCCCGCGGCTCAGACTCTGTGTTACCCACTTGTCCGGAATGGACCGGTTTCATCTGGCGCCCTCGGCAGGAGTCGAACCTGCGACCTACCGCTTAGGAGGCGGTTGCTCTATCCTACTGAGCTACGAGGGCGTCGGTAGCCGGGATTCTCCCACAACCGGCTGCAGGGGTCAGGCGCTCGGTAGAAACGGCTGATCCCGACTGCCGACGGGCCTGAGTGGCGACTACCAGATCGCCAACGACCGGTTGCCGGCCTCTGAAACAGCGTGCGTGTTCGCGCATGGGCCAGACCGCGAAACCCGTTGCTTGCGGCGAGGTTGACGATACCTGTCGGTGCTGCCACGGCGAGCGCCGGCACCGATCCTGGTGCGCGACCAGTGCTTGCCAGATGTACGTCAGGCAAACGCGATGGTGCGATGGTGGCGACTGCAATGAGCACTTACCCGGGTCCCGGCACGAACCAGCGGGTCGCTCGATGGGCGTAACGGTCAGAGGTATCTGTCAGCGAGCGTGCTCGTTTTCATGGGTCTGCCCCCGGCAAGCGCGCTATCTTCTGCCCGACTGAACGGTACCGGCGCACGGCGGGCGCCTTGCCGAATCGTTCAAGCGGATTGCGTTACATGCGGTGTGAACTGGCCGGCCAGCGTCCGGCCACGGTACTCGCCCGGAACGAAAAAACCGGGGGCAGTCCCCGGTTTTGCTGGGCGCCTACCCGCCTGCGAGTGCAGGGGTAAGCGTCTGATTTTATTGGTGGAGCCGAGGAGGATCGAACTCCCGACCTTCGCATTGCGAACGCGACGCTCTCCCAGCTGAGCTACGGCCCCGGCGTGGATCGGCAAGTTTATAGCCATCGATGCGGCGATGCACCCACTTTTGCGCGGCTGAGGGCCGCTCTTCCGTGCGTGCGAAAGCGCGTCGAAAACCGGACCCGGCCGCTTGCGTTGCGCAACGCAGCAGTGACAATTGGCAACTTGATCGAAGCGGCGGCTGCCGGGCTATTGCTCCGCTGCTGCCGGCACCCGCGCGGTGCCTCAGACCGACAGGGAGAATGCCATGAGAGTCCGCCGTTGCTGGGTCGTGATTTGCGCGCTGTTCGCCGCGGGCGCAGCACTGGCGCAGGCGCAGAACAACATCGAGATACGGGTAGTGGCCCAGCAGGAAGTGGTCGTGGACACCGACGCCGGCTACAAGGACTATCGCCTGATTCCGGCAACCAGCGTGCGCCCCGGCGAGGAAGTGGCTTACACGATTTTTTTCAGGAACGTGAGCGACCTGCCCGCCACGCAGATCATCATTGACGACCCCATTCCGGCTCAGGTGTACCTCAAGACCGGCAGCGTGTTCGGCGCGGGCACCAGCATCAGCTACTCCGTGGACGGCGGCAAGACGTTCGATCAGCCGGCCGCGCTCGCCGTGCTCGACCAGGGCACGCCGCGGGAGGCGCGGGCCGATGAGTACACTCATATCCGCTGGGTGTTTGGTGACACCCTGAAGCCGGGCGAAGAGGGGATCGTCGGTTTTCGCGCGATTCTGCGCTGATCCTCCGTCGCCGTCGGTGCGCGGGTGTCCGGCGCATATCCGGGCGCCCGGTTCAGTCTTAAATGTTCGCCTAATCAATCACTTGTACACGTTCTTGCGGTGTCGCACGGGTATGATCGCGCGGTAAAGATTCCCCGCAATTTGCCGATGCACTGGAAGTTGAAGGACTGCCTGCGTGGCGAGCACGTCACCCGCCGGGCAGGGCAGCAGATGTCGGCGTTTTTGCGAGGAGTATCACTGTGGATCTGGCCACTCTCTTAGGTCTTGTTGGCGCGTTGGGCGTGATCACGACGTCGATTCTGCTCGGCGGCGACATGATGCAGTTCGTTAACGTGCCGTCGCTGGTCGTGGTGATCGGCGGCACCTTCTGCGTGGTGCTGTTCCGGGTCAGCGTTGCCCAGTTTTTCGGCTCCTTCAAGGTCGGTCTCAAGGCGTTCCTGCACAAGAGTACCTCGCCCAAGTCGCTGATCGAAGAGGCGGTGGAACTCGCCAACGTCGCCCGCAAAGAAGGCATCCTGGCGCTGGAAGGACGCGAGATCAACCATCCGTTCCTGGAGAAGGGCATCGGTATGTGCATCGACGGCCACCCGCCGGAGGTGGTGCAGAAGATGCTGTCCAAGGACATCAACCTGACCATCGAGCGGCACGATATCGGGGTCAGCATGTTCAAGGCCACCGGCGATGCGGCGCCCGCGATGGGGATGATCGGCACGCTCATCGGTCTGGTGCAGATGCTGTCCAACATGGAAGACCCCAAATCGATCGGACCTGCGATGGCGGTCGCTCTGTTGACGACGCTTTACGGAGCGGTGATCGCCAATGCCATCGCGCTGCCGGTTGCCGAAAAGCTGCGTCTGCGCAGCAACGAGGAAAAGCTGAACAAGTCCCTGATCCTGGAATCCATCTCGGGCATCCAGGAGGGTGTGAACCCGCGCGTGCTGGAACAGTTGCTGATGACGTTTCTGCCGGAGAGCAAACGCGAGCTCGCCAGTGATTCGGAATAGCGCCGGCGCCTCGGCCCGCAGGAAACAACGCCGATGAGCGACGACGCGCCTGATTGTCCCGCATGCGAAGAGGGTGCACCGGCATGGGTCATGACCTTCGCCGACCTCATGTCGTTGCTGATGTGTTTCTTCGTGCTGCTGCTGGCGTTCTCGGAAATGGACGTGCTGAAGTTCAAGCAGGTCGCCGGTTCGATGAAGTTCGCCTTCGGCGTACAGAAGCAGATCAAGGCCGACGAGATCCCGAAGGGCACGAGCGTGGTGGCCCAGGAGTTCAGCCCGGGCAAGCCGACGCCCACGGTGCTCAACGTCGTGCAGCAGATGACCGTGGACGACAGCAAGAAGAACCTCGATTTCACCGATTCCGAGACCCGCAACGACGCCTCCAAGAGTATGGTCAACGAGGTTGCGGAACAGGCTAAGAAGCTCAACGAGGAGCTGACCAAGGAAGTGAGGGCAGGCATGCTCGAGATCGTCACCTTCAACGATCAGGTGGTGGTGCGGATTCGCGAACGCGGCTCGTTCCCCTCCGGCAGCTCCAGGATTCACACCGGTTTTCTGCCGGTGCTGACCAAGATCAGCAAAGCGCTGAGTAAAGTCGACGGCCACATCATCGTCGCGGGCCACACCGACGACGTGCCGATTGCCACCTCGCAGTTCCCCTCTAACTGGGTGCTGTCTGCGGCGCGCGCCGCGACAGTGGTGCACTACATGACCAAGAACGGCGGCGTGAAGCCGCAGCGCATGCAGATCCGAGCCCACGCCGACATGCTGCCGCTGGTGGCGAACGACAACCGGGCTAACCGCGCCAAGAACCGGCGCGTCGAGATTATCGTGGCGAACGAAGAACAGCGCCGCAAGGTCGACGTGCAGGCGCAAGTCAACCCCGATCAAGGAGCCTCCTGATGTCGAGTACTTCGCCCGCTGAAGAAGAACGCCGCGGCAGTTATCGCGTCGACGACTGTATCGGGTTACGCGTCAGCCTGGTGCCCGTTAAAGCCGAGCAGACCGCGCTGACCAGCGGCAAAGCGGCGCGCGAGCGCTTCGCGATGATCAACAGGCTGCTGGTGATGCGCGAGAAATCCCTGCCGGCCTTTCGCAAGGTCGAAAGGCGGGCGCCCGACGTGGCCAGATATCTGCGTCATCTGGAAGACCAGATCGAGACCGTGGCGCGGGTCCTCGGGCAGAGCGGAAACACCATGCCGGAGGAACCTACCGAGGACGTGTCAATCAGCGCCACCGGTCTGAGTTTCATGAGCTCGACGGCATACCCGGTGGATGCGCTGCTCGAGTTTCGCCTGGTCCTGTTTCCCGAGCGCGTGCACCTGTTCGTTTACGGCCGGGTAGTGCGCGTGGAACACGAGCTCGATCCTGACCTGCCCACCGTATCGGTGGCCTTCGAAGAAATCTCGCCCGAAGACCGTGAGCTGCTGATCAAGCACCTGCACAACGTGCAGATACGCACACTCAACGCGGAACACTAATGTCCGCCGCTGCCGTGCAATCGACGGCGCGAAGTGCGGCGTCGTCGCCGGTCGATCTGAAGGCGCTGTGCGAACGTGTGCTGCCGGCACTGTCGGCGCAGAAAAAAGCCTGCATCGAACTGCTTGCGGGTGACAACTGCACGCTGAGCGAGGTGGTGGAGCGCATCAGCACAGATCCGGGTTTGACGGTCGCTGTGCTGCAGACGGTCAACCGCAAGCGCGGTGAGCAACGGACACGCATTGCCTCGATAGACAGCGCCGCCAATCTGCTCGGCCAGACGCGGCTGCGCGCGTGCATCGAGAAACTACCCGAGCTCGAGAAAACCTGCCGTGCCACGGATCTGCCGACGGTGTTGATGCTGTGGGAGCGGCAACGTCACGCGGCGGCGCAGGCCGGGTACTGGGCACAGCTGCGCGAGGACAAGTCACCCAGCGAGTGCCGGATCGTGGCGAGCTGCGCCGGGTTGCCCGAGTTGATGACCTGCCTCTACCACCCCGAGACGTACCGTGCCGTGCTGGCCAGGCAGAACGCGCACGGCTCGCAGGCCGCGAGCCGGCAAGCGCTGGGAACGGGATTCTCCGAGCTGGGTCGCCGCCTGGTGCAGCGCTGGCGCCTGCCCGAGCTGCTCGACGATGTGTTCCGCCCGGAGCGTTACGAGTTCTACCGGCCGCTGGGCATCATGCTCGCGGGTGAGCTGGCGCGTCACGTCGACACGGGCTGGTACCGGTCACCGACGGTGGCCTGCCTGGAAGTGATCGCCGAGTACCTGGGATGGCCTTACGACCGCTGTGTGGAAATGGTGCACCAGGTTGCGGTGCGCTGTGCGCGTGACGGCGGCGTACCCGGGGCGGTCACGGCAGCGGCCCGTCTGGTGCAGCTGCCGGGCGAGGTCGTGATCACCGGCGTCGTGCCGCTCGCGCCGGCGCCGCCGGAAAGGTCCAGGGCCGAGCAGCAGCAGGCGCACCTGCAGGCCAAGCTGCTGCAGGTCAAACAACAGTTGCACCGTGCCGATCTGCGCACGGTGCTGAACGTCACAATGTCGGCACTTTCGAAGGAGTTCGCGTTCTCACGGTGTGCGTTTTTCACGCTCGCCCGCGGCGAGACGAAAATGCAGCCGCGGGTGGTGCTTGGCGCTGGTGCGGCGGCATTGCAGCAGCTCGAGATCGACGCCGGCAAATCGAAAGTGTTCGCGAGGCTGCTGCAGAAGCCGCAATCGCTGCTGGTGAACGCCGGTAACCGCGCGCGCTATGCGCCGCACCTGCCGGGCGCTTTCAAGGCCGCGTGCGCAGAGAGCTTTGCGTGCATGTCGGTGTTTGCGAACGATCGGCCGATCGGCATGGTTTACGCGGACCGGCACACCGCAGATTCCTTCGGCGCGGAACACTATACCTGCTTCAAGACGCTCTGCAGTCTCGTCAATCAGTCGCTGCGCGAGTCGGTGGCGCAGGCGCAGGCGGCAGCCCCTGAACGGCGTCAAGCAGGTAGCGGATGATCCGGTCGTCCATCCAGTAGCGTGCCAGGCCCGGGACGCTGCCGCTCACGAACCCTACATGCCCGCCGCCGCGGGCGATTTCCAGCTTCACGCAGTCGGCCAGCTCGGCTTCCCGCGGCAGTACGTCCGGCGTCATGAACGGGTCGTTGTCCGCTTGCAGGATCAATGTGTCGACCGCGATGTTCTTCAGGTAACGGCGGCTGCTACTCAGCGCGTAGTACTCCGCCGCGTCGGAGAAGCCGTGCAGCGGTGCGGTGATGGCGTCGTCGAACGCCCAGAAATCGCGGTGCTCATGCACACGGTGTACATCGATACCGCACGCGGCAATCAGATTGCGCTTGCGCTTGACTCCTTTGCGCAGCGCACCGAGCAGGTAGGTCTGGTAGACCCGTGAGAACCCGTTGCGCATGCGGTTCGCACACTTGTCGAGCTCCAGCGGCACGCTGACCGTGACCGCTGCCGCAGGAATCGCCTGCGCGCCCTGCTCGGCAAGGTACTTCAGCAGCGCGTTGCCGCCCAGCGAGTAGCCTACGGAAACGATCGGCGTATGCGGATTACGCTCCCGCAGGGCGCGCAGAAAAAAATCGATGTCGCCGGTATCGCCGGAATGGTAGCTGCGCGCCAGCCGGTTCGGCTTGCCGTCACAGCCGCGGAAATGCATCAGCACCACGGCGAAGCCCTCGCAGTGCAGGCGCCTCAGGATGCGTCGCACGTAGTGCGAGTGCTTGCTGCCTTCCAGGCCGTGGAACAGCGCGACGATCGGCGCGTCCTCGCGCGGCAGCCAGCTCAATGTCAGCGCATCACCGTCCGGCAGCTCGAGGATCTCGTCATGGGTTTGAACGGCGGTGCGTGGATTGGCCAGAACCGGCCACACCGTTTGCAAGTGTCCGCCGGGTAGCCACCATGCCTCGCGGAACTCGCTTTGGGAACTCATCGCCTGCGAATCGCTATTCTGTTGCCTGGCCTGCACCGCGTACTATACCTGCCCCGGGGCGTCCTGCGGAGTCCCGCTCGGGCGAACGGCGCGTGGGCGGCACCCCCTGTGGTACAGTCGCCACGCACGGGTCGAGGAGGGAAGTGATGGCGGAGCTGCGCGGCGTATGCACACCAGTGTGCACGGTGTTCACCGAGGACGACGGCACGGTCGACGACACCGCGTTGCGCAAGCACCTCGATTCGCTGCTGGAGGCGCAGGTACCCATCATCACCGCTTGCGGCGGCACCGGCGAGTTTTCGTTTCTGCGCCCCGAGGAGCGGCGCCACGTCACCGAGGTGGTTGCGCACCACATCGAAGGCCATGCGCAGCTCATCGTGCACGCCTCGGCAGTGATGACCGAGGAGGCCATCGAGTACGCGCGGCACGCGGAGAGCCTGGGCGCCGCGGCGCTGCTGTTGTTGCCGCCGTATTTCGAAGGGCCCAACATGGCTGGCGTGTACGAGCACTACGCGCGGGTCGCCGCTGCGGTGGCGACGCCGATCATGGCCTACAACATTCCGGTGCATTCCGGCATCTATCTGGACCCGGACTTCTATACGTCGCTGAGCAGCGAGATCGACAGCGTGCAGTACCTGAAGGACAGCACCGGCGACTTTCTCGCGCTGCAGGCGTTCGTGCGCCGTGGGGCAAAGGTGTTCGTGGGCTGCGATCCTATGATGTATCACGGTGTGCTGGCGGGCGCGGCCGGCTGTTTCTGGGGCACCTCGAACGCCATACCGGCCGACGCGGTGGAGCTCTACCGGCTGGCCGCGGCCGGCGAGCTGGACGCCGCCAATGCGCTGTGGGGGCGTATCTATCCCGTGAACCAGTTCGTCTGGTCCCACCCGTTCAACCCGAGCGTGAAGGCGGCAGGACGAATGCTGGGACACGATCTGCGCGAATGCCGCCGCCCCGTGCAGCCGTTGACCGAAGACGAGCTGGCGGCGTTGCGCGAGGCGCTGCGCCCGCTGCTCGATTGAATCCGCCTTGAACGGAGCGCGGGATCGCGGCCACGCGGTGATCGCGGGCGCCGGCGTCGTCGGCATCTGTTGTGCGCTGGCCCTGCGCCGACGGGGATTCAGCGTGACCGTGGTGGACCCCGAGGCGCCGGGCAGCCAGACTTCCAGCGGCAACGCCGGCGGCTTCGGCGTGACCGAGGTGATGCCGCTGTCCGCCCCCGGCTTGCTGTGGAAAGTGCCCGGCTGGCTGCTCGATCCCCTGGGGCCGCTGGCTATCCGCTGGCGCTACCTGCCGCAGCTGTTGCCATGGCTGTGGCGCTTCGTGCGGGCCGGTGACGCCGCGCGCGTGGCGCACCAGGCGCAGGCGCTGGCCGCGCTGCTGAAACCGACGTTCGATGATTACGCACCGCTGCTGCAGGCGGCCGGGGTTGCGGACTCGCTCATCAGTGAGGGCGCGTTGACCGTGTACCGGGATCGGGACGCGTACCGGCGCGATGCGCTCGAATGGGACACCAAGCGCGCCTGGGGTGTGCGCTGCGAAGAGCTTGATGGCGCCGATGTGCACGCGCTCGAACCGGCTCTGTCGCCCGACGTGCGCTTCGGCGTGCTGACGCCGGACTGGCGCAACACGGTCGACCCGTTTCGTCTCGTCACGGCGCTGGCCGAGCTGCTCGTGCGCGAAGGCGGCACGCTGCACCGCGGCCGGGTGGTCGATGCTGAGAGTGTCGATGGGCTCGTCCGGTCGGTGCGTCTCGAGGATGCAACGCGCGTGGCGCTCGACCGGCTGGTGGTGGCGGCCGGGGTCTGGTCGAAACCACTGGTGCGCCGGCTCGATAGCCTCGACGTGGCGCTGGAATCAGAACGCGGTTACAACACCACCTTGCCCGCGCCCGGGATCACGCTGCACCGCGAGGTGATCTTTGCGGAGCGCAAGTTCGTCGCCTCGCCGATGGCGATGGGCCTGCGCATCGGCGGCGCAGCCGAGTTTGCCGGGCTCGAGGCGCCGCCGAACTACGCAAGGTGCACAGCTCTGCTGCAACTCGCACAGGCGTACTTACCGGGGCTGCGCACCGAGGGCGGCACGCAGTGGATGGGGCACCGCCCCAGCACGCCGGATTCGCTGCCGGTGATCGGCCGTTCGCCCGCCAAGGCAAATGTGTTCTACGCTTTCGGCCACGGGCATCTGGGATTGACGCAGGCCGCGACCACCGGACGCCTGATTGCGGAGCTGGCGTGCGGCGAGGTGCCTTCGATCGACGTGCAGCCCTTCGCTGTTACCCGGTTCTGACGCCACGCCGGATCGCACCGTGTTAACCTGTGGCGCGTGGGTTCTGCGTGATTGATCGGACATGACTGCTCATACTTTCTTTTGCATCGACGCACACACCTGCGGCAACCCGGTACGCGTCGTCGCCGGCGGCGCCCCGGTGCTTCAGGGCGCCACGATGAGCGAGCGCCGCCAGTACTTCCTCGCGAATCTGGACTGGATCCGCACCGGCCTGATGTTCGAGCCGCGCGGCCACGATGCCATGTCGGGCTCGATTCTGTACCCCAGCACGCGCGACGACTGCGAGGTCGCGATCCTGTTCATCGAAGTCAGCGGCTGCCTGCCGATGTGCGGGCACGGTACCATCGGGACCGTCACCGTCGCCGTTGAGCGCGGGCTCGTCGAGCCGCGCGAGCCCGGTGTGCTGCATCTCGATACACCCGCCGGCAAGGTGATCGCCCGTTACACGATGCAGGGCGAATACGTCGAATCGGTGCAGTTGACCAACGTCGGCAGCTACCTGCACGCGCGCGATCTGACTGTCGACGTGCCGGAGCTCGGGACCCTGAAGGTCGATGTCGCTTACGGCGGAAATTTCTACGCGATCGTCGAGCCGCAGGGAAACTTCGAGGACGTCGCTCAGTTCAACGCCGGCGACATCCAGCGCCTCAGCCCGGTGCTGCGCGAGCGCGTAAACGCAGAGCACAGGTTCGTGCACCCGGAGGACCCAACGATCTCACGTCTGTCCCACGTGATGTGGACGGGCAAGCCCACGCGCCCCGAGGCGCACGCGCGCAATGCGGTGTTCTACGGCGACAAGGGTATCGACCGTTCGCCCTGCGGCACCGGAACCAGTGCGCGCATGGCGCAGCGGGTGGCGCGCGGCGATCTCGAGATCGGCCAGCCGTTCGTGCACGAGAGCATCATTGGCAGCCTGTTCACCGGCTGCCCGGTCGAGACCACCCGCGTCGGCGACCGGGACGGCATTGTGCCGACGGTCGAAGGCTGGGCACGCATTACCGGCTTTAACACCCTGATCATCGACCCGCGCGATCCCTATGCTCACGGTTTCCTGCTGCCCTGAGGATCAGTGGCGGATCAATGGGGGGCAGACTCGATTGATTGGATCCGGATCCCTCGCCCACTGATCTCGTAGCGGAATCAATCGAGTCTGACCGAGTCTGACCCCATTGACCCCACTGATCAGAAGATATCGGCTGAGAATTCGCCGCGCAGACGCCCGCGCAGATCGTCGATGGCAGTCAGGGATTTGACCAGGAGTTCTCTCTCGCGCCCGCTGAGCGTATCCGGCGGCACGTAAGGGCCGACTGGCAGGCCCGCTTCGAAATCCTGCAGCTGCTGGCGCAGCACGAGCCGCGTGATGTGCTCGAACGCGGCATTCAGGTAATCCTGCTCGTCGTTGCTCAGCACCCCGCGCGCGTGCAGATCTGCGATGCGCTGCAACGTGGAAGTAGCCGCAACGCCCTCGCGCAGCGCGAGCAGCCGAATGTTCTCGACCAGCGGCAGCAGGCCGTGATATTTAAGGTTTATCTTGCCCTTGTGCGGTCCTTCGCTGTCGTCCACGGTCAGGCGCTTGAACAGCCCGAGCGCGACGCCGTGATCGCGCTGCACGTGCTGCATACGGCTCAGAAACAGATGCCGGCCCGGCATGGTCTGCGTGACATGTTCGCGCAGGGCGTGCGCGTTCTCGCCCTTGCCGTAGACCGGTGCAAAGTCGAAGAAGATGTCGCTCAGCCGCAACGTGGCGTCGCTCGGTTTGCGCAGCCAGTACGCCAGCTGATCGCGCCACTGTGACAGGGATTTCCGCCACAGCGGGTTGCTGGCCATCACGAAGCCCTTGCACAAGGTGATCCCCACCTCGTGCAGGGCGGCCGTCATGCGTTCGGCGAGAGCCACGAAGTAGGGGTCGATTTCGTTGTGCTCGCTGTCCGGGTAGTCGTCGAGCACGAAGCCGTTGTCCTGATCCGGAAACAGATAGCTTTCGCCACGCCCGCCGGAGCCCATCACGATGACGTCGAAGCCGATCGGCGGATCGCCGAGGCCCTCGTCGCGCAGCGTCGCGACGGTCTGGCGTACCACTCGCCGGTAGATGTCGTTGTTGAAGTGGGTCAACAGCGCCTGGATCTCCGGCACCGGCACGCCGTCGTGCAGCAGGCCGAGCGCGATCTTTACCTGCGCACGCTTCATGTGATCGATACCGGTGCGCAGATCGTCCGGCGTCAGCAGCTCGATCATCTCCAGCAGCAACGGGATCGATTCGCCCAGCGCGCTGTGCAGGTGCAGCATGCCGCTCAGGACGCCGTGATCGTCAACCACCGGCAGGTGTCTGAGGCCCATGCGCCGCATCAGGGCGATGGCCTGAAACAGGTAGTCGCTGCGGCTGATGCTGACCACCGGCGCGCTCATCGCCTCCGTCACCGGGGTGTCCGGCTCCAGGCGGTAAGCAATCCGGTGCGCAACGTCCCGCTCGGTCACGATGCCAAGCGGCCGGCGCCTTTCGTCGCTGATCAGCACGCCCGAGACTTCCGGCGCACGCAGCAGTTCGACGGCGGCGGCGCACGTGGCGTCGGCGCTCAGCACCGGCGGGGACGCTTCCATGTAGCGCCCGACGGTGCGGGTGAACACGGACACGTGCGAGACGTGATGTGATTTCATGTCACCTCAACCTGGGTCGGGTTCGCGCCCCACGCCGCCTCGATGCCACCGATCTCGCCGGGAGGAAGGCTTCGCCGCGCCCCCTCATCCCCATCCCTTCTCCCGCCAGGGAGAAGGGAGCTGATTTTCCCCTCGCCCTCCGGGAGAGGGGCCGGAGGTGAGGGGACCCGGGTGCGAGCGCGTTACTTGTTGGCGCGGTTCTCGACCAGGTGATCGACCACTGACGGGTCTGCCAGGGTGCTGGTATCGCCGAGGTTCGACAGCTCGTTCTCCGCTACCTTGCGCAGGATGCGCCGCATGATCTTGCCGGAGCGCGTCTTCGGCAGCCCGGGCGCCCACTGGATCAGGTCGGGCGTGGCGATCGGTCCGATCTCCTTGCGCACGTGCTTCACCAGCTCGGCGCGCAGCGCGTCCGTCCCTTCGATGCCGGCCATCAGCGTCACGTAGGCGTAGATGCCCTGACCCTTGATGTCGTGCGGGTAGCCGACGACCGCCGCTTCGGCTACCGCCTCGTGCAGCACCAGCGCGCTTTCGACCTCCGCGGTGCCCATACGGTGTCCGGATACGTTGATGACGTCGTCCACGCGACCGGTGATCCAGTAGTAGCCGTCGGCGTCCCGCCGGCAGCCGTCGCCGGTGAAGTAGTAGCCCTTGTACATGGCGAAGTAGGTTTCGAAGAAGCGTTTGTGATCGCCGTAGACGGTACGCATCTGGCCGGGCCAGGGGCGGGTAATGACCAGGTTGCCGCTGCATTCGCCTTCCAGCACCTTGCCCTGGTCGTCGACGATGCCCGGCACCACGCCGAAAAACGGCTTGGTCGCCGAGCCCGGCTTGAGCGGCGTCGCGCCCGGCAGCGGCGTGATCAGATGGCCGCCCGTCTCGGTCTGCCACCAGGTATCGACGATCGGGCAGCGCTCCTCGCCGATCACCCGGTGGTACCACTCCCAGGCTTCCGGATTGATCGGCTCACCGACCGTGCCGAGGATGCGCAGGCTTTTACGCGAGGTTTTCTTCACCGGATCGTCGCCGGCGCCCATCAGCGCACGCAGCGCGGTCGGCGCGGTGTAGAAAATGTTGACCTTGTGCTTGTCGCACACCTGCCAGAAGCGGCCCACGTCGGGATAGTTCGGCACGCCTTCGAACATCAGCGTGATCGCGCCATTGCACAGGGGCCCGTAGACGATGTACGAGTGACCCGTGACCCAGCCCACGTCCGCGGTGCACCAGAAGATCTCGCCGTCCTTGTAATCGAACACGTACTTGTGCGTCATCGCCGTGAACAGCTGGTAGCCGCCGGTGGTGTGCAGCACGCCCTTGGGTTGTCCGGTGGAGCCCGAGGTGTACAGGATGAACAGCGGATCCTCGGCGTCCATCTCCTCCGCCGGGCAGTCTGCGGACTGCGCCTTGACCAGCTCGTGGTACCAGACGTCGCGCTTGTCCTGCCAACCGACCTTGCCCTTGGTGCGCTGCACCACGACGATGTGCTCGATGCTCGGCGTGTCGGTGCACGCTTCGTCGGCGTTCGCCTTGAGCGGTACCTTCTTGGAGCCGCGCAGGCCTTCGTCAGCGGTGATCAGCACCTTGCAGTCGGAATCGTTGATACGGTCGCGCAGCGCGTCCGGCGAAAAGCCCCCGAACACCACCGAGTGGATGGCCCCGATGCGGGCACAGGCGAGCATCGCCACGGCCGCTTCCGGCACCATCGGCATGTAGATGCACACGCGATCGCCCTTGGTCACGCCGAGGCTTTTCAGGCCATTGGCGAACCGGCAGACTTCCTCGTGCAGCTGGCGGTAGGTGATTTTCTTGTCGACCTTCGGATCGTCGCCTTCCCAGATGATCGCGGTCTGTTCGCCGCGCGCATCCAGATGCCGGTCGAGGCAGTTGTAGGCAACGTTCAGCTTGGCGCCGATGAACCACTTGATCTCGGCCTTGGTGAAGTCCCATTCCTGCACCTTGTCCCATTTTCTGGACCAGGTGACGAACGCCTCGGCCTGCTCCGCCCAGAAGTTGTCTGCGTCATTCACCGAGCGCTCGTACATCTGCTCGTAGCGCTCGGCGTTGATGTGTGCCTTGGCGGCGATGTTCGCCGGAACCGGGTAGGTTTTCTCTTCTGACATTACGTGTACCTCTTGCAGGTTGGTCCGCTGGTTCCAGTCGGGAAACCGGGCAAAAAATGTGCAGTGTTGCCTGGCGGGCAGTTTTGTAAACCGCAGCCGCTAAAGTCAATAGCCGAGCCCGTGTCTCGGAGCGGGTTCGCCGCGTATCAACGGTACCGGCGCGTCCGGTGGCGCGCGCAGCACCCTCGTCCGGGCCGCTCGCCGCGCGATGCTTGGTGCCGCTCGCGCGGTATCCCTATAATAACGTCGCCCGTTTCACCAGCCCAAGGCCGCTGAGCATCGAACTTCTGGATTTAGTCTTTCTCGTGATCACGGCGTTCGTCGCCTGGCACGGCATCACGTATCGCGACGAGGAGGGCGAGACCGACATGGTGCGCCTCCTGTTCGGGTGCATTGCGCTGTTGTTCTTCATGCGGGTGCTGTTCGTGGACGTGCTCGAGATCTTCTAGCGCAACGCCCCGGTCACCGGCGCAAGCACGCGCCGCTCACTGGTTGTAAGGCCGCTGCTCGGCATCCTTCTCGGGCACCCGCAGCAGGCGTTCGTCCTCCGGCAGCGCCAGCTGGGCGCGCAGATACTGGGCACGTTGCAGGATAGTCGCCTGCGCTTCCGGCTGATTGCGCAGGAAGCGGATCAGCCAGTGCGGGCCCTCGTCGAGCTCCTGCTCCAGCGCCGCGGCCCGCTCGTAGTCGACGATCGCGGCCTCGTAGTTGCCGAGGCGGTCGTTCAGGATGCCCCGGTTGGCGTAGGTGGCGCCGAACAGCGGTTTCATGGCCGGGGTTTCCGCGTAGTCGGGTGCGCGCGCGAGCACCGCATTGAAAGCCTGCATCGCCTGGTCGGGGCGGTCGAGCTGCATCAGGCTGCGCGCCAGGCCGTCGAGCGCCTCGATCTGCCCGGGGGCCTGGTCGAGGATCGCCCTGAACTCTGTCAGCGCACTCTCGTAGTCACCGTCCTTGAAGTACTTGCGGCCCGTTTCCAGCGCCATGCGGTGCGGGCTGTCGTCGCCGGAGAAATTGTCGTACGCCGCCCAGCCGACCCAGGCGAGTCCCAGCGCGATGGCGACGATTTTAAGCGTCTTGTACAGGCGGTCATCCATACTGCGGCATCCCCAGCATGCTGACGTTGAACAGCAGGGAAAAAATAATCACCAGAAACAGGGCCAGCAGGCGCGCCCGGTTGAGCTGGCCCGCACGTTCTTCGTCATTCAACGGGTTGCCCGTCTTCCGCTCCAGACGCCGCACGCTCATCACCCAGATAAACTTGCTGGCCGGCAGAAACAGCAGCGCCGCGAGCACCACCACCGAAGCGTAGAAGAAAACCGGCTGGGACATGGTTGTTCTGGAAGCTGCTGGAAGGCGAATTATAGGCAAAAAAAGGGAGGGGTCGCCCCCTCCCTTGATTCGCACAGTGACAATCAGAGTTCTTTGGTCGCTTCGTGCGAGTCACCAATATCCTCGTACAACACCTCGATCTCGCGATCGGGCACGGTGGACATTTCCATCTTGTAGGCCAGGAACCACATCATGAACACACCGAGTGCCCACCACAGGATCTGCCAGGCCCAGATCGACGGCATGCCGAAGGTCCAGGTCGAAGCATCCAGCGGGCTGCCGAAGATGGTGTTGCCGATGACCGCCCCCGGGCCGATACCGAAGAAAAACCAGACCAGCGTGATGATCCAGGCCATCGGCACCAGGCCGCGCTTCTCGGGCGACAGCGAGGCATGCTCACGCAGGAAGCCGTGGAACTTCATCTTGTGTTCCATGTCTCCCTGGTTCTGCGTCACCATCGAGATCAGCACAGCCAGCCCCAGATTGAAGACGATGCCCCAACCGGCGGAGTGGATGGTCAGCGGCCAGCGGCCCCACGGCATGTAGACCGAACCGATGCTCTCCGTCAGGGTCACGGCGACCAGGCCGGCGGCCAGACCGAGCGTGACGCCCTGGCGGGTCAGCCACGGCCACCAGCACACGGCGATCAGCGCGGGCCACATCTGGAAGCCGTACGCCACCGCCAGTCCGCCGAGCAGCACCAGCGCGTCGGTCGCGGTGGTCGCCACGACCAGCGCAGCAAGCACGATGATCAACACCCCGATGCGGCCGAACAGCTTCTGCTGCGTGTGCGAGGCATTCGGCAGGATGAAGTGCTTCAGCAGGTCGCGGGTGAGCATGCCACCGGCGGTGGACATGTAAGCGGCGCCCGTGGACTGCATCGCCGCGAGTGCGCACACCGACAGCAACCCGACCAGCCAGGGAGCTGCCTCCGCCATCAGGTTGATGAGCTGCGGCACCAGCATGCCCTGCTTACCGGCCGATTCCATCAGGTCCTGACCACCCAGACCGGCACCCAGCACGTTGTTGACGGCTTCCGGGTGCGCCGCCATGAAGGCCGTGTCGGCACCGAGCAGATGTGCGCCGAGCCCCTGGAAAGCGGTGAAGAAGAACAGGATGAAACCGATTCCGAAGGACGACGCCCACACCTGCTGCGGTGCGAACGGCTTCGGGCTGTTGTTGGAGAACGCCCACATGGTGAACGCCGGGGCGGAGTGAATGCCCATCAGCGCGAACATGTAGGTCAGGATCATGATGCCTGTCCAGGCACCCCCCTCGGCTGTCGGTCCTGCACTCACCATCTGTATTACGCCGGGAATGGCAATGTAGTGGCTGTAGCCGTCCGGTGTGAGCTTGGGGTCGAACGCCGCGAGCGTGGCGATGCCGGCATTCAGCTCGCTCCACCCACCGACGTAGCTGATTGCGATTAGACCGATCGCCACGATACCGCCAGCGAGCAGTACGCACTGCACGGTGTCCACGTAGGCCACCGCCCGCAGACCGCCTGAGGCAACGTAGATGAACACCACCGCCGAGAGCAGCCACATGCCCGCTTCGACGCCGAGCAAGCCGTCAGTCAGCACGTTGAACAGAAAGCCCGAGGCGCGCAGCTGCAGACCGAGGTAGGGTACCGAGAAGCACAGCGCTACCAGCACCACCAGCAGGCGGATCGTGTCCCCGCGGAAATAGTGCGAGAGCATCTCGCCCGGGGTGACGAAGCCGAAGCGCTTGCCGAGCATCCACTGGCGCTTGAGGAACATCACGCCGGTGAACGGGATGGTGATGGCGTAGAACGACGCATACGCGTACTGGAAGCCGTCACGGTACAGCAGGCCCGGGTGACCCATGAAGGTCCATCCCGAGAAGGAGGTCGCGGTGGCCGCGAGTACGAATACCCACAGCGAGAGTTTGCGACCCGCGATGAAGTAGTCCGACGCCGTCTTGGCGGTCAGTGCACCTTTGACACCCCAGAAGATGCAGTAACCCCAGTACAGCAGTACGAACACAAAGAGCCAGACAATTTTTGCATCCATAAAGATGCCCCCTTTATTTCGTTCTGATATCAGAGCCAAATCGATTGACGCCCTGCCTGGCGTTGCGTCCGGTTTACCCGGCTACCGTCGTAGCCGTCGCGCCGGCTCGCCAGTGACCTGTTTGTCACCAATCAGGCAGAGAGGGTGCAATCCATACGCCAAGAGAAAGGTATTGATTTAAATCAACAGGTTACAGCAGTTTTCTGCGGCTACCACGAACGTTTGGCCCGCCTTCGTGTAACGATAGGTAACACAGAAAGGTGTGAGGTGTGTCACAAAACGTAACGGGCCGGGAGATGGAGGCATTCTGTTCTTCCCTGCCCGTTCCCAAAAAAAGGGGTCAGGTTTATTTTCTTTGAAGGAAAATAAACCTGACCCCTTTTTAACCCTGGTCCTGGCGCGGCAGGCCCATGCGCTGGCGGCGTTCCCACAGGGCCTTGCGGCTGATGCCGAGCAACCGGGCGAGCTCTGTCTCGTTGCAACTGTCCTGGTTGTTCATCACGCAGCGGCGGAAATACTCATCGAGGCTGAGGTCGTAGGCGAACCCCGCGGCCGCCTGCACCGCCGGGGCGGCTGGCGTGAGACCGAGGTGCGGCACACCGATCTCCTCGCTGTCGGCGAGAATCACGGCGCGCTCGACCGCGTTCTCCAGCTCGCGCACGTTGCCCTGCCAGCGGTAGCCGAGGATGGCCTGCAGCGCCTCCTCGCTGAAGCGCAGCGGACTGTGGCTGAGCGTCTTGACGGCTTTGTCGAGCAGGTAGTTGGCGAGCTGCAGGATGTCCTGGCCACGCTCGCGCAGCGGCGGCAGGGTGATCTCCATCACTTTCAGCCGGTAGTAGAGGTCCTCGCGGAAGGCGCCCTGTGCCACCATCTCGTCCAGGTTGCGGTGCGTTGCGGCCACCAGGCGGATATCCACATTGCGCGCCCGGGTCGAGCCCACCGGGCGTATCTCGTTGTTCTCCAGCACCCGCAGGAGGCGCGCCTGAACCGCGCCGGGCAGCTCGCCGATCTCGTCCAGGAACAGGCTGCCGCTGTCGGCGGCCTGCACCAGGCCGTCGTGCTTCTTGACCGCGCCCGTGAAGGCGCCCTTCTCGTGGCCGAACAGTTCCGATTCGATCAGGCCCTCGGGGATCGCGGCGCAGTTCACCGCCACCAGCGGGCCGTCCCTGCGATGGCTCAGCTCGTGCAGCGAGCGTGCGGCCAGTTCCTTGCCCGTGCCTGACTCGCCGAGGATCAGCACCGTTGTGTCGGTAGGCGCGACGCGTGCGATCTGCTCGCGCACGCTGCGCATCGCCGGGCACTCGCCGACCATGTGCTGCACCGGGAACTCACGCTGCAGGTCATTTTTCAGGGCCGCGTTCTGACGTCTCAGGCGCTTCTGCTGGATCGCGCGCTCGACCAGCATCAGCAGCTCGTCGTGATCGAAGGGCTTGGCGATGTAGTCGACCGCGCCCTGTTTCATGGATTCCACGGCCGAGCGCACGCTCGCGTAGCTGGTCATGATGACCACCGGCACGCCGTTGGCGGCGGGGATGATGGCGGTGCCGGGCGCGCCCGGCAGCCGCAGGTCGGCCAGAATCAGATCGAAGCTGTCCGGCTGCAGCGCTTCGGCCGCCGCCACGTCGCCGGCCTCTTCGATGCGGTAGCCGGCACGCTCGAGCAGCTGGCGCAGCGCCGTTCGGATGACCGGCTCGTCGTCGAGCACCAGAATGCGGTTCACGCCGCACCCGCCGCGCTGGTGTCGACGTTCGCCAGGCTTTCGGGAACCGGCAGGCGGATCACGAACTCGGTGCCGCGGCTGGAGCTCTTCACGCTGATGTCGCCGTGGTGGTCGCGCACGATCCCGTGCACCAGCGGCAACCCCAGGCCGGTGCCCCGGCCCACCGACTTGGTGGTGAAAAAGGGCTCGAAGATACGCTCGCGCAGCGGCTCCGGAACGCCGCTGCCTTTGTCGATGACGCGGATCGTGACGTGCAGCATGTCGTGCGAGCAGGCCACCTCGACCGGGTCGCCCGGTGCGGAGGCGTCGCAGGCGTTGCTGAGCAGGTTCACGAACATCTGCACCAGCCGCTGATGATCACCCTCGACCGTCAGCTCGGCGTCACAGTCGATGCGCCAGTCGATCTGGTTGCCCGCGTCGCTCAGGCCGACCAGCTGCACCGCCTCCTCGATGCTGTGGCGCAGGGGGGTCTGCTGATAGGCCTCGGCCCCGATCCGCTCGGCGTGCGAGAAGGTCAGCAGCGTGCGCACGATGTCGTTGATGCGGTCGGTCTGTATGAGCACGTCGTCGGCGCTCTGGCGCACGCCGCCGGTGTCCGTCTCGTGGCGGAGGTTCTGTGCGATGCTGGTGATGCCGGTGAGCGGATTGCCGATCTCGTGCGCCACGCCGGCCGCCAGGCGGCCGATCGAAGCAAGCCGTTCGCTGTGTGCGAGGCTGGTCTCCAGGGTCTCCAGCTCGCTGCGGTCCTCGACGATGATGACCTGCCCTCCGGTCTCCGCCTGCTGGCCGATGTCCGGCATGTCGATCTCCGCCTTGTGCAGGTTGATGGAGCGCTGCAACTCGCCGGTCTGCAGGGTCTGCTTGTAGCGGTGCGTGTCCGTCGAGCGCACGAAATCTTCGAGGAACTCGAACCACGGACTGGGCAGGGCATGCAGGGATTTGCCGACGGCGGCGCGCTCGTCGATGCCGGAGATGATCTGCATGGCCAGGTTCCAGATGATGATCTCGCTGGCCGGCCCGAGCGCGCAGACGCCCAGCGGCAGTTCGTAGAGCACCTGGCGGTGATAGCGGCGAAGGTTGTCGAGCTCTGCGACCACGCCGCGCATGCGGCTGTGCGAATCCTTCAGGCGTTCCTCCATGTAGCGGATGCTGTCGGCCAGCGCGGTGTGCGAGCGCTCGCGCAGGCGCAGGCGGTTGTCGACGATCATCTGTGCGAGCGCCGGTCCCAGCATGCCGGACAGATTGCGTTCGATCCGGTCGCGCAGCAGGCGCAGCTCGGCCGGGCGCTGCTCGCTGCGCTCCATCTGCAGCTCATCGAGCGCGCGGCCGACCTCGTGCTCCGCCGCGGCCGGTCCGATGACGCGCGCGAGCTGCTTCTCGAACTGCTTGGGCGAGCCGTCGGTGACCTGCCCGCGCAACGGGGTCAGGCCGCGCTCAGAGCAGGCTTCGGCCGCTTCGCGTTCTTCGTCGCCGCTGCGCGTGAGCAGCGAGCCGAGCACCAGCAGGCAGGTGTTTGCGGCCAGCGACCAGAAAGTGGCCACCGTCCAGATACTGGTGGCGCCCTGGTGAAACAGGGCGGTGAGATCCACGTCGCGGGTGAGGATGTCCGAGTTGATCAGCAGCGGCGTGATCAACACGCCGAACCAGACCAGCGCCCCGCCGAGCAGACCGAGAATGAAGCCGGCGCTGTTGGCGCGCCGCCACAACAGCAGGGCCAGCACCCCGGGCAGCAGCTGCGCCACCGCCACGAACGAGATCAACCCGAGGTGCACCAGGCCTTCGTTGTTGTCGATGACGTGGAAGAACCCGTAGCCGCCGGCGACGATGGCCGCGATCAGGGCGCGTTTACCCCACAGGATCCAGCGGTACAGGTTGTCCTGGGCGTCGCCGCTGAGAAAGCGTATCGGCAGAATGATGTGATTGAGCGCCATGGAGGCGAGCGCCAGCGAGGTCACGATCATCATCGCGCTGGCGGCGGACACCCCGCCGATGAAGGTCAGCAGCCACAACCCGTTTTCGGTGTCGAGCGTGATGCCCAGCACGTAGAAGTCGGGCGACATGCCGAGCTGCAGCGCGTTGCCGGCCCACAGCACCGGTACGATCGGCAGGTTCAGCAGCAGCAGGAAGAGCGGGAACATCCACGCCGCGTGGCGCAGCGCGCCGGCGTTGAGGTTCTCCACGAAAATCATGTGGAACTGGCGCGGCAACAGGAACGCCGCACAGAAGGCGAGCAGGAGCAGGGTCACCCAGGGTCCTTCGGAGACCGGCCGGTAGAGCCGGTCCAGGGCCTCGGGATTCGCGTCCAGCCAGCCCTGCATCGCGCCGAACCCGCCGAACACACCGAACACGGCGAACGCGCCGACCGCCAGCAGAGCGATCAGCTTGACCGCGGATTCGAAGGCGATCGCCGCGACCAGACCCTCGTGCTTCTCGCGCGGGGTGATGTGCCGCGCCCCGAACAGGATCGCGAACACGGTCAGCGTCACGCAGAACGCCGGGGCCAGGATGCCGGTGCGCGCATCCCCGGTGAGCACCTCGATGGACTCGACCACCGCCTGAATCTGCAGCGAGATGTAGGGCAGGATCCCGATCAGCATGAACACGGTGACCAGAAAGCCGGTCAGCGGGTTGCGGAAGCGGAAGGCGAGCAGGTCCGCCAGCGAGGTCAGCTGGTACTCGCGGACCAGGCGCAGGATGGGGTTGAGCAGGATCGGTGCCATCAGGAACGCCAGCGTCACGCCCAGATAGATCGTGAGGAACGTGTAGCCGCTCTTGGCGGCCAGCCCGACGCTGCCGTAGTAGGTCCATGAAGTGGCGTACACGCCCAGCGACAGCACGTAGACCAGCGGATGCTCGAGCACCCGGCGCCCGATCAGGCCGCGCTCGGCGGCATAGGCGACCAGGAACAGCACCCCGAGGTAGGCGACCACGGTGAGCAACAGCTGCCACAGCTCAATCTTCAAAGCCGTGCCCGAGGATCTGGGTGATTGCCACCAGGGCGATCAGGAGCCCCCACAGCACAAACGGGAAGTACCACGGGAACGCGGCCTGTGCCCACCAGCCGGTGAACGGCGAAGCGAACAGGAACAGACCCAGGAGCGCGAGGATCGCCACGATGTCACGGCCGCGGCCGCTGCTGGGTTCGTCACGCAAGGACGTGCCGTCCTATGTTACGCATCGTAACAGAATAGGTGAGGGCCGCCGCCTTGCCAAGGGGCGCCCGGCGTGCTCCGGCGCCCTACGGACCGGCGGGCGCGCGCCGGTCACCGGTCGGCACGGCGTTCAGGTCCCAGCGCAGCACCGCGTCGCGCCAGAACGCGCGGGGGTCGGCGGGCCGGTCGGGCAGCGCAGTCTGTCCCAGGAACGCCCAGGCCGCCATCAGCTGCGGGAGCGGCTCGTTGTCGCGCAACGGCGTGGCGCCGGTCTGTTTGCTGAGTTTTTGACCCACCTCGCCAAGGGCGACCGGCAGATGGGCGTAGGCGGGTGTGGACAACCCCAGCAGGCGCTGCAGATAGATCTGCTGCGCGGTGCCCGCCAGCAGGTCGGCGCCGCGGACGACCTCGCCGATGCCGTCGGCATCATCCACGGCGCAGGCCAGGTGGTAGGCAAACAAGCCGTCGCGGCGGCGCACCACGAAATCGCCGGTCGCCTCGGCCAGCCCATAGCGCTGCAGCCCGCGTACCCGATCGGTGAACTGCACCGCCTCGGCGCCGATGATCACCCGGTGCGCGGTATCCGGCGCCGGCGCCGTGCCGCGGCAGGTGCCCGGGTAAACGAAGCCTGCTTCGCTGCGCCGTACGGTGGCCGCAATACGGCGCCGGGTGCAGGTGCACCCGTACAGCAGCTGTTCGCGTTCGAGCGTCTGCAGGGCCGCGACGTAGCGCTCCGTGCGGTCGCTCTGTCTGTACAGCGCGTCCCACTCGAAGCCGAAGTGCTCCAGGGTGTTCAGGATCGCATCCTGCGCACCGCGCGCCTCGCGCGGCGGATCGATGTCGTCGATGCGCACCAGCCAGCGTGCACCCGCGCTGCGCGCCTGGGTGTAGCTGCCGAGCGCGGCGACCAGCGATCCGAAATGCAACGGGCCGGTCGGGGAGGGGGCGAAACGGCCGGTCAGGTTCACGGGCGGTTCAAGCGGTTCGATGGAGGTTCAATGGCGGTGGTTCGGGTCAGACTGGTCAGACTCCGATGAAAGCGAATGCGTCGGACTCGATCAGCCCGGAGTCAAGATCAATGGAATCCGCCCCATTGAACGGAAGGGCGTTCCATCCCGGACCCCCTCGAACCCGCGGGTTCAGGCGTTCTGGCGTTCGCGGATCTCTTCGAGGGTCTTGCAGTCGATGCACATGGTGGCGGTGGGCCGCGCCTCCAGGCGCTTGATGCCGATCTCGATGCCGCAGGCTTCGCAGTAGCCGTAGTCGCCCGGGTCGGCGTCCAGCGCCGTGAGCGCCTCGTCGATTTTCTTGATCAGCTTGCGTTCGCGGTCGCGGGTACGCAGTTCCAGGCTGAATTCCTCTTCCTGGGTGGCGCGATCGGCCGGATCCGGGAAATTGGCCGCCTCGTCTTTCATATGGCCAACGGTACGATCGACTTCGTCCATCAGTTCCTGCTTCCATGCATTTAGTATTTCTGTGAAGTGGGCCAATTGGCCTTCACTCATGTATTCTTCCCCTTTTTTGACCTTGTAAGGCTTGAATTCGTGCTCGGTCAGTGGCGCAGCTTGAGGCATGAAACGCTCCGTATATATCTAGTGTTTATTTCAGGACGCGACTATTTATCATAGTTTGGGCCTACAGTGCAAGGATTCTGATATATCTATGATAATCCATTTGGACAGATATTAGACAGGAAATTTCAACTTCTTCAGGAA
>JAHELT010000023.1:0-5745 GCA_024644045.1 Chromatiales bacterium | reverse complement strand
GGTCCGGAAAGTTACTCGCGTCGTCCTGCATGTGGTCGACGGTTTTATCCACTCCCTCCATCAGCGATTTCTTCCAGGCGAGAAGGACTTGCTTGAAGTGCTCCCGCTGGCGCTCATTCATGTATTCCTCCCCCTTCTTGGGCTTATAAGGGGTGATGTCGTTCACGAACGAGATGTCGCCTTGCCGTTTTGCTGCCATGTTGCGGACCGCCCCCGACACGAAAAGCGGCCTTTAATAGCAGAATCGCGGGTTCAGCGCAAACCATTTCACCGGCGCGCCCGCGAATTCCGCGCCAGCCGGCTGTCTGTCATCGACAGCCGGTACAGCAACGGCACGATCAGCAGGGTGAGCACCGTGGAGAACACCAGCCCCCATACGATCGCGGCGGCGACCGGGCCCCACAGCAGCGAATGCCCGCCGAACCCGGTGGCCAGCGAGAACACCTCGTGCGGTTCCCCGCACGCGCTTCGTCCCCTTAAAGGGCTGAAACAGGCCGCTGTCTGCGCCAGCGCGGGTAGGCGGGCGGCGGGAGGTCGCCGCAACGCCAACCCCCGGCGCCACGGCGTGCCAGTTACGTTATGGACAGAATTACGGCTGCCACGCGCGTTGCGTCGGCGGGCCTGCCCAGGGTCCGCGCGGGACGGCGCGGTTTTTCGCTAATCGGTCTTGTCATCGGCGTCGACGGTGCCTTCGACGCGGCAGTGCAGGCCGCCGTCGGCGAGCCGCGCGTGCAGCAGGTCGCCGCGCTGCACCTGAGACGCGGCGACAATCGGGTGCGTCGCCTTGCCGATCGGGTGCAGAATCGCATAACCACGCGCCAGGGTGGCCAGCGGGCTGACGGCCTCCAGCGTTCGCGCGCTGTTCTGCAGCCGCGAACGAAGCCCGGCAAGCCGCTCGCGCAGTGCACCGCGCAAACGCTCTGCCTCGCGCCGTAGATGCGCTTGCAGCAGCGGCAGTCGTCGCTCCGGGTGGCACGCGCGTAGCGCGCCGAGACTGCGCGCGTAGGATTGCGCCGCACGTGCGGCATGTCCCTGCACTGCCCGGTGCAGGCGCAGCTCCAGCTCGTCACGGCGCTGCGTCTGCTGCTGCAGCCGTTGCACCGGGTGCTGGATGCGCAAGCGGTGTGAGACGGCACCCAGCCCTTCGCCGAGCCGCCTCAGCCGGTTGTGCTGTGTTTCACTCAGGCGCCGCAGCAAGCCTTGAAGGCCCGCGCGCAGGTCGGCAACGTCGGGGGTCGCCATCTCGGCCGCCGCAGACGGTGTCGGAGCGCGCACATCGGCCACAAAATCCGCGATCGTGAAATCGATCTCGTGGCCCACGCCGCAGACGAGCGGTGTGCGGCAGTCGAAAATGGCCTGCGCGAGGCGCTCGTCGTTGAACGCCCAGAGATCCTCCAGCGAGCCGCCGCCGCGGACCAGCAGCAGCGCGTCGCGCAGCGCGGCGCGGTCGGCGCATGCCACCGCCGCCGCCAGCTCGGCGCCGGCGTCCACGCCCTGCACGCGGCTCGGGAACACGATCACCCTGAGCCAGGGCGCGCGCCGCTTGAACACGCGAAGCACGTCGCGCAGCGCCGCGCCGCTGGGCGAGGTGACCACGCCCAGCACCATAGGCACGCGCGGGAGCGCGCGTTTGTGCTGCTCGTCGAACAGACCCGCCTTGAACAGCCGCTGCTTGAGCTGCTCGAACTGGCGGCGCAACAGCCCGCTGCCGGCCTCCTCGAGCTGCTCGACGACGAGCTGGTACTCGCCGCGCGGCTCGTACAGGCTGACCCGGGCGAAGGCGATGACCTGCTGGCCGTTCTCCGGCGCGAAGTCCATACGCCGCTGGGCGCTGCGGAACAGCGCGCAGCGCACCTGGGCCTGAGCGTCCTTAAGGGTGAAGTACAGATGCCCCGAGGCCGGCTGCGAGAGGTTGGAGATCTCGCCCTCCAGCCACAGCTTGCCGAAGCCGCTCTCCAGGCGCCGGCGCACCTGCCCGTTGAGCTCGCTCACCGTATAGATCTTGCGGTTGGCCGTCTCCAGCAGGTCGGGTTGCATCGTTCAACGCGGTTGCGGTTCGAGGTATAATTGTACGATTAACCTGCCGTTAGGACATCTGATGCGGATTACCAAGGACGCACTGACATTCGACGACGTACTGCTGGTCCCGGGGCGCTCGGAGGTGCTGCCGCGCGACGTCAATCTCACCACCCGCGTGACGCGCAACATCAAGCTCAGCATCCCGCTGCTGTCGGCGGCGATGGACACGGTGACCGAATCGCGCCTGGCGGTGGCCATTGCCCAGGAGGGCGGTCTCGGCATCGTGCACAAGAACATGCCGCTGGAGGCGCAGGCCGAGGAAGTGCGCCGCGTGAAGAAGTTCGAAGCCGGGGTGGTGCAGGACCCGATAACCATCACGCCGGACACCTCGATCGGCGACGTGCTCGCGCTGACCCGTGAGCACGGGATCTCCGGGCTGCCGGTGGTGAACGGTGGCGGCCTGGTCGGCATCGTGACCCAGCGCGACCTGCGCTTCGAGACGCACCTCGAGGCGCCGGTATCGTCGATCATGACGCAGAAGGAACGCCTGGTGACGATCCGTGAGGGCGCCGAGCGCAGCGAAGCGATTGCGCTGCTGCACAAGCACCGGATCGAGAAGGTGCTGGTGGTGAACGACAACTTCGAGCTGCGCGGCATGATCACCGTGCGCGACATTCAACGCGCCAGCGACAACCCGTACGCGTGCAAGGATGCGCAGGAACGCCTGCGCGTCGGCGCCGCCGTCAGCACCGGGCAGGACTCGGAAGCGCGAACGGCGGCTCTGGTCGAGGCCGGGGTCGATGTGATCGTGGTCGATACCGCGCACGGGCACTCGCGGGGTGTGCTCGACAAGGTCAAATGGATCAAGGACAACTTCAGCGGCGTCGACGTCATCGCCGGCAACATTGCCACGGCCGCCGCGGCCCGCGATCTGGTCGAGGTCGGGGCTGACGCGGTCAAGGTCGGTATCGGACCGGGCTCGATCTGCACCACGCGCATCGTGGCCGGTGTAGGCGTGCCGCAGATTACCGCGGTCAGCGACGTCGCCGAAGCGCTGCGCGGCACCGACGTGCCGCTGATCGCCGACGGCGGGATCCGCTACTCGGGCGATTTCGCAAAAGCGATCGCGGCCGGTGCGCACTGCGCGATGATCGGCAGCCTGTTAGCAGGGACCGCGGAGGCGCCGGGCGAGGTGGAGCTGTACAAGGGCCGCTCCTACAAGACCTATCGCGGCATGGGCTCGCTGGCCGCGATGCAACGCGGGTCCAGCGACCGCTATTTCCAGGACGACGAGGATACGGCGGAGAAACTGGTGCCGGAGGGCATCGAGGGCCGCGTGCCTTACAAAGGACCGCTGAGTGCCGTGATCCACCAGCTGCTCGGCGGTCTGCGCTCGAGCATGGGCTACTGCGGCTGTCCCGACATCGAGGACTGGCACCAACGCGCGGAGTTCGTGCGCGCCTCGGTTGCAGGCATGCGCGAGAGTCATGTGCACGACGTTTCGATCACCAAGGAAGCGCCGAACTACCGTGTCGACTGACGGTGACCTCTCTGCAACGCGATTCGAATCCCCTCACCCCTGACCCCGCTCCCCGTGGGAGAGGGGAAAAAGACGGTGGCGACCCCGCGCGTCGCGGGAGAGCGGAAAGTGACAGCCCTTCTCCGGGTTGGGATGAGTCAGCGGCCGCGAGCGACGCGGTCTCGAGGCGTAACGCGGCATGACCGACATTCATGCGCACCGCATCCTGATTCTGGATTTCGGCGCCCAGTACACCCAGCTGATCGCACGCCGCATCCGCGAGCTCGGCGTGTACTGCGAGATCTATGCGTGGGACGCCGATCCGGAACGCATCGAGGCCTTCGCGCCACGCGGGTTCGTGCTCTCGGGCGGGCCTGAGACGGTCACTGCCGAGCGCACGCCGCGCGCCCCGGACGTCGTGTTCGCTAGCGGGGTGCCGGTGCTCGGCATCTGCTATGGCATGCAGACCATGGCCGCGCAGCTCGGCGGCAAGGTGTCCGGCGGCGGGCACAGCGAGTTCGGGTATGCGCAGGTGCGTGTGCTGAATCCGTCTCGGCTGTTGCGCGACATCGAGGACCACACCACAAACGACGGTGCCGCGCTGCTGGACGTGTGGATGAGTCACGGCGACCGCGTCGAAACCCTGCCGGCGGGGTTCGAGTGTATTGCCAGCTCGGACAACGCGCCCCTGGCCGCGATGGCTGACGAGGCGCGCAGCTACTACGGTGTGCAATTCCACCCGGAAGTGACGCACACGCGTCAGGGCGCGCGTATTCTGCAGCACTTCGTGCGCGACATCTGTGCCTGCGAAGCACAATGGACCACGGGCAACATCATTGAGGCCTGCGTGCAGCGTGTTCGTGAGCAGGTCGGCAGGCAGCATGTGCTGCTCGGGTTGTCGGGCGGCGTCGATTCGGCGGTGGTCGCGGCCTTGCTGCACCGCGCGATCGGCGGCCAGCTCACGTGTGTGTTCGTCGACAACGGATTGCTCCGCCTGGGCGAGGGCGACCAGGTGATGCAGACCTTCGCCGAGCACATGGGCGTGCAGGTGATCCGGGTGGACGCGGAGCAGCGTTTCCTCGACGCACTGCACGAGGTCGACGATCCGGAACGCAAGCGCAAGCTCATCGGTAACGTGTTCATCGAAGTGTTCGAGGAAGAGGCCGCGCGTCTGCCGGATGTCGCGTGGCTGGCGCAGGGCACGATCTACCCCGACGTGATCGAGTCGGCCGGCGCGAGCACCGGCAAGGCGCACGTCATCAAGTCGCATCACAACGTCGGCGGGCTGCCCGAGGACATGCGGCTCGAGCTGGTGGAGCCGCTGCGCGAGCTGTTCAAGGACGAGGTGCGCAAGATCGGCCTCGAGCTCGGTCTGCCCTATGACATGGTTTACCGCCATCCGTTTCCGGGACCGGGACTCGGCGTACGCATCCTCGGGGCCGTGCAGAAAGACTACGCCGATGTGCTGCGCCTCGCCGACGCCATCTTCATCGATGAGCTGCGCGCGCACGACCTGTACGACAAGGTCTCGCAGGCGTTCGCAGTGTTTCTGCCCGTGAAGTCGGTCGGTGTCGTCGGCGATGCCCGCCGTTACGACCATGTCGTGTCGCTGCGCGCGGTGGAAACGGTGGACTTCATGACCGCACGCTGGGCCGATCTGCCTTACGCGTTTCTCGACCGCGTGTCGCGGCGCATCCTCAACGAGGTCGCGGGGATCTCTCGCGTGGTCTACGACATTTCCGGCAAGCCGCCGGCAACCATCGAGTGGGAGTGACGGCAGCGTGAGTACACGGCGGTGGATACTGTGCTCGATACTGGCGGTTGCGGCCGCCGTGTCAGGCTGCGCGCCGGCACCGAGCCGCGAACCGGCCGCGCCGCCGGCCCAGCCCGGCGACGATATCAAGCTCGGCGTCGAGAATCGCCAGGTGCTGGCGCTGTGGCGCGATGCGGAAGTGGCGCGCCAGACGCGCGACTATCGCCGCGCTTCCGTGCGCCTGGAGCAGGCGATCGGTCTCGAGCCCGGCAACCCGGCGCTGTGGAGCAAGCTGGCCGAGATCCGTCTGCTGCAGCAGGAACCGGCGCAGGCGGAGAACCTGGCGGCAAAGTCGAACGCGATCGCGCCCGGCAATGCGTCCCTGCGCTACCGCAACTGGCTGATCATCCGCCACGCGCGTGAATCGCGGGGGGATCAGGAAGGGGTCGATCTT
>JAHELT010000022.1 GCA_024644045.1 Chromatiales bacterium | reverse complement strand
CATTTCGGCAGCGACGCCAGGCTCGAGGAGGACAACCGCCGCGGTCCAGGTAATGAAATCTGGTTGCATCCCGCGGCGACCGAAGGCGAGTACCGGATCTACTACCGGTACTACGCGCGCCGCACGCCGAGCGTCGCGGTACGCGGCGCGGTGCTGACACCGGCCGGCCGCACGCCGTTGCAACGGCGCGTGCTTCTGGGCGAGGGCGAGAAAGTCCTGGTCGCCGTAGTGCGGGTCGCCGCGGACGGCACCGCGACCGTGCACCCCGGACGATGACCGAGCGGGCCGCCAGCCTGGCAGCCGGACACCGGTTGGGTGACGACGAGGTCGAGCGGGTGCTCGACCTGTGCCCGACGACAATCACCTACTACGCGCTGCACGTCGATTCCGGTCGGCCCGTCGCGCTGCAGGAGTATTTTCCCCGTGACTGCGCAATGCGCGTAGAGCGTGCCGAAGTGTGGCCTGCCACGCTCGAGCTCGCCGCCCGCTTCAAGCAGGGACGCGACGTGTTTCGCGCCAATGCCAGGGCCGCGGCGGGCATCCGCCACCCGGGCCTCGTCGATACGGAGGATTACTTCGTCACCAACAACACGGTGTACGTGATCACCGGTTTCGTTGCCGGCAGCACGCTTCTGGATCTGCTCGAGCACCAGGGCCGCCTCAACGAGGAGCAGGTCTACCGCCTGTTCACCGACGTGCTCCCGGCACTCGCAGAAGTGCACAGTCAGGGCGCGCTGTATCTCAACGTCACGCCACGGAACCTGATTCGCAGGCCGGACGGACGCTGGCTGCTGAACGGGATCGCCGCCGGCGCGATGAACCGGCCGCGCGGCTACGCAGCACCCGAGCGGTACTCGCGCGACCGAGCGAAGCTCGGCGCGTGGACGGATCTGTACGCATTCGGCATGACCGCCTACCGCTGTATAAGCGGTATCGAGGAGACGACCCTGCCGGATGCACCCGCACGTGCGCGCGCAGGCAACGGTAACCGTAACGGTACGGCGTTGACGTCTGCCGTGCAGATCGGCAAACGCCGTTACGCACACAAAGTCCTGCAGGCCATCGACCGGGCAATTGACTTGGAACCGAACGAGCGTCCTGCCTCGGCGAGAGAACTGCTCGCTTCGGTTGCCGTCGCGCAGACCAGGTCCAGGGGCACAGGAACGCCGCGTCGCCACGCGCGACCGTTGCTTGCGCTGGTGCTGTTCTTGCTCGGCCTCTCCGCGCTCGGTGTCTGGTACTACGAACGTGCGGCTGCGCTCGCCACTGGTATCGCGGTGCACGCGAACGTTGGCGATGCGCAGGTGTTCCTTGACGGCGCGTCGGCCGGCAGGGCGGGTCCCGGAGCGCCGCTGGTGGTCGAAGGGATCGACCCGGGCGCCCACCGGCTGCGCGTGCGGCGCACCGGCTACCGGCCCTTCGCCGCAACGGTGGTGGTCGACAAGGGGCAGCGGCACGAGGTGAAGGTGCTGCTCGACCCGCAGTCAGTCACCCTCGCTATTGAAGCCAACGTCGACGGCTACGTCGTGTACCTCGATGACCGGCCCATTCAGGCGGCCGCACCCGGCCGTTACACGTTCCCTGTCGGGGAGCGCCGCCTGCGAGTCGAAAAGCCGGGCTATGTGCCGCATGAGCAGACGCTGTCGTTGCACGCCGACGCGGCATCGGCGCTGCGCATAGTTCTGGACCCCGAGTGCCGTCAGGTCGCCCGCGTCGAGCAGCGCTGTAGGGAGCAGCCGTTGCAACGGTTCAGAGAGCAGATGGTCGTGGAGCGCAAGGTCATGCGCCGGCGGGGGTACGGCGAGCAGCGCGCGCTGGGCGAACCGCTCTTCGCCGAGGCGCAGCCCGCAGAGGTGCAGGATGCCGCCTGCGCCAACGCCAGAAAAAGCGCCGAATCCAGGTTGCTGGAAAACTGCGCGCTGGAGCCCCGGGACGGCGAATACTTCCTGGCGGATGTCGACTACGACCCCTGTGACTGCGATGCGCAACGCGTGCGTGATATCTATGGGCGGCAGGCACTGGCCACCGTCCAGTGCCGTGTCGCGGCGCGCGCCGTCTGTGCCACCGAGGTCAGGCGCGCGGTACGCTATACCGACGCAAACCAGCAATGTGAAGACGTGCTCGTTCAGGAGACGCTCTGCAACTGATCGCCGGCGCGCACTGCCGGTCTACTCCGAGCGCGCCGCGCGGAGCGATCCTGCACGCTCGTCGGCGCCGAGCCGGTTCTCCACCCAGCGCACTGCCGCGGACAGCAGCAGCACCAGCACCAGGTACTCGAGCACCAGAAACGAATAAATCTCGAGCGGCCGGTACTCGGTCACGGCCAGCTCGTTGGCACGGCGTACGACCTCGGTCAGGCCGATCACCGAGACCAGGGACGACATCTTGAGCAGGATGACGAACTGGTTACCCATCGCCGGAAGCGAACGGCGCAGGGCCTGCGGAAAAATGACGTACACCATCTTGTCGTACGTCGACAGCGCCAGGCCGTCGGCCGCTTCGAACTGGCCGCGCTCTATCGACTGCACGCCGCCGCGATAGATTTCCGCCATGAAGGCGGCACCGTACAGTGACAGAGCGGCCAGGCCGGAAAAGAACGGGTTCAGATCGATGCCGGTGAGCACCGGCAGACCGTAGTAGACCCACAGAATCGAGACCAGCGGCGGGATCGAGCGGAACAGCTCGACGAGCGAGCGGTTGAGCGCGTTGAGCCAGCGGTTGTTGGCAATCCTCGGCAGGTACAGCACGAAGCCCAAACACATCGACAGCAGTACGCAGCACACGGTGAGTGTGATGGTCCAGCCGACCCCCGAGAGCAGGAACTCCAGGTTGATGCGGCCCTGCCGGGTAGCGGGGCTGACAACGTACCAGCCCCATTTCTCCGAGCTGGCACAGCCGCCGGCGACCACGGTGAGGCACACGACGAGTAGAGCGCGTTGCAGATTCATGAGCGGTCCCCGTAGTCGGTCTCGACGCTGGAAGTCAATGGCGTGCGGATCACGCCGCGGCAAACAAGCTGTTGCTCGGAGCAAGCGGCGCAAAGCAGTTCGGTGCGGCCGTTCGTTTCATTGACCGGAATTGCCTGGCCGGCGCTGTCAAGTTATGGTCCGCTGCAGGTCGCTGCATTTAGCGAACCTATCCACGCGGCAGCGTAAAGAGACGGCGCCTGGCCCGCAAGTCGAGCATGCGGTGGCCGGCAGTGGACCGGGGAGTCGATGGCGGAGCAACGAGCATACGGCGGTTATTATCAGGTCAGCGAAGCCCGTGAAGACCCGGAGCTGACCCATGTCGGACGCGGCACGCCCTGCGGCGAGTACATGCGGCGCTACTGGCAGCCGGTTGCCATGACTGCCGAGCTGGGCGAGCTGCCGTTGCTGGTGCGCATCCTCGGCGAGACTCTGGTGCTGTTTCGCGATGGGCGAGGCAAGCTCGGTTTGTTGCACCGCCATTGCGCGCACCGGGGTGCATCGCTCGAATACGGCATTGTGGCCGAGCGCGGCATCATCTGCTGCTACCACGGCTGGCACTACGACATCGACGGGACTCTGCTGCAGGCAGGCTCGGAACCCGCAGACAGCCCGCTCTGCAAGCGCGTGACGCAGGGCGCGTACCCTGTGCATGAGCACCGGGGGATCGTGTTCGCCTACCTGGGGCCGCCCGCGGCGAAGCCGGCGTTTCCAGTGTACGACACGGAGCTCATGGCTGACACGCAACGCAAACCGTTTTCACTCACGACGCCCTGTAACTGGCTGCAGGTGTATGAGAACACCCAGGACCCGATCCATGTCCTGCACCTGCACGCACGCTCCAGCGGCGTACAGTTCGGCGCTGCCTCAGGCGTCGATCAGGTGCTCGACTACGCGGACACGCCGCTCGGTATGATCAATGTTCAGACGCGTCATATCGGAACGCGGCTGTGGACGCGCACCACCGAGTCGATGCTCCCTAACCTCAATCAGACTGGCGCGATCTGGGAAGAGGCGGAGGCCGTGAAATACTTCCAGCGTTGCGCAATGCTGCGCTGGATGGTGCCGTTGGACAACACCACGACCCGCACCATCGGCTGGCGTTTTTTCAGCGCACGCCTCGATCCGCACGGCCGCGACGACCCGACCCGCGTTGGCAAGGAATCGATCGATTTCGTCGGGCAGACGGCCGATGAACGGGCCTATGCGGAGCGCCAGCGACAGCCGGGTGATTTCGAGGCACAGGTATCGCAGCGGCCGATAGCGATCCATGCACTGGAACACCGTGCCACGTCGGATACCGGCGTCGCCCGGTTGCGCAGGCGGCTGCGTAACAGCATCCGTGCAGTCGCGAACGGCGAACCGGCCCCGCAGCCGGATCACTTCGGGCTGGAAGCAGTTTCGACTTATTGCCAGGACACGGTGTGCGAGTGGCGCGGCGCGGCACCGCCGGACCAGTCGATCATGCGGGAACACGGGCAGCGCATTGCCGAGGCCGTTCTCGGATCGAGCCATCTGCCACCGGCCGAGCGCGAGGCGCAGATCAGGTCGGTATGCGATGACGCGGCTGGCGGCGACCCCAGCACTGGCTAGAGTGCTGTCCTGTAGCTAACGTGTAATTCTGCATGCCGCCAAGGTTCAGCTGCAAGGCTTGCGAGAGAAAGCATAGCCCGGCTAGGGTTTGAGCGCGTAACACCGCAGATGGGCCTTGGCGGCGCGCCCAACTGACCGATCTGTAGACGACGGGAGCGTGTGTCGCGGGCCATGACAGCGCTGCGCCGCTTAGCGATAGCTACGGCTATTACTTGCACGACGACGTCTTGTCCTGACCCGCGACACGCGCTCAGAATTGCACGGTATTTACGGGACAGCACACTAGAGACGCATACCGGCCGCTAGAATCGGACTGCCCGCCGGCGTGCGCTTCCGGGCAGTCGGCACTTCAACACCGAGGGTGAGGAGAAACGATGAAAACATTTGGCACGGCGCTGGTCGCCGCCATGGCGATAGTTCTGTCCGCAACCGCTCCGGCCGCGGATAGATCGACGCTGCACAAGGTGCTGGACTCGGGTGAGCTGCGCGTCGGCACGACCGGCGATTTCAACCCGATGTCGTTCAAGGACCCGCAGACCAAAGCCTACAAGGGTCACCAGATCGACGCGGCGCGGCAGCTGGCGAAGGACATGGGCGTGAGCGTCAAGTTCGTGCCGACCGACTGGAAGACTTTGATCAATGGCGTGATTGCGGGCAAGTACGACATCGTCATGACCGGGACCTCGATGACGGTGAGCCGTGCGAAAGCCGCAGGCTACACGATTCCGTGGGGCCGTACCGGCTATCTGCCGCTGACGCGCAAGGAGCTGGCCGGCAGGTTCAAGAACTGGGAGGACCTGAACGATCCCGGCGTCACCGTCGGCTACAACCTGGGTACCTCGTTCGCCGATTTCGTGAAGCTGCGCCTGCCCAAGGCCAGTGTGAAGGAGGTGGAGTCCCCGGCGCGCGACTGGCAGGAACTGCTGGCGGGCCGCGTCGACGTGACCATTTCCAGTATTCTGGAAGCGGGCAAGCTGCAGGCCACTCACGACGAGCTGGTCATTCCCTTCCAGCAGGTGGCCAACAGCCTGCCGCTGTCCTTCATCGTGCCGCAGGCCGACCATGTCTGGCTGGGATTTCTGAACAACTGGATGCGCATGAAACACGAGGCCGGCTTCTTCAAGGAACTCAACGCGACCTGGGGCATCGCGGGGCAGGAGTAGCCGCCCGGAAACCGCGCCGCGCCCCGGATGCAGCACCCGTTTCACGAGGACTACCGGGAACGTCCTTTCTGGTGGGAGGACTACGAACCGCAGACCGTTGAGCTGCACGACGTGCCTGCACGCACGCGCGTCGCCGTCATAGGCGCGGGCTATGCCGGTCTCGCTGCCGCCATCGAGCTGGCGCGGCTCGGCATAGAGGCGACCGTTTTCGATGCCGGGGAGCCCGGGCGCGGTGCGTCGACCCGCTCCGGCGGTCTGGTGGTCGGAGGCGGAGCGTCCAAGACGCCACTGCTCGCGCGCGCGCCGTCTGCCGAGCGAGGTGCGGCGCTCGGCGCGGAGGCCGACGCGGCGTTCGATCTGCTCAGCGATACCGTGCAGCGCAACGCAATCGATTGCGGCTGGTCGCCTACCGGTCGCTTCATCGGTGCCTGGTCGCCGCGCCATCTCGAAGCAATGCGGGCCCGGGCGGCGAAGGTACAGAACGACGCTGGCGACGCACCGTTGCGGATCGTCGAACCCGGTGAGCAGAGCGCCGAGATCGACAGCGATTTCTACCACGGTGGCATGGTTGTACGACGCGCCGCCCATCTGCAGCCGGCCTTGTACTACGCGGGGCTCAGGCGGCTCTGCGAAGCGGGCGGTGCAACAATCTGCGCGCGTGCGAGTCTTGAGGCACTGCGCCGGCAGGGCGCCGCGTGGTCTTTGACGACGGCGCGCGGACCCTGCGAGGCCGGCGATGTGATCATCGCCACGAACGGCTACACGGGCGACGTGACGCCGCAGTTCCGGTGCCGCGTGGTCCCGCTGCGAGCATACATGGTCGCCACCGAACCGCTGCCGGCGGACCTGGCCCGCAGCCTGAGCCCCAGGAACCGCTCGTTCACGGACAGCCGCCGCATCGTCACCTTCTTCCGGCTGTGCTCCGAGCAGCGGCGTCTGATCTACGGCAGCCGGGTCAAATGGCGCGATATTTCGCCCACCGAGATGGCACCGCTGCTGCACGCCGGCATGGTGCAGCGCTATCCGCTGCTGGCCGGCAGCCGGGTCACCCATGCCTGGACCGGCAACGTCGCGCTCACTCTTGACGAGCAGCCGCACCTGGGCAGGCTCGAAGGGCTGCATTTCGCGCTCGGGTGCAACGGGGCCGGCGTCGCCACGATGACTTACCTGGGCCAGCGGATCGCGCGCCGGATCGCCGGCAATTTTGCGCGCTCGGCGTACGAGCGCGTGCCGTTCCCGAGCAGCCGGCTCTATTCGGGCAAGTCCCGCTGGTTCCTGCCGCTGATCGGCAACTATCTGCGTGCGCGGGACTGGTGGGACAGGTACGCTCCGCGCGGTCGCACATCCAGGTGAATCGGCACCGGGTGGCGCACCAGGCCGGCAGGGGAAGGGGGATGCAACAACGACACATCTGGCCGCAGGGTCACTGGAACTGGCCAATCGAGGTCACCCACAAGCACGGAGTGCGTTGCGGCGACCTGATCTGGGTCGGCGGTCAGGTCGACCTGACCGCGGCGGGCGCCGTGCGCAACCCGGATGACCTCGCCGCGCAAACCGTGAACGTGGTACGGAACCTGGAGGCGGTGCTGGCCGGGACGGACTGCGAGCTGCGGGATCTCGTGCAGCTGCTGTGCTTCTACGTCAACGACGGCTCGGTGGACGAGGCCGACTTTCTGAATCAGGTCGGCGACTGCTTGCCGTCCGGTACCCGGACCACCGTGAACGCGGTACCGGTGCCCTATCTCGCCTATGCCGGAATGCAGGTGGAGATCGAAGCCTATGCGATGCGCGGCGCTGACGGCAGCCCCATCCCGCGCACCTACGCGGGCAACGATGAGGCGTCCCTGATGCGTCCGCCGTTCTGCCAGGCGCTGCGCAGCGGTAAGCTCATTTTCGTCTCGGCGCAGTACCCGACCGATGCGTCGGGCGGGGTGCTCGCGCCGGGCGATCTGGTGCGGCAGAGCGAAATCGAGATGCACCAGATCGGCAAGCTGCTCGCGGGATTCGGTGCCGACTTCGACGACATCGTCAAGCACAACCGCTGGTACACGGGCAGTGCGGGCATCGCCGACTTCGAACCGGCTGCGCTTGCCTGCGCTGCGTTCTACTCAGAGCCCGGCCCGGCCGCCACCGGCATCCCGCTGCCGCGTCACGCCAATGCGGATGTCACGGTCAAACTGTCCTGCATCGCCATGCTCGGTGAAGACGGGGAACGTTTGCCCAGGCGCCACGTGTGGCCCGAATCGTTGTGGGACTGGACCGTGCACCTGCCTTACAAGCACGGCTTGAAGTGCGCCGGGATGATTTTTCTCGGCGGCCAGGTGGCGCTCGACAAGCGTGGCTCGGCGGTGCATCCGAACGATCTGAGCGCGCAGACACACCAGGCGATGCTGCACATCGGTACGATTCTCAACGAGCTCGGCGCCGGCTACGACGACGTGTGTAAAGTAACGGCGTTCTACGTGGGTGACTGCGGTGCCGAGGCGCTGAACGCCAATCTGCCGATCCGCTCGTCCTATTTCTCCGATCCGGGCCCGGCCACCACCGGGGTACCGCTGCCGGCACTCGCCTACGAGGCGATGATGGTGGAAATCGAGGTATTCGCGATGGTGACACCCGACTAGCGCCTCCGACGGGCTGGTTGAAGCAGCAGGGAACCGCAGACGCGGTTCAGACAGCGCCTGGCCGATCGCGTACATCGAGGGGTGAGCCGACCGCACCTGGCTTCGACGTCGTACTGGCAGATCTGATCAAGCGCGCGTTCGGGTGGCAGCAGGGGATTGCTCGAAAGCGGTGAGCGGGCGACTTGAAGGAAAGGTGGAACGTCCCTGTTCACTCGCTGCACCCCAGGTCCTTCTGCGACACGGCGAGAATCCTCGACCGGCAGGCTAGCCTGCACGAGAATGTCCGGACCGCCGTCCGAGCGTTTCAATTGTTTCACTTCAGGGGCGCCGCACTAACCGTCGGCGGACCTTACGGATGCGCAGTCAACCCTGGCGCGGATGATGCTTCGAGTAACGCACAAAGGTTGCAAAAAACGCTGACGCCGAGGCATGAGGGTGCTGCGAAATCAGCACCACCCGGTTTCAGGAGACGAACGACATGAGAGGGGCGGTGAAGTTTCTGGCGCAGACCTGCCGTGCCGGTGCGCGATCCACAGCGGCGCGTTTCAGCCGCGCGGCCTCAGCTGATGCGGTGCAGTTCGACAGCGCTGCCCGCAGCGAAACCCCTGGGGATCCGGGGCCGCTCGAGGCGGACGACCTCAACCAGGGTCACGCGGCGTTGTTCGGAGCGGCTCCGACTGGCGCCGGCCATGCGGCGCGCAAGGTCCTGTCGCTGGGGCGGCTGCTGTTGTTGCTGTCGCTGGTGCTCGCCAGTGCCGCGGCGATGAAGTGCGTGGCCCGGTTGCACCGGTCGCGGGATTTCCATCCCGACTGGCCGGGCCGGAGCGCCGACGAGAAACCAACAGTCTAGCGGACCGCCGACGGCTCACAGGCCGAGAATACGCTGCGCGTTCGCGCCCAGGATGGCGTGCTTTTCCTCCTCGGCCAGCAGCGGCAGCGCCATGACGCGCTCGACCGTGTGGTCGAGGTCGTACCAGGGGTAATCCGATCCCATCATCACCCGATCCACGCCGATCGTCCTGATCAGCTGTGCGAGCTGCCGGTCCGTGGGGGCGTTGGGGGCGCCGGTCCATTCGATGATCTCGCAGCAGTCGAAGAAGGCGTTGTCGAACGCGGCAGCGACCTCCGCAGCCTGCTGCCAGGCCGCACCACCGAGATGGGCGAGCACCATGCGTACTTCGGGAAAAGCCTGCAGGGCGCGTCTGAATGCCCGAGGTTCCGCGTAGCCCAGCCCCAGCCTGTCGGGGCCGGCGTGCCCGATTATCGGTAGCGCCAGTTCCCGGCACACCGCATACACCGGCCACAGCCGCTCGTCGCTCATGTCGAAACGCTGGAAGGCGCCGTGTAGCTTGACGCCGCCGGCACCGTGGTTTTCGGCCATGTCCCGGATGTGCGCGGCGCAATCACGGGCTGTCAGCGCGTGCACATCGGCGGCCACGAACGCGGTGATCTCGGGGTGCCGGTGCGCGGTATCGCACGCCCAGCGGTTGAAGGCCTTCAGATCTTCACCGATGTGCGCATCGATTTCCGCAAGCCGGCGGTCCCGTTGCGATCCCGAGATGTCGTCCCCGATCCTGGCGATCGCATCCTCGCGTGCAACCTGTGCCGAAAACAGGTTCACAGTGACGGCTCTGGCAATGTCGGCACGGCGCATGCTGTCGACGAAATCGTCGATCAGCCCGATCGCGTCGCTGGCGTGCACGCCGGACAGCTCACCGTACTCCCAGACCTCGTAGCCGGTTTTCTCGCGAACCGCCTCGGGGCGGTCCCGGTAGATATGCACGTGAGAATCGATTTTCAGGGGTGCGGACATCAGTTGAGTGCTCTGTAAGGGACGCCGAGTGCCGTCAGCCGACGTATTCGGATTTGACGGTGCGAGAACGCCGGATTCTGCCTCGCTGCCGCCTAGGTTACCAGGCTGGGCCGCGGAATCGGACATCGCCGGCCGGTGCGGTGCAGCAGGTTAAGATTCGGTTCGCCCGGCCGATACCAGCCGTGGGTCCTCCGATGCACCATTGTTCAGTGGTTGTCAGAAACATCAACACCCGGTCAGGCGGTGCTGCTTGCGTCGCGTTGTCCTGCTCAGCGCCACCACGGCAGCGGTTGGGGAGCCTGGCAACCCGCGGGATTGCCTCATCGTGTGCCGGCCAGCGATTCTCTGCGCCAAGCAGGCGCGGGCAGCGTGGGCTTGAAGGCGGCGTTCCAGAAGAACCGGTCGAGACATAAGGCGGCACCGTCAGCGTTGAGTGCGTTCAGGTTCCGCGTGAGGTGGAAATCGCCAGGGTCGCGGCGTGAACGCAACGCTTGCGCCCGGGCCCTAAACTTACGCCGCCCCCGGTCGCTGACCTGCTGAGCAGGCAGACTGTATGGAAATGAGGATGATTTTCCGATGCTGTAAGCAACGCGTCGAACGTACCCGCAAGCGGCTTTCGCAGCGGTTATGCGGCCCGCTGACGGCCGCGCTGCTGTGCCTCGATGCAGGCGGGGCACTGGCTGAACCGGTCATCGGCCAGGTCAAGCGTGCGGAGGGCAATGCTTTCATCATTTCGAACGGGGTCAGCTCGCCTGCAGAGATCGGGAGTTTTGTGCGGGCGAAGGACACGCTGATCACCGGCAGCAGCGGCAGCCTGGGGGTGACGCTGCGCGACGATACACGTCTGTCGCTGGGACCGACGAGTGCCATGCTGATGAAGGAGTTCGAGTTCGACCTGATGGCGGACAAACACCGCTTCGTCGGCGAGATGACCAGGGGTTCGCTGCTCTACGAATCGCACTGGGATGGAAAGTACGCCTCCGTGGAGACCCCGAACGCCACCATCGGGATTCGCGGTACACGCTTTCTGCTGCGGGTGCAGGATGATTGAACCCAGGCGCACGTACGGCACATCTATCGCCCGCGGGTTCGCACTCGCTGCCGGCGTGCTGGCGCTGTGCGCATGCGGCGGACCGAAAAGCTACGTGGTGCTCCTGGATTCGCCGGACAGCGGGCGGCCCAGTGTAATCACGGTCAGCAACGCGAAGGGCACGCGAACACTCGACACCCCCGGAGAATTCGTCGGCCTCGAAGAGGCGCCCGATGCCGCACCGCGCACGGCGCCGCAGACCATGATCGAACGTGATTTTTCGGCTGCGCTGGCGGCCGAACCCGACCGGCCGAGGCGCTTTCTGCTGTACTTCAATTCGGGCAGTGTCGAGCTGACCGCGGGCTCGGCGCCCATGATCGAACAGCTGGTTGCCGAGATCAACAGGCGGGACGCACCTGAGGTCGCAATTGTCGGTCATACCGACACCGCCGGGTCGGCGGACGCGAATGTGGCGCTCGCTTCGCAGCGTGCCGAGGCGATCCGGGACCGGGTGCTCGCTGCCGGCATCGAGGCGAGGATCGTCGAGGTGGCGTCCTACGGTGAGCGTCAGCCACTGATCGCTACCGCCGACGACGTCGACGAGCCCAGGAACCGCCGGGTGGAGGTGGTGGTTCGCTAGACGCCGCCGTTGGTGGACGCTTCGCGGTGTAACACCAGAACCCGCCCGTCGATCCCCTCCCGTGTCAGGTAGGCGATCGTGTGCACACTGTCGATCACGAAGCTGCCGGCACGCTGTTCTTCGGCCAGCAGCCTTTCCCAGTCTTTCTCCACCCAGCCTCGGCCGTTGACGGTCACGATCGCCGGACAACCCGGTTCGAGCACTGCGACCAGGTGGCGCAAATCGCCGACGGCAGGCGGAAAGAACGCGAACACGCCGACGCACAGCACCGCATCGTAATGCGCTTCCCGCGGCAGCGGGCGGGTAAGGTCGTGAACCGCGAGCGAGGCGTACACACCGCGGCCGCGGGCAACCTCCAGCATTGGCTCGGAATAGTCGACACCGTGCACGTTGTGGTATCCGTGCGCCGCCAGGTACGCGCCGCCGAGTCCGGTCCCACAGCCCGCGTCGAGTACGCGGGCAGAACGTTCGGGCACCCGGTTCAGAAACAGTTCGCCGGCCTGCTCGTGTGCCACGTAGCCGAGCTCGCCGATGAGATCCGCATCGTAGCCGTCGGCCCAGGCATCCCACAGATCGTGCTTGTCGCCCTCGCGCGCGTACACGCGGCGCAGGCGCGGGTGAGAGACGGTACTCGAGGTTTTGCTCATTCGACCACCAGCCGGCCTCGGCAGAATGACTTGCAGCACGGGCCTCGCCCGGGCAACACGGACAGTGTGCCACATCCGGGGACACCGGGGACGTTCCTTTGTATCATGCCCTCAGCGCGCGGATGCGCCGGTGAGAATGCCCCGCCGAGCAGGCGCGCTTATTGCGACGTGAGTATCCTCAGGGCCGGGCTGTTTTCGGTAAGCTCCGGCGTTACGCGCTGAAACGCCACCTGAAACAGGAGGGGAGCGGCAGATGCAACTTCACGACTTGAGGATCGGCGAGCAGGATCAGCAGGGCCGGGAAATCCTGGACATCATGTGGTCGACCGAAGACTACGCGGTGTACAGCCACCGAACCGGCATCAGCCCGCAGTTCTCGGACGATCCGGAGCTGGCGCACCGCCAGCGGGCCGCATTTTCGCAGATCGGCCCGTTGCTCTCGACGGTCAATGCGCTGCGCACCGGGACGATCCGCCGGGTGGAGTCGATCAACCGCGAAATCTCACGCGCGATCTCCCAGTCGCTCGAGGGCCACGTGGAGCACGCTCACGACATCCTCGTCGACGTGCAGACGCGGCTGCACAAACTGCGCAGCCTTCACGGGCGGCTGCAGTATCAGCTCAGCTGCTTCGTGGTGACCCTGCTCGCGGTCGGCGGTCTGGCAGTGGCGCTGTCGCTGGGCGGCTTCAGCGTGGTCAGCCAGTTGTCCCCGCTGCTGATGGCCCAGATCGCGACCTGTGGCGCGCTGGGCGGCTTTCTGTCGGTGACGGTGGGGATCCGCCGGCTCGACATCGATCCGCATGGGAACTGGAAAATCAACGTGATCGCCGGCGGCTCGCGCATCGTGATCGCCATGATCGGTGCGGTGTTCGTGTATTTCGCGATCGTGTCGAACCTGCTGCTCGGTCTGCTGCCCATCGAGAATTCGACCACCGGCGTATTCGCCGTCTCGATCGCCGCCGGATTCATCGAGTTCCTCGTCCCCAACCTGTTCCTGCATACCGGCGGCAACGACAACGGTGCGTGACGCCGGGACACGCCACCCGGCGCACACTCGGGGGTTGCCATCGAGGAGCGGCTCAAGCAGACTTCCCGCGTTTTGCAGAAACGATGTGTGCTTCACGGCCCGGGAGCCCGGCTGGACGGAGAACTCCGGCGGGCGGCGGCGAAGTCAGCGTCGGTTAACTATCCAACGAAGGAGGCACCCTGTGGCCGGAAAATTCGAGATCTACAAAGACAAGGCAGGTGAGTTCCGCTTCCGCCTGAAAGCCGGTAACGGCGAGACCGTGCTTTCGAGCGAGGGCTACAAGTCGAAATCCAGCGCCAGCAACGGCGTCGAGTCCGTGCAGAAGAACTGCTCGGACGGAAGTTGTTTCGTAAAGAACACTACGAGCTCCGGCAAGTTCCGCTTCAACATGCGCGCCAAGAACAATCAGGTGATCGGCACGAGCCAGAACTACGACTCGGAAGCATCCCGCGACAACGGCATCGAGTCAATCGCGCGCGCGGCCAGCGGCGCTCAGGTAGTCGATCTCACCAGCTAGATACGGGCCCGAGGGCACGCTCGAGTGTGCCCTCGGATCACCCCGGCGCTTGTTACGGGCCGCACTCACGCCACGCACCTGCGCCCCGCCGAGCGGTGACCGGTCACGGCTTCTCGAGGTACGCCATGTACGTCGCCAGCTGATCCTGCAGCGCGATCTCGTCGTCCACGAAACACAGTCCGTAGACATGCTGGTCGCCGTCCATGCTGTGCCATACGGTGCGTGCATCGACCGCGGTCGATTCTTCGTCGGTACCGGGCAGGCGTAGCCGCAACCGGACCGGGCAATCTTGCTCCAGCGGTTCCGCGAGTCTTACCAGCATTCCGCGGTTACTGAAATTCTCACTCATCCCGGCAAGCTCCTTGCCGTTGCACTGCACACGCACCATGAAGTTTCCGTAGCGGCGGGGTATACGGCGTTGGTCCGACCCGGGGTTCTCGCTGATGTCCGCTGCGCCGATGAACTCGGACACCAGGGCTTTCAGATTATTGGTCACGTTGTACAGGGAATCCCCAATGTCGGCCGTGTTCGACAGCTTGGAGGTGTTTTCAGCCAGCGTGTTGAACAGCCGGTCGAGTGAGGTCTGCAGGCAATGAAACTGCTCGAGCTGCACGTGCGTGGCGTTGGTGATTTCGCGATTGGCGTCGGCAGTCGCGCTGCTGTCAGCCGCCATGAGGTCGATCAGCTCCGCGGTCGTGCCAGCACCGCCTTTTCCGCCGTGTACGCACTCGACCACCGAATCCATGGTGCCGCATACATGTTTCACCTTACCGCACAGTCCGGTAAGGATATCGGTGATCTCCCCGGCCGATCTGGTCGTGCGCGCGGCGAGCGTGCGCACTTCGTCGGCGACCACGGCGAACCCGCGACCCTGTTCCCCGGCCCGCGCGGCTTCTATAGCAGCATTCAGGGCCAGCAGGTTGGTCTGATCCGCAATGTTCTTGATCACCGCGGTTATCTCGAAAATCTGCTCCGCCGAGGCGTCCAGCTCGACGATTTCCTGTGCGGCTCGGGTTACCTCGTTTTCGGCCTGTTCCATTGCGGTGATGTTGCGGTGCACCGCCTCGCGTCCCTCGTTCGCGTGCCTGTCGGTCCGGCTCGACCTGTCGACCGCCTTTTCAGCGAGCTGATTCACGAGGTCGGAGGTTTCCTGCAACGACGCGGTGGCCTTGTTCACTTCGTCGGAACGGGCTGCCTCGGCGTTGCTGGTGCGAGCGATTTCCTGCGACATGGTCGACATCTGAAACGCGGACTGGCTCATGTTCATGCTGTTTCTCTCGATCGTCGAGATCAGCGCCGCGAGCTTGGCCTGCATGCTGTTGAAGCTCTGCTGAAGGGTGCCAATCTCATCGGTACGGCCGACCGGCAGGGGTTTGCTCAAGTCGCCGCGCTCGACGTTTTTCTGCGCCTCGCACAGGGCCACGATCGGGCGCACGAAAATGGTTGCGATGAGGCCGATCACGATGAACTGCACCGCAAACTCCAGCGCCGATTCCCATACCGAATTGACCAGGTAGAGGTTGCGCCGTGCTTCCATCATGGCAATGGCGATCGTATCGACGTCCTGCTCGCGAGCGATGTCGATGAGCCGGTCCAGCTCGAAGGAAGCCAGCGTGCGACTGTACACGGTCATCACCATGGTGACCGCAAAGAATCCGAGCTGCAGCTTCCACTTGATGCTCATTGATCCAAGTGCGTTGATCACGGTTGGTGCTCCCTCAAGATGGCATGGCAGAAACGGCATGGCGGGAATACCGATATCCGTTATGTCGGCCACATTGCCGGGTTCTCAAGCGTGTCCGTGCGGACTCAAGGACGGTCTCGATACTGCCGATAACCCGCTTTGTCGAACTGAAACGGTCCTCCAAGGATGCGGCACGCCCTGGCAAACCGGTCACCGGCGGCGCTACGGTGTTACCATCGCCGGCTTTGTCAAACCGCGGCCACCGCCCCCATGCTGCAAGCGCTGCTGAATCCGATCCTTCCGGTGTTCGCGATCCTATTCATCGGGGCCGTGTTCGCCCGGCGCGGCGTGTTCGATACCGAGGCCGCGCAGACCATCAACCGGTTCGTGTTTCACATCGGTGTCCCGGCGCTGCTGTTCGCGTTGCTCGTCGAGGCCCCGATCTCGGGCTTCGACTGGGAGATGATGCTGCTCTACCTGGTTTCCGAGCTGTTGATGTTCGGGCTGGGAACGGCGCTCGCGCGGCTGGTGTTCAAGCGGGCGTTGGGCGAGTCCATCCTGCTGGGCATGGCCGCCGGGTTCGTCAATCATGTGTTCTTTGTCCTGCCGATAGGCACCCTGTTGTACGGCGAAAGCGCGCGCCTGCCGATCGCTGCGATCATCACCATGGACTCGGTGATGATCTTTGCACTGGCCATCGTGTGGCTGGAGCTCGCTGCGCACCGCGGCGGCTCGATGCTGAAAGTGTCGCGGCTGCTTGCACGCAACCCGATGCTGCAGGTGATCGCAGTCGGCATGGCGGTCAATCTCCTCGAGATCCGGGTGCACCCTGGCATCATGACATTCGCCACGTTTGTCGGTGCGTCCGCCGCGCCTGTCGCGCTTTTCGCACTCGGCATCATCCTGGCCAGTGCCCGGATCGGAGCGATCGATTTCGCGGCGCTTTCGGCCGCCGGCCTGAAAGTGCTGATCCATCCGCTGATTGCCGGGACGCTGTTCGTGTCGGCGCTCGCGGCCGACGACGCACATTGGCTCGATCCGGCGCTGCTGGTCGCGGCCGGGCCTTGCGGGGCCATGCCGTTTGTGCTCGCCGTGCAGTACGACGTGAAAGCCGATTCGATCGCCAAGGCGATCGTCTACTCCACCGTGGCATCGTTGATTACGCTTGCGGTCATCGCCTGATGGATAATGGTGTGGTGGCGCTGCTCGCCCGCTGGAGAGGAAAGATGAAAAACGTCTGGCTGTATCTTTTGCTGACGGCATGTCTGACGACTCATGCGCTTGGCGACGAGCGCCCGAGTCCGATCGACGTCGACACACTGCCGTGGATCAGCCCGCCCCCGGTGCCGGGACTGCGCTTCACCTGGGTGCTCGGCGAAGAGCGCGGGCAGGGGCTCTACCTGCTGCGCGTGGAGCTCGCACGCGGTGCGAAGATTCCCCCGCACACGCATCCTGACACACGCAACAGCACGGTGCTGGCAGGGACGCTGTATGTGGGCTTCGGCAACCGCTTCGATTCCGCTGCACTGATTGCTGTGCCCACGGGCGATGTTTACGTCGCGCCCGCTGGAGTGCCCCATTTTCTGTACGCCCGGGACGGCAATGTCGTTTATCAGGAGTCGGGGATCGGCCCGACCGCGACGGCGCTGATCAGATAGCGGGGCACCGGCGCCGAGCGCACCCACGTCCGGCAGACCTACGGCCCGGCTGATGCAGGGCTTACCGGGGTCAGTCCACCCGGCGCCAGGGAAGCGATACGCGCCGTGATCCGGTCCGGGGTCCCGCCGCTATCTTCGATGCCGGTTTTGCGCTCGACGGCCGCGCGCACGAGCTGTCCGCCGAGCCAGCGGACCGGCTCGGGCGGGAGAAACGCGCCCGGTGTGCCACGGCGCACCAGCGGCGTGTTGCTCCACTCGTCGTCCAGGTCGAGTGCCAGCGACGCAAGGATGCGAGCGGCCGTGTAGGACGGTCCAACACCGTTTCCGTTGTAGCCGTGCCCGTAAACGATCTGCGCACAGTCGGCCAGCCGGCCGAAACACGGCAGACCGTTGCCGGTGCGGGCCGCCGGGCCCCGCCAGGCGGCCGCCAGCGGCACGTCCCGCAGTTGCGGATAAAGCGCAACCAGACGGGCCTGGACTTCCTGCGTTCTCGGCGAAGGCGTGTCAAAACGCGTGCCTACGCGCCCCGCAAACGGGATCATGCCGCCGCCCTTACCCAGCGTGATTCGCCCATCCAGCGTCGTGCGGTAGTAGTCGACCTGCAGCCGCGAGTCGGATACTGCAAGTCCGTCGCGGTAGCCCATCGACTCCAGCAGGTCCGGGACGGGCTCGGTGATGATCGCGTCGGGTGCAATGGGCAGGATGCTGCGACGGAAGTCGGCAAGCTCATGCGCCCAGGCGTTCAGCGCCAGCACGACAGTTTCGGCGCGTATGGTGCCGTGCTCCGTGCGCACGCCGGGTCGAGGCGTGCGCTGCAAAGCGCGCATAGCAGTGCTTTCGTGGATGCGCACACCCTGTTGCGCCGCGACGCGCGCGAGGCCGCGGGCGAGCTTCGCGGGGTGCAGGGTGGCTACGCCGGCCTCGAACACGCCCGCCCGGTGTGCGCGCGATCCGCTGCGGCGCTGCACTTCCCGGGGCGACAGTTCCTCGAACGGGTGCAGCCCGTGGCGGTCGAGCACCTCGACGGTGCTGCGCCAGGCATCCAGCTGCGCGGCGCTGGTAGCGGTCCACAGCCAGCCGTCGAGCCGGAAGTCTGCGTCGATGGCGTGCGTGCGGCAGAACTCACCGATGGCTTTGACCCCATCCTCGGCCGCGCGCAGCAGGCGCACGCCTTCCTGGCCACCGGCCAGCGGCAGCACGCCGGTGGCCTTGCTCATCCAGGTCATGCAGAAGCCGCCGTTGCGCCCGCTCGCCCCGCCGCCGCAGATGTCTTTCTCAACGATGGTGACGTCGACCGACGGCGCCTGCTGCTTGATCTGCAGTGCCGTCCACAGACCGGTGAAGCCGCCGCCCACGATGCACACATCGGTGCGCAGGTCGCCGCGCAACGGCTCGGGCGCAGCGGGCTCGCGCCCCAGAACGTCGTCCAGCCACCAGCTTCGGATGCTTTGTGCCAAACTGGACCCCCGCGGCGTGAGAGGGCGAAACCCGCCCCGAAAGTCCGCGTCGGCCCTAACCGAGCACGGCTTTGGTCGACGCCGCGAGAATGTCCACGATGCGGTCCAGCGTATCCTCGCCGGTCACGATCGGCGGCGCGATGCAATACACGTCGCCGCGCACCCGGCTGAACATACCGCGCTCGACACCGGCCGCATGGATCTTCGGCCCGATGCCTTCGGTCGGGTCGAACTCTTCCCGGGTGGCGCGGTCCTTGACAAACTCGACCGCACACATGAGCCCGAGCCCGCGGATGTCGCCGACATACGGATGCTCCGCGAACGTGGATTTGAGTGCGTTCATCAGGTAGTCGCCCTTGGCCGCCGCCTGAGCGGGGAAGTCCTCCTGCTCGACGATGTCGAGCATGGCGAGCGCTATCGCGCAGCCCACCGGGTGCGCACTGTAGGTGTAGGCGTGCATCCAGGGTTTGCCGCCGTCCAGCATGACGTCGGCGATCTCGTCGCTCACGCCGATGCCGCCGAACGGAAAGTAGCCGGAGGTTATCGCCTTGGCATACTGGATCAGGTCCGGCTGCACACCCCAATGCTGCAGTCCCCAGAGCTTGCCGGTGCGGCCGAAGCCGGTGATCACCTCGTCGGATACCAGCAACACGTCATAGTGATCGCAGATCTCTCGAATCCGCGGAAAGTAGTCATCCTGCGGCACTATCACGCCGCCGGCCCCCTGCACCGGCTCGGCGATGAACATCGCGACCGTGTCGGCGTCCTCGGCGAGAATCGCTTTTTCGAGCTCGTTGGCCGCGGCGATGCCCTGGCTTGGCGCATCCGCCGGGGCGTCATAGCGGTACGGGTAAGGACTGGGGATGTGCACGAAACCCGGTATCATCGGTTCGAACATCGGTTTGTAGGCGGCGATTCCGGTCGCGCACATGGCGGCGAAGGTGACGCCGTGGTAACCCCACACGCGGGAGATGACTTTCGTCTTCTCCGGCCTGCCCTTGAGCTTCCAGTAGTAGCGCGCCATCTTGATGTTCGAATCGGTCGCCTCGCCGCCGCCCGAGGTGAAATAGAAGTGATTGATGTTCGGGTAGGTCATCGCGCTCAGGCGCTCAGCGAGCTCGATCGCGCGCGGGTTGGAGCTCCCGATGTAACCCGAGGCATAGGCCAGCGATTGCAGCTGCGCGTGAGCGGCCTCGATCAGCTCAGGGCGCCCGTTGCCGGCGGTGTTGTTCCACAGGCCGGACAGGCAATCGATGTAACGGTCGCCGTTGGCGTCGACCAGGTAGGCGCCTTCACCGCTCACCCAGACTTTGCCGGTACCGGCCGCGGCGGGGTTGTGCAGCGGGTGAAGCAGGTGGGCGCCGTCTCGCGCGAGCAGCGCCGATTCCGCGTTGTTTTTCATGGCTCGAAGCTCCCGTATCCGTCTCGTTGTCCCTAGTGTCAACCAAGGCGCCGGCCGACACAATGCCCTTCCCGGGACCCCATGAGCAGCAGCCGGGATTTCGACAGAGTGCTGCGCCTGCTCGATTCGTTGCAGCTGACGGTACAGCACACGATCGCACCCCTGCGAACCGGCGTCATGGTGACGACGTGATCATCGTCCCTGCCGTGAGTGACGAAGAGGCGCGCAACAAGTTTCCGGGCGGCTGGAAGGCACCCAAGCCGTACCTCCAGATCGTCCCGCAGCCGAAGTAGCCGTTCGCCGCGCAGCGCGCGGAGCCGGTGCGCCGCACTGATTCAAGCAACGGCAGGCGGTACAGGGGTGCACCGTCTCGAGGCCTGCACCGCAACCGACACCGGCCGCCTTGACCCGGTCTAGCGCAGGCCCTGGTACCAGCGCAGATCAACGACCTCGAGGCCCGCACCGAAGTATCGATCCCACGTACTCTGGCTGGTCGACAGCGCGGTGCATCTGCCTCCGCTGCCCCAGAGTGGCGTAGCGCCGGTTATGGTTGCGAATCTTTGCTGCGCGTGAAACGCGCCGTCCGCGTCCCGAGCGCATGCACATGAGCGGACGCGGTGCGCTGCTGCTCTTCTCGTCACAGCCGATCAACAACGCGGCTGCGCTGACGGCCAGAAAGGTGCGTCGAGACAGGGGCAAGGCAAGACACGCCTGCACCAGCGAATTAGGGCAGAGGGAGCATCCGGATATCCCCGTCGGCTCAACGTTTGGCGGTCGGTGCGATGCGCTGTATCCGGGACTCCTCGCTCTCCTCGATCTCCCCGATTCGTGATGACGCAGTGTAGAAAGCGGCATCCGCACTGCGCCTACCAGGATATTTAGCCACCCGCACATCGCTTACTGCGAGTTCAATACACAGCTTTTCCTGCAGGCGTGCAAGAAAAATTGCTAAAAACACCGAACCTGTCAACAATCCCGACGGCCTCGACCGGTACCCGCTGCGCGGTGAACATATAATGCCGCCTAGTTGGCCAAAGACTTGCCGCAAGGCCTTGAACACGCGAGGGGAGAGACGCTTGCGCAAGCGATGCACCCGTCTTTGCATGATTATCTTGCTGGCGTACGCTGCCCGATCCGGTGCGGCTATCGAAATCCAGCACGTTGCGCCCGACGTAGTGAGCGTGGGTCAACGCCTTCAGCTCGAGGCCCGCATCGGTGACGCCGAAGGCGCGATCGAGCTGGTGCGCGCGTATTTCAAAACACCGGCGCAGCCGGATTACCTTTACACGCGAATGCCGGCCACCGGCGCAGAGGCGGACGCTTATTCGGCGATCCTCCCGGCGCCCGCCGAGGCCGCGGAAAGAATCGAGTATTTTTTCCTCGTCAGGACCGCCGCCGGCGAGGTGGTCAAGTCGCAAAACTTCGACGTCGAGGTAATCAGCGATTTGGCGGTGCTCGCGCGGCGTGAAGACCTGCCACCGCGCCGTGTGGTCCTGGAACCCACCGAGTTCGCCGCGGTCGACGGGTTTCACGGGCGAATGCTCAGACTGAGCGGGAGCGTCGAGATCGTGAATGCGGTCGGTGAGACACGCTCACCGGCTGAAGCCGGGTATGTGGTGCGCGAGCTCGAGACGGTGCGCACCGGCGGCGGCGCCGTAGTGGTGCTGGATTTCGACCAAGACCCGCTCGCCGTGCTGGACAGCAACAGCCGTCTCAACGTGCGTGCGTCGAGTTGGTTCTCGCACGTCGCCGGCAAGGCTTACTTTGCCTTTAGGCGGCTGCTCGGTGTCAGCCGGCGTGAGCGTATGGTCACCAACACGGTCGCGTTGATTGAAATACGTGGCACCACGTTCATCTCCTACGACGGCGCGATCAAGGGTGTGGCCTTGAAAGAAGGTACTGTCGACGTGTCCGGTTCACGCGCGCGCCCGTTCAGCCTGCGGCGCGACGGGGCGGTGCAGACCACCAATCGTTTCACCCTGCAGCCCGACCGGCTGGCGCTGTTCGGCGGGGACCTGGTCACTGACACCGCGTCCACGCCCGGCGTGCGCGCCGATTTTGCTCGCCTCGAAGCGTTTGCCGCCGGACTTGCGGGCCTGCCGCAGACTGCCGGGCAGCCACGCCTGGAGGTGTTCAGCGAGGCGCCGCCCGCGGCGGCCAACGTGGCTCGTTTCGACGACTACATCACGTTGCGCCCGGCGCCGGTGAGCGAGGTGCTGGGTGCCGCGACCGGTCGCACGGTGGTGGCCGGCAACAGCGGCGGTACCTCGCCCTGGCTGATAGCCGGCGCCGGCATCGGCGCCGCCGCCGCCGTTTCGCGCAGCGGCGCGGGTGGTGGCGGTGGCGGCAACCTGACCCCGCTGCCGAGCAACATCGTCGCGACGGTGAACGTTACCTGCAACAGCTGCCCGGTCGCGATCGTCGATACCAATGCCATTCAGGACGACTACTACGACCTGTATGTAAACAACGTGCTCATCGGTTCTGTCAACAACCCGCCGGGCGGGAGCACGCGCTATACCGTGGACTTCCCGTCCGGCGCCAGCACCATGGAGCTGCGCTTCAGCGCCGTGCAGTGCTGCGGTACCGTGCTCGAGGCCGACTTCAACAACGGCGAGGTGATTACCCCGTTCTCCGGCTCGACCAACCACACATGGACGGTCAACGCGCCCTGAGCGGTGCCTGCACCGTGGCGGTTCGACAAGCCACGCACCTGCGGATACCAGATTGCAGCCTGCGACAGCGCTAATGCCGGGGCGCCACCGTGTCCGTCACGGCCAGTATGCTCAACGCGCGTTGCAGCGCGCGGCGCATTGCAGTTAGCGGCCAGCCCTGCTTTTGTTTCTTGATGCGGTCGCCGCCGGCGTATGATCCGTGCTGCCCGCGTGCGTAGCGCGGAACGATTCATCGAGGAGACGGAGGATGCAGATTATTGACGCCCTGGCGCTGATCGCGGTCGCGGGGATCTGGGGTGGAATGGCATTCTTCGCCGCGGTGTACGCACCGCTGGTTTTCATCAAGCTCGATGCCGCGACCGCGGGCGCATTCATTCGCGCGGTCTTTCCGGTTTACTACCTGGCGATGGGCACGGCGAGCCTGGCCGCTGCCGTGCTGCTTGCGGTGGGCACCACCCACGGCGCGCTCGACGTTGCGGTCATGGGCTGCACCTGCGCGTTGTTCTGGGTGGCGCGTCAGGCGCTCATGCCACGTATCAACCGCGCCCGAGACCGCCGTGAATCCGATCCGGGCGCCCGGGCACGCTTCGAGCGCCTGCATCGCCTCAGCGTCGCCATCAACGCGTTGCAGCTGCTCGCCGTACTCGTGCTGCTGGCACGTTTTGTGGCATGACCCACGCTGGCAAAATGCTGGGAAACGCGGTTGTTTCGGCGCTCCGCTAGAGCGATACAAGGATGTGTCGCCCTGGTTCAACAACTATCAGTTGTTGAACCAGGCAGCGAGTCGGAAATCGCATTTCCGACGCGCGCGCTGAAAAAGTACATGGAAATACTTTTCAGCGACCTGCCAGGGTCACGCATCCTGCTGCAGCGCGGGTGCGCGGTTGAATACGGCGTCCCGGGCCTGCAGCAACAGTGACAGCACCGCCGGGATGAAGGTCAAGGTGACCAGCGTCGAGAAAAGCAACCCGAACATGACGATCGCCCCCAGCCCGCGGTAGAGCTCGACGCCGGCGCCCGGGCTGAACACCAGCGGCGCCAGCCCGAACACCGTGGTGATGCTCGACATCATGATCGGGCGCAGCCGCGTGCGGGTGCTTTCGACCACCGCGTCGACCGCGCTCATGCCGCGTGCGCGAATGTTGCTGACCGCGCGCTCGACGATCAGGATCGGGTTGTTGACCACGGTGCCGATCAGCACCAGAAACCCGAGCATCGTGATCATGTCGAAGGGCTGCTGGATAGCCGGCAGCCCGAGCAGGGGCAGGGCCGCGCCAAGCGAGTTCAGCAGCCACAGCCCCACCAGTCCGCCGCTGATGCCGAGCGGCACGCTGGTCATGATGATCAGCGGGTATCCCCAGTGCGAGAAAATCGCCACCAGCAGCAGGTAGGCGATCAAGATCGCGACCACGAAATTGCCGCTGAGCGCCTCACGCGTGGCCTTGAGGCGGTCGCTGGCCCCGGTCACCTGCATCTGCACACCGGGTGGAATGGCCCCGGTTGTCCGCATCGCTCGAATCAGATCGCGCTCCACCACCTCGACGCCCGCTTCCAGCGGCACGTCGCGGGGCGGGATAATCGACAGTGTGATGGTGCGCTCGCCGTCCACGCGCCGGATGGTCTCGGTGTTTACCGTTTCGGTGACGCGTGCCACGGCGCCGAGCGGGACCACGCCGCCGGCCGGCGAATACAGCAGCATGTCGTCGATGTCTTCCGGTCTCTGAATCGCCCCGCCCGTCGAGTAGAGGAACATGTCGATCTTGTCGTCATCCATGAAAAACTCGTCGACATAGGCGCCGTCCGAGTACGCCCAGATCGTGTAGCCCAGATTGTTGGCGTCGATCCCGATCTCGGCGGCGCGTTCCCAGTCGGGATGAATCTCGATCAGCGGCTGACCCATCGACAGGCTCGAGGGCTGCGGGCGCACCTGCGGGTTATCGAACACATCCCGCGCCCGGGTGAATGCCTGAAACCCGGTATCGAACACGGTCGCCAGGTCGGAGCCGCTGATGTCGACGTTGATGCTGCGCGTGCCGCCCAGGTTGCCCGAGAAGATCGAGCCGCGCGAGGCGAACGAGATAAGTCCGGGGTACTCGCGCACCTTGCGGGTCACGATGTCCACCAGATCCGCAGTGTGGGCGCGCCTGGTTGCCTCGGGGATGTACAGGATGCGTTGCGCGCCGGCATAACCGACCGCGAAATTAAGCGCCGGGACCTCGCTTTCGCCGCGCTCGAAAACGTCGGGGTCGGCACCCACGTGTCCCACGAACTGGGCGTCCAGGCGTTTAAAAATACTGTGCATCTCCTCGACGTTGTAGCCGGGCGGTGCGAACATGAACGCGAATATCTTCTGCTCTTCGCCCTCCGGGAGATACTCCGCCTTCGGTGTCAGATAGACGATGATCGCTGCCGAAGCGGTGAGCACCGCGACGATCAGCACCAGGCGCCGCGCGACCCCGCGCATCAGCCAGGTGACGAACCACATGATGAAGCGGCCGACCTGCTGGCCTCCACGGTAGAGGACGTTGGCCGCGCCGGGTGCGGCCACCGGACGCAGCACACGGCTGCACGCGGCCGGCACCACGGTGATCGCCACCGCCATCGAAATCAGTATGGAGGCCGATACTGCAACTGCGATATCCGAGTAGAGCTGCCCCGCTTCCTGCTGCACGAACACCACCGGCACGAACACGAACACTGTGGTCAGCGTCGAGGCGAGCACCGCGGTCCAAACTTCGCGCACCCCATCCAGTGCTGCCTGAATCCGCCGCTTGCCGGCGAGCATGTGACGGTAGATGTTCTCCAGCACCACTATGCTGTTGTCGAGAGTCATGCCGATCGCGAAGGCGACGCCGGCGAGCGATATCACGTTGATCGTGCGTCCGGTTACCAGCAGCCCGAGAAACGCCGCAATGGTACACACCGGGAGACCGATCGCGCCGACCAGCGTAGCGGACGCGGAGCGCAGGAACACGAACAGCACCACGATCGCCAGCGTGGCACCGATCACCAGATTGGTTCCGATCACCCCCACCGCGTCCTTCACGTACTTGACGTCTTCGCTGGTCAACTCCATCTCGATGCCGTGTTGCCGCAGAATGCCCTGGTTGAGCTCCTGCACCGCGGCCACCACGCCGTCCATGGTCTGCACCACATTGGCGCCCACCTGCCGGCGCACGCCCATGGTGATATTCGGACGGCCGTTGGCATAGGAGTGGTAGCGGACTTCGAAGGTGGAAAGCTCGGCGTGGCCGACGTCTCTCAGTCTGACGAAGGCGTTACCGCGGCGCGCCAGGACCAGGTCTTCGATCGCGCCGACACTGTCGAAGCGGCCCACGGTGCGCAGCAGGTAGCGGCGTTTGCCGCTGTCGAGGTCGCCGCCCGACACGTCACGGTTACGCTTGCGGATCGCATTGCGCACGTCGAGCAGCGTGATCTCGCGCTCGGCGAGTTTGATGGGATCCACGTAGATCTTGATCTGCCGTTTCGCACCGCCCCAGAACGACACCGAAGCGACGCCGGGGACCCGTTCGATGCGCGTGCTGACGCGGTCTTCGATGAAATCATTCATGCCCACCATTTCGATGCCGCGCGGGTTGCCGGGCAGCGGCATGATACGAAAGAACATGAACGGGCTGTCCGACAACGAGCTTGCGATGATTCGCGGCTCGTCGACGTTCTCCGGGTAGTCCGGCACCTGTGCCAGGGCGTTGTTGACACGGATCAGGACAGCGTCGATGTCGGTGCCCAGCGGAAACTCGAGTGCGATCTCCGCGCTGCCGGTGTGCGAGCCCGAAACCATGCGCTCCAGCCCGGAGATTCTGCGCAGGAACTCCTCCTGGCGCACGACGATCTCTTTCTCCACATCCTGCGGGGTAGCGCCGGGCCAGGCAGTGCGAACCGAAACCGTGCGCACGTCGAGATCGGGCACCATCTGGATGGGTACGCGCAGGATGCCGAGCACCCCGAACAGACAGACGATCAGGATCGCGACGGTGACGATGACCGGCTTTTCGATGGCGAACTTGAACATCAGAAGGGCAGGCGCAGCGTTTCCGTCACGCGAACGGGCTGCCCCGGACGCAGAATCTCATTGCCGCGCACCACCACCCTGTCGCCGACCGCCAGCGCTTCTGCCGTGACCTCGACGAGATCGCGTGCCGCAAGCCCGGTCTTGACGTCGATCCGGTTCGCGGTCTCGACCCCGTCCTCCTCGGCCAGCACCCAGACCGACTCGCTGCCATCCGGCCCTTTAATAACCGCATCGCGCGGCAGCAGCAGCGATTCCGCGGCCTGGTTCAGGCGCAGGCGCACGCGCGCCGACATACCTGGCGCGATGAGCCGTTCGTCGTTCGCCAGCTCGATGTGTACGGGAAAGGTTCTCGCCGAGGTATGGCCGACCGGGATCTTTCGCGTTACCGCGGCATCGAACACGCGACCCGGCAGCGAATCCAGGCGCATGGTGACCGGGGTGCCGGGTCCGATCTGCGCGAAATAGTGCTGCGGCACCTGCACGTCGACCCTTAGCCGCCGGATCGCCACCAGCTCGAGCAGCGCCGTGCTGGTTTCGACCCACTGCCCCACCTCCACGAGCTTGCGCGACACCACGCCGTCGAACGGGGCCGTCACCTCATGGCGTGAAAGGGTTTCCTGGTAACCCCTGACCTCGGCGCGCAGGCGCTGCACTGCCGCCGTGTTGATCTCGACAGCCGCGCGAGCCTCCTCGAGCGCGGACTTCGCAATGTGCTTGCTGTTCACCAGGCGCTGCGTTTCATCGCGCTGTCGCCCCGCCTCCTTCAGGCGTGCACGCGCCTCGTCCGCACGGGACTGAGCGCTCGACAGCTCGATCTCCGCCATGACCCGATCCAGGCGTACCAGGGGTGCACCCGCACTTACCTCGTCGCCGGCTTCGACCAGCATCTCGGCGACCGAGCCGTCGACTTTCGATGAGAGCAGCGATACGCGGCGTGACACCACGCTGCCGCTCAGCGGGATTTCTGCGTGTAACTGCCCGGCCGCGACCATAACCACGCTGACCGGTGCTGCCGGGCGCTGCTGCGCCGGTGCATCGGTCGCCGTAAGGCCGAGCAGCACGGCGAGCGCGGCAGCCCAGGATTGCCGTAAGGGAGAACGGTGCACTGATGCAGGGCGAATTCGCCGAGGTTCGTTTTTAACGATCATCGGGCGCGGGCACCGGCGCGTCTGGCATGCGCTTACTGCTCAACGCAGGCGCGGCGTGCGGTTTTGCGCGCCCCGGGGCGAGGTCCGTTTCGGTGAGCCCGGCGTCCATCAAGTGTGCGGGCAGGGTGCCTCCCGCGGCGAGCGCAGCCGACACCTCACCCATGGCCCAGGAGGTCTCGATACCGTAGCCCCCCTGACCGGCACACCAGAAGAATCCCGGCGTGTACGCATCGAAACCGACGACCGGTACGCTGTCGGGAACAAAGCTGCGCAAACCCGCCCACTTGCGGATGATGCGTCCGACCTGCAGCGTGCTGGCACGCTCGATACGATCGACCGTGACTGCCACGTCGAGATCCTCGGGCTGGACATCCTGAGCGGGGACCGGCGTTTCGTCGGCCGGCGACGCCAGCACGGTGCCGGCGTCGAGTTTGAAGTAGAATTCCTCGTCGGTGTCGAATACGAACGGCCACCGGTCGGTCGCGCTCACGTGCACCGGTGGGGCAAAGGCGATCACTGTTCTGCGCTTGGGCTGCAGGCCGATGGGTCGTGCGCCGAAGTGCCGGCCGACGTCGTCGGCCCAGGCGCCGGCGGCGTTGACGACCACCGGCGCGGCGAACCTGTACTGCGGCGTCTCGACACTCCACCGCTCGCCGTCCCACTCCGCTTCGCGCACTTCGCAATTGCAGTGAATCCCCGCACCGTTACGCTTCATTCCGCGTATGTAGCCCTGATGGATTGCGTCCACGTCCAGGGACAGCGTACCGGGATCGAGGAATGCACTGTGCACGTAATCCTCTCGCAGCACCGGTACCATCGACACGGCCTGTGCACGCGCAATGGCGTGAATGGCCGGGGAAAGCGATCGCGCTTCCTCCAGCGCGCGCGCCAGCGATGCGTGCTGGTCCTCGCGGGCAATGAACATGAAACCGCTGCGGCGGCTCAGCGGCCGGTCGCTGAAACCGGGCGGCGGATCGGTGAGAAATGCGTAACTGGCCTTCGCCAGGGTGCGCACCGCGCGCGGACCGTACGCTTCCGTGTACATCGCCAGCGAGCGCCCCGTCGTATGGTAGCCCGGCTGCGCCTCCATCTCGAGCACGCTCACGCGGTGGTCGGCGGAAAGCCGGTAGGCGGCGGACGTGCCGCCGATACCGGCCCCGATGACAATAAAATCACTTTCGATCATAGACGGTCTCTGCGCGCCCCTGAGGGTGCATTATGCCCGCGTCGGTACCTTACATACGAGACACGAACGCCCGCGGGCGCGCAGGGTCCGATGACAGCGAGCCGCTCGCAGCGGGTTCGTTGCTGCGGGTGCCTTGACTCAGGCTACAATGACCGGGTCAGCCGCGAGCGGAGACAGCCCTGACGTCTACCCATGATCGCTTCACCGGGTCCGCTGTGTCGTGAATGACGGTAAGCCGGCGCGATGACCCGCCGTATTGCCATCGTCGGCGGCGGCGTCGTGGGCGCGAGTATCGCGTGGCATCTCGCCGTTCGGCAGGCGGGCGGGATCGTGCTTTACGAGCGCGAACGGCTCGGTGCCGGCACGACCTGGCACTCAGCGGGTAACATCACCTGGAAACCCACCCCCGACAGCGACGCACCGATCGCCTATCTGCTGGCGCTGATCGAGCGCCTGCAGCGGGAAACCGGCCAGGATACGGGCTGGCTGGCCACCGGGCGGCTGTTCCTGTCGCTGAGCGACACCTACTCGAGACGGCTGGAGCAGTACCATGCCGATGCTGTCGTGCGCTGGCCCGCGAGCGTAATGCTCGAGCCGGCAGAGGCGGCCAGACGCCATCCGCTGCTGGACGCGGGCACCGTGCAGGGCGCCTGGTTCAATCCGCAGTCGGGACGGCTCAGCCCGGCCGGCCTGCTGGCGGCCTACGTCAGAGGTGCCCGGCAGCGCGGTGTGCAGGTGCTGGAGAACCGCCCGGTAACCCGGGTGGTGCTCGGCGACCGGGGCGTAGTCGGCGTGGAGACCGATGAGGGCGTAGCGCGTGCGGACTGCGTGGTCATTGCCAGCGGCCTGTGGTCACGGCAGCTGCTCGCGCGCTCGCAGCTCGCGCTCGCTCACGGCGTATGTGAGCATTTCTACGTGATCGCCCGGCCGACCCCGGCATTGCAGCGAATGACGCCGGCGTTCTCATGCCCCGAAGCGCTGATCTATGGCCGCGAGGAGGTCGGTAATTTCCTGGTCGGATTCTTCGACCGCGACGCCAAGGTGGTGGACGTGAACACGCTGCCGGACCCGTTCGCGTTTGCGCAGCTACCCGACGACTGGGCGCAGGTCGCCCAATACTTCGAAGCCGCTGCCCGCTGCTTTCCCGCGCTGCGCGATGCACCGGTACTGCGTTTCGTCAACGGCCCGGAGTCGTTCACGGCGGACGGCGCGCCGCTGGTCGGACCCGTCAAGGACGTTCCCGGGCTGTACGTGGCATGTGCCATGAACTCGGCCGGGGTCACCTATTCGGGCATGGTTGGCCACAACACGGCCGACTGGTTGTGTGGCGTCGAGCCGCGATTCCGCGTATTCGACACCGTGCCGGATCGGTTCGGGCCCCCGGGCGCCGATCCGGCGTGGGTGGACGCACAGATGCCCCACGCGCCGAGTCGTTTCTACACCAGCCACTTGATGAGCGCGCCCGGCTGACGCGCCCGCGCCGGGTTCATTCGACCAGCGAACGCACCCCGTCGATCAGCTCCTCGTACCAGGTGCGAGGCAGTTCGAGTTCGCCGACGTTGCGGTCGAGGTCGAAAAAACCCTCCGGCAGGGGAGCGCTTTGCGGCGCCGCGTCGGGCGACTCGGCGCGGGCGAACTCGCGCTCGGCGAGCGCCACTTCACCAGCCGCGTTCTGCAAGACCACGCCGCCGTCGGCGACCGCAACCGAGGCGCCGGCGAGCTCACCGCACTGCTGCATGCAGAAGCGCGCCACGTAGTCCGTGCCGCGGATGCCGATGGTGGCCGCCGTGGTCAGCAGCTGGTATGTGCTGCCGCTGCGCTTGCCGATGAGCCCGGTGAGCGCGCGGATGCCGCCGTAGAACAGATTGAGAATCGCCCGTCCGGGGTTTTCGTTGCTGGGCACTTCGAACGCCTTGATCGCGAAGCGTGTCGTGGGCCCGAGCTCGACGCGCGAGCCGTCGTTGAAGGTCAGTGTCGCGCGCGCGTTTGCCGAGGTGTCGATCTCGTCACCGGCGTAGAGCGGCGCCCGCACCGAGACCATGGAGGATTGGCCGAGACTCGCGTGACGCGCCGTGCCCCTGGCGAGCTCCAGCTCGCCGATGCTCGGCGGCGGTGGCGGCGGTGGCGGTGCTGGCGGCGGCGGCGGCACGGGCTCGGGCGCTCGCGCGATGGGCAGGATGATCAGCTCGTCCGGGACCAGCCGGTCGGCGTCCCGGTTACGGAACGCGTGCGGGTTATTGCGCAGCGTTTCGCGAACCAGCGGCCGCAGGTCCTCGTACGAGCCCTCTGCGCCGTGGCGGCGCAGCAGATCGATGAGACTGTCGCCTGGCGCGGTAATCACTTCGACCTGTGCATGCGCATCGCCGGCCAGCACCAGCAACAGCGCACACAGGGGGGCGCTTCGCCACAGCCTGTTTCGCATGGGATCGTTCCGCCTCATTGCCATCGTGTATTGTGCCTGCAGCGTTCGATACGATGGTGTGTGGATCAGTGACTTTTCGTTAAATCCCCGGCTTACGTCACGCCACGAGTTCGAGCGGCACGTCACCGCCACCGACCAGCTGCTCCGGTCCTTCGGCGTGCATGACCCAGGTGCCGCCCTGGATGACCCCGAGGGACTCCCCGTCCAGCTGCAGGCAGGCGTGCAACACGAACGTCATCCCCGCAGTCAGCGGGTTTGCGAAGCCGCGGCTGATCTGCAACGTTTCCAGCCACACCGGCGGGTAGGCGATGCCCAGCCCGTAGCCGAAGCGCATTATCGCATTGGCCTCCATCCCCGCCGCACGTACCGGCGCCAGCGAGGCTTCTTCGACGGCGTCCGCTCGTACGCCGGGTCGACAGGCTGCGATACCGGCCGCCAGCGATGCCCGCGCCACGCAATAGACTTCGCGCGCGCGACGTCCCGGCTCGCCGCAGGCCATGGTGTGCACGGCGGTCGCATGATAGCGCTGCGCAACCCCCGCGAATTCCATATGCACGAGGTCGCCTCGTTCGATGAGCCGCTGGCGCGGTGTTGCGTGGCCGCCCGCGGTTCTGGGTCCGCTGCTCAGCTCCGTCGGAATCGACCAGTAGTCGCTGCCGCCACGGCGCATGGCCGACTCGATTTCCGCCGCGAGCTCGATCTCGCTGACGCCCGGGCGCAGATGGTCGCGCGCCGCGGCGAGACCGAGATTTGCGTAGCGCGCGGCTTCACGCACGTGCACCAGTTCTGCCGCCGACTTGATGTGGCGCAGATCGCCGAGCGTCCGGGTCGCGTCGACGATTTCACCCGTCAGGGTGTCCGCGAGCTGCTCGTGCAGCGCTGCGGGGAGCGCATAGGACTGCTTCTCCATGGCGATACGCCGGCCTGCGCAGCCTTTTCCGCGCACGATGGCGGCGACTCGTTCGGCGAAATCATCCTTGAACAACCGATAGATGCGAAGGTCCTCCAACCAGCTGGTCTCTCTCGCCAGAGGCGCATCGACGTCGCGTACCAGCAGCGTCGGTGCATCATCGTCGTCCGCGCCGAACACCAGGGCCTGCGGGCTGTTCACGCCAACCCAGGCGTCGTAGCCGGCCAGGTAGTAGTGGGTTTCCGGGGCTACCGCCACGCAGACACCGCAATCCATTGACTCGAGGGCCCGGCGCGCGCGCGCGAGCCGCCGGCGGTGCTCGCGCTCGCCGAACACCGCAAAGGCAGTGCTCATCAGTCTGCGATCAGCTCAGGCTTGGGCAGCCGGCCGCGTTCCGCGTGCCGGTAGACGTAGGAGTACGCGTGCATGTTCTCCACCCAGTAGCCGAACTTCGTGGGCGGGTAGGCCGCCGGCTTTTCCACGCTAACACACGTATCCAGGCAACGCACCACCGTGTCGTAGTTGGCGGCGAAGAAAAACGGAAACGAGTACCGCTCTATGCCGAGCGGCGTGAGCACCCGGTGCGGCGTCGAGCGGAACAGGTCGTTCGTCCAGCGCATCATCATGTCGCCGATATTGACCAGAAAGCTGTCGGCGATCGGCGGCGCGCCGATCCACTCGTGGGCGCGGTTCTGTACCTGCAGCCCCGGCTCGGTCTGCCAGAGTATGGTGAAACACTCGTAATCGGTGTGTGCGCCTATGCCCTGGCTGGAGAGCGCGGGGTCGCCGGGCGGGTAGTACAGCAGCCGCAGCTGCGCGATCGGCTTGGTGATCTCACCGTCGAAGAAATCCTCGGGGAGTCCCAGCGCCAGGGCGAAAGCGCGAAACAGTGTCCGGCCCAGCTCGAGCACCGCCTCGAAATAGGCGTAAACGTGCCGGCGGAACTGCGGCAGCTCGCGCGGCCACACGTTGGGACCGAACAGCTTGCTGCCCGCCAGGTAGTCGGGATCGTCGGCCGGCAGCTCGAGCGCCACCTCGTACCCCTCCTGGAGATCGGGGGCTTCGTCGGGACCGGCGGTCAGCGCGCCGACCGGAACAAACCCCCGGTGACGGTTGATCCTGGCGATGTCGTAGGCGAGCTTGACGGGCTCGGGCAGGTCGAAAAACTGCTCGGTTTGCGCCAGGACCCCCTGCGTCAGCCGCTTCGGTATGCGGTGGTTCCTGACATAGAAGAACCCGACGTCGCGGCAGGCGCTGCGCAGCTCGCAAGCCATACGCTGCCTGGCATCCAGATCGTCTCCGAACATGGGGGCCAGATCGACCACGGGTATCTCCGAGAAGTCCGCCTGCCGGGCACGGCCGGTGGGGTCGACGATGCCGGTCGGTCTGGTGGGGCTGGGATCACTCATGAAGGTGGCCGTCTCGCTTCGCGCCAGTCGTTAGTCTGGGCCAATCACCGCCGGCTGAACAGTCTGCCGCAGCCGTCGCGGCGGGCGTTCACGTTGCCAGCCAGGCGTAGACGTGCAGCAGCGCGATCGCAAATGCGCACAAGGTCGCGCCAAAGCCGAAGTTGCCGCGCGCCACCGCCCAGTTGCTCACGCCGTAGCGTCCGTGCAGGGTCAGGTTGGTTCCGGACAGCGGGTTCACGGCGCACCCGATACCCCAGCCCATGGTGAACACCATCGCCAGCAGTGTCGGGTCCGGGTCGATCGGTGCCAGCAGCGGGGCCGCGGTGCTCACCACGATGACCGGATGGATCCCGATCAGCGACACGCCCATGGTGACGAGCAGCAGAACGCTTGCCGACTGTGCATCGAATTGCGCGAAGGGTACCCAGCCGTCGGTCGCGGCGAACACCGCCACGAGGCCGCTGGCCAGCACCCCGGCGCTCAGAAACAGCGCGAGTTCGCCGGCCATCTCGGGCAGGCGCAGGTTCACGTACTCGCCGAGCCCGCGCCTGATGCCGGCGATGCCGCCGCGGGTTGCCAGCGTGGCAATGACGATCAACGGCGTCAGCATGACGACCAGCGACAGCACGGAGTAGTGCGGTGCGAGGACGTGCAGCGTGAGCACCGCGACGCCCAGCGACACCGGTAACCAGAGACTTTCGAAGTGCACCGGGTAGCCGCGGAAATTGGCGATATCGGCGACCCGGCCGGTGCGCGCATACCAGTAGAGTACGGCGAAACCGATCAGGGCCAGCGGCACGCCGAACGACAGCAGCACGGGCAGGCTTGAGCCCGGTGTATAGGCAAGCGCCAGCGCCACGCCGCCGATGAAGGGTGAGTAGAACGCCGCCATGGTGAAGGCGCGGCTCAGCATCTGTGCCTGGTTGATCTGCAGCGCGGCGCGCCGGGACAGCCGGTCGGCCATGATCACGAGCGCGGAGATATTGATCACGGCGGCAAACGTATGCACGCCGAACATACTGCGCACGTAGGTACCGATGCCGCGCGGCAGCTCGCGCTCGGTCTCCAGCATCGGCCCGTTGAGCAGACGCATCAGCGTTACCGACGCGAGCATCGAGATGATCAGCTGATTCTGACCGAGCAGTCGGGCGGGATCGGGGGACACACCGTGTGCGTAGCCCCACCAGATGCCCGCGCCACCGAACGCAAACAATACTACGACCTGCACCCGCTGCTGTATCCCGAGCCGCGGCCACAGCAGCACAAAGGCCGACCATGCGAGCAGCGCCGCCAGCACGCCGGGCACAACGGGCAGCAGCGTGTTCGCGATCGTCACCGCCAGCATGCCTGCGAGCAACAGACCGGGCAGACGGCGCAGCGGCGTCTGCAGACTCGGGATTGAAACGTTCGTGTCCACCCGGTGGTTGTGTTTTCCCGCAAGCGCCGACGCAAGCTCGCGCGGCACCGGCCGCGCGCTACCTCGCGCACAGCCTCAATGAGGAAGCGGTTGTCAGTCGCGTTCCGTTGCCCCGGGAGTCCTGTCGGACCGGGGGTTCACGAACCGAAGACCGGATCAGAGTCGATCCAGCGCCTGGCGCAGGTCGAAGATCAGGTCCTCCGGGTCTTCCAGGCCCACGGACAGGCGCACCAGCCCGTCGGTGATCCCCACCTGCTGGCGTTCGGCAGGGTCCATGTCCGCATGCGTCATAGTAACTGAGTGGGTGACCAGCGATTCCACTGAACCGAGGTTTTCGGCCAGGCTCCACAGCTCGAGCGTGTCCATGAGCCGCTTGCCGTTCTCGACGCCGCCTTTGACCTCGAACCAGAGCATCGCGCCGAATCCGCTGGCCTGACGCCCGGCGAGCTCGTGCTGGGGAAACGATTCCAGACCGGGATAGGCGACACGCTCGACCATCGGATGAGTCTGCAGGAACTCGGCGATCTGCATGGCGTTGCGCGATTGCGCCTCGAGCCGCGTGCTCAGTGTCTTGCAGCCCTGCAGCGTCAGAAACGCCACCATCGGCGACATGTTGGAGCCGAGGCAGTTGCGCACGAACTGGATCGCTTCCAGATGCTCCGGGCTGGCGGCCACGACCGCACCGCCCACCGTGGCGTTGTGGCCGTCCATGTACTTGGTGGTGCTGTGCACCGACAAGTCCGCGCCGAGCTCAAGAGGCCGCTGGAAGTAGGGGGTCAGGAACGTGTTGTCAACCGCGTGTGGGATATTGCGTGCGCGGGCGATTTCGGAAATCGCCGCGATGTCGGTCAGCTTGAGCGTCGGGTTAGCCGGCGTCTCGGTAAAGATCAGACGCGTGTTGTCCTTGATGGCCGCTTGCACCGTTTGCGGGTTGGCCGTATCGACGAAGCTGAACGCCACGCCGAACCGGGTCAACACGCGCGTGGAAAGCCGGTGGGTTCCGCCGTAGACGACATCCGACACAACCGCATGTTCGCCCGCGTTCAGGAGCGCCATCATCACTGCGCTGGTCGCCGCCATCCCCGTCGAGAAACAGGCCGTGCCAGCGCCGTTCTCCAGCGCCGTTATGCGTTTCTCGAGGGCTGCCACGGTCGGGTTGCCCGAACGGCTGTAGGAGTAGCCCTTGGCCATGTAGCGGTCCACCGACTCCTGGACATAGGTGGTGGATTGATAAATCGGTGTGAGGATAGCCCCGGTTGTCGGGTCCGGCTCGACGCCGGCGTGGACCTCGCGTGTCTTGAAGTGCAGTTCGCGGTTCGGTTTCATACTGTTCCCGGGTAGGTGTGGCGGGCGAATTGTAGCAACGTTGGCGGGCGCTGCCGACGCCCTGGCAGCGCCCGTCAGGGGTCTTGCGCTACCGCCGCCGCCGCCCTCGGACGCGTGATTCGCGAGCCCCGGCTGCGCCCGCCGGGGCGATTTTCCGGGGGTTTCCCGCGCGTGTCTCGACCAGGTGTGAACAGCTCAGCGCAACGCTTTGAATTTTTTAGTGAATTTCTTCGCCGATGCCTTTATATTACGCAGGATTTTGGTTGAGGCTACTGAAGGACGAAGGATGAACAAGACTGTGAAACCGTGGCTCCTGGGCGGGGCCTGTGCGGCGCTGCTCGGCGGGTGTGCGCTGTTCGATCAAGAAACCACCAGCACCGATACCATGGCGGCGCCGGAGCCGGCCCCGGTGGTCGATCAATCGATGCAACTCGATGTGAACACCGCCCTGGAGCAGGCGCGCCAGGCGCTCGAAGAGGCGCAGACCGCGCGGCGGCTGGCCGAGCAGGCGTTGTCCGCCACGCAGCAGGCGCTTGACAGCGCCAATGCGTGCCAGAGCCGCTGCGAAGCCGTCGAGGCCCAGATCGAACGCGCTTTCCAGCAGTCGCAGTCGAAGTAGCGCGACCCGGCTGACGTTCAGCCGGGTGGAATCTTGAGCGCGAGGATGCCTGTGCGCTTGCGGATCAGCTGGCGCGCGTAGTCGGCCTGCTGCGCGTCGGCGAAGGGGCCGACCTCGACCTGGTAGCGGTCGGCGATTTTCCAGGCGCGCGAATCGAGACGCGCGGCGCCGATCTGCGCCACCAGCGAAAGGGCGTCCTGTTCGGCGGCAAACGAGCCCGCGATCAACACCCAGCGGCGTCGCTTGTCGATGGGCCCGAGCGAGCCGACCACGGTCGGCACCCCGCTGGCTTCGCCGAGCACCGCGTGCACCCGGGCCCAATCGACCTTGACGGTATGTCCCAGGGCCGCGCGGGCGATCCGCCGGGTCGCGTCGCCGAGCAGCTGCTCGGGCGTGACGTCGTCGCTGCTCGCAGGGTGCACCTCGAGATACAGCTGGCCGTCGTGCAAGGCGGCCTTGGCCGGCTGATCGACGATACGAACCTCGGTGCCGACATCGACCTGGGCGAACAGGTTTTCGATGTCTTCCGGGTACAGGCGGATGCAGCCGTGGCTGACGCGCATGCCGATGCCGCCCGGTTTGTTGGTGCCGTGGATCAGGTAGCTGCTCCCGCCAAGGCGCAGCGCGTACTCTCCGAGCGGGTTTTCCGGGCCGGGTCCGACCACGGGCGGCAGCGGCGTGCCCTTGGCGAGATACTCGGCGAGAATGCTTTCCGGCACGAACCAGGACGGCTTCACTTTCTTGACCGAAACCGCCGTGGTCATCTGCGGCGTCGCCCAGCCTTCGCGTCCGACGCCGACCGGGTAGGTCGAAATCTCGAGGTGCCCGGGCTCGGCAGCCATGCGAAAGTAGTACAGGCGCATTTCGGCGAGGTTCAACACGATTCCTTTGCGCGGCGCATCCGGCAGGATGAAGCGCGAGGGTACGAGCACGACCTTGTCATCGCCGGGCAGCCAGACGTTCAACTGCCGGTTGGCCGCGGTTATCTCGTTATAACCGAGGTTGAAGTAGCGCGCGACGTCCACCAGTGAGTACTCCGCGCGGGACTTGACGCCGCGCAGATCGCCGACCAGTGTGGTATCGGTATCGACGATGAACGTATCAGCCCGCGCCGGTGCGACACAGACCGTGCTGAGAATGACTGCGAACAGCAGATAGTGTTTGCGCATCGGCGCTTCGCGAGTTTCCCTGATCGTGGCGCGGTGAATTGTGCTGTTTGTGCGCGCGGTAAGCAACCTCGGGCCCGCAGTGTTTACAGGAAACAGCCGCAAGGCCGGTTGTTTGAAGGCCCGCATGCGGCGCATGACTCAGCCTGTCGCGATGATGTTGTGCTGCGGTCCAAACGCAAACTGCGTCAGGTTCTCCGTACCACCGTCGGTCAAGACGAGAATGTCATGCTCGCGGTAACCGCCCGCGCCGGGCTGCCGCTCTGGAATCGTCAACATCGGTTCCATGGATACCACCATACCGGGCTGAAGCACCGTCGTAACGTCTTCGCGCAATTCCAGCCCGGCCTCGCGCCCGTAATAGTAGCTGAGAACACCGAACGAATGCCCGTAGCCGAATGCGCGGTACTGCAGCAGATTGCAGTCCGCCAGGTGCGCATTGATAGCGGCGCAGATGTCCGCGCAACTGACGCCGGAGCGGATGAGCGAGAGGCCGAGCTCGTGCGCCGCGACGTTCGCCTCCCAGATCCGGCGCGCCGCCACGTCCGGTTCACCGAGAAAAAGTGTGCGCTCCAGCGCAGTGTAGTAGCCCGCGATCATGGGAAAGGTGTTCAGGCTGAGGATGTCCCCTGCCTGCAGCCGGCGGGTGGTCACCGGGTTGTGAGCACCGTCGGTGTTCAGACCGGATTGAAACCATACCCAGGTGTCGCGTACCTCGAGCTCGGGGAAGACTTCGGCGATTTCGCGTTCCATGCGTTCACGCCCGGCCTGTGCTACATCGAGTTCGCGCGCACCCGGGCGTATCGCCGCGCGGATCGCTTCGCCGCCCAGATCGGCAATCCGTGCTCCGGCCCGGATCAGCGACAGCTCCTCCGGTGACTTGAGCATGCGTTGTTGCATGCAGGCGTCGGCGATATCGACCAGTTCCGGGTTGTCGAGCCAATCCAGAGCAGCTTGCCTGAGCTGCAGAGTCATATGATCCGACTCTATGCCGAGCCGTCGCGTCGCGCCGATCTGCGCACGCACCGCGCGCCAGAAATTTCCGCGGCGCCAGTCCGAGTACACGACATTTTCGGTGTGCGAACGGCGCCAGGGTTGTCCACCGTCGATGTTTGCCGATACGGTCACACAGCGTTCGGAAGTGATCACGCAGGCGTAGGGCCGGCCGAAGCTGCAGTACAGGAAACCCGTGTAGTAGGCGACGTTGTGCATGGACGTGAGCAACACGGCCGGGATGTCGTGCGTGGCCATGCGTTCACGCAGCCCGCTCAGGCGCGCCGCATACTCTGCATGCGAAAACGGCAGGGTGGCCTTCTGGCCATTGTGAAAGGTGAAGTGTTCGGGTCGAGGCGCGGTTTCAGGCATCGTGATCTCCATACGCGTTCCGGCGGTGGAGATCGGTCGGCACCCCCGGACAAAGGGATCCGGGCGTACAGGATGTGTGCGGTCGAAGCCGCGATTCAGGGCAGGGCGGACGACGCCATCGTCCACCGGGCGTCAAGCTTAGTGCCAGGAGCGCCGTCAGTAAAGCGGGGACGTCGCCCGAGCAGGCGCCTGGCGCGGCGGGAAGCTCACGATACTAGTCCAGCTCGGTGCCGGCACTGAGACAGCGCTCCACGAAGGGCATTCCGATGTCCAGTTTCAGTGCAATCTGCAGCAGCGCTTTGCGCTCCCGCTGTGCGACGCGGTGATCGGCGCGGGCAATGACGCACATGTCGCGCACGACCTGTGCGCACTGCGCGTGCGAGGCGAGCGAGCGCGCGTGCTCGATACGCGCGCCAAGCTCGCGTTTGATCTTTTCCACGTCGAACGCCTCGCGAAACGAGTCCTTGCCGAAGAATTGCTCGAACGCGGCGATCTCGCGCTCCGAGATGCCGCCCGAGGCATCGGCGACCGTGATCGCGCCGGCGAACAGCAGGCGCCGCATGGCTTCCGCCGCGTCCGTCTTGCTCTCCAGATAGCTCGGTTCCATGAGGCTCATCAGCGTGGTGACGTTTGCTTCAAGCTCGGCAGCCGGCGGGCCGCCGTCCGTGACCAGCTCAGATTCGTGAAACATCTGCAGCGCCTTGACGCGCAGCGGGCTGAACGGGTGGGTGGAGAACCAGTCTTCCATCGGTGCGCCCTGCACCGACCCGGCGTCGTTCGACTGCATCTCGTCGATCTGGCGCAGGAACTCTTCGAGCTTGAAAGCCACCACGTCTTGACCGAGCCCCGAGGCGAGCTTGAACAGCGCGCGCGCGACGCCGTTGAAATCGCACGCGCAGTGCGCACCGGCACGGTCAGCCGAAATCTCCGCATAGCGGGACCAGGCAAACAGCTGCAGCGCCAGCCCGGGCGACGGCCGGTTACGGCCTTTCAGCAGGTAGCCGATCGGAATGTCATGGTGCGCGTACAGGTGATGGCCGAGCTCGTGGCCCATCACGAAACGCAGCTCGCTCTCGCTGAAGCGTTCCAGCAGACTCGAGGAAAACATGATGAACAGGCGCCCTTCCTCGGGCTTCACGCAGGCCGCGTTGTAGCTGGCGCCGGCGTATACGTAGATTTCGACCGGGATGGTCACGCCCAGGCGCTCGGCGCACTCGTCGGCCACCGCCCGGATCTGCGGCGCCATCTGCTGGCTGAGGCGCACCGAGGTGGCGAGCAATCGCCGGCGTGTCCCGAGCGGGCCTTTCTCGGTCTGCCGCGCGAGCCATTCCATCACCCGCTTGACGTCGGCGTTGCGCTTGAGCCGGTTGAACAGGTCGATATCGCTGCGCGAGCGGAGGGCATCGGCGGTGAGCATGGTGATGACGGGTCAGTCTGAAAACGCGCGCATTGTGACACTAAACGCCAGCCGCTGCAGTGCTTGTGGTCCGTCGGGAACGATGCCTTGTATTGCGTTGTCGTCGCTCACCGAGTACCGTGCCGCCGGCGTAGTCACGCAGGGCGCGGGTGATGCTGAAGAAACTGGTTTACGGCCTGGCGGTGGGGGGCGCCCTGGTGCTGGTCGCGCTTGTCGCCCTCTCGATGTACTCCCGGCGCGCGCCAACGCTGGGTCTGATGGACGGCAGGCTGCGCCCGTGCGCGGAGCGGCCGAACTGCGTTTGCAGCGAGCCGGTGAGCGCCAACGTCGAGCCGTTGCGGTTCGTTGGGGTCTCCGCGCAAGCCTGGCAACGACTCAACGACGCGGTGCTCGCGCAAGGCGGCCGGGTGCGGCAGCGCACCCGCGACTACCTGCATGCCACGTTCCAAAGCACCTACTTCCGCTTTGTGGACGATTTCGAAGCGCGGCTCGACGAGGTGAACAACCTGATACACCTGCGTTCGGCTTCGCGCGTGGGTTACGGCGATCGGGGCGCGAACCGCGCGCGGGTAGAGGCGTTACGCGTGCGGTTCGGCGCTAGTGTGCTGTCCCGTGAGTAACGTGCGATTCTGAGCGCGTGTCGCGGGTCAGGACAAGACATCGCCGTAAAAGTAACAGCCGTCGCTGTTGCTGAGCGGCGCAAACGCTGTCATGGCCCGCGACACACGCTCCCGTCGTATACAAAGCAATCAGTCGGGCGCGCCGCCAAGGTCCATCTGCGATGTTACGCGCTCAAACCCCAGCCGGGCTATGCTTTCTCACGCAAGCCTTGCAGCTGAACCTTGGCGGCACGCAGAACTACACGTTGTTTACGGGACAGCTCAGCGGTTCAGAATTAGAAACTCGCGGTTCGCCGCTATCCGGCAAACGGTGGCGTCCTGCCCACCAGCGACTCGAGCATCACCAACTCATCGTCCTCGTGATTGACCATCGGCGCGACGGCAACCATTCCCCGCCCCCGTTCGGCGGTGACCAGGCGCGCGGCGTGGTGATCGGCGGTTACGGTTTCCCGCTGATCGTTGTTCAGCGCACGCAGCTCGAGCGTACCGTAGCAGGTGCACAGGTAGGTTTGATCGGCACTGCGGATCTCGGTGTAGACGCCGGTGCCGCGCAGCCCGGCAGTCACGACCGGCGCACTGATGGTGCGCACCCGGCTGCTGGTGCCGAACACGCTGAGCATCGCACCCCTTACCAGGCGCAGCAGAGATACGACGGTACCGCGAGCGCGCAGCGTCAGGCGGCTGTTTTCGCGTAACAGTATTGCATCGTCGTTGACCACGAACACGACCCGCG
>JAHELT010000151.1 GCA_024644045.1 Chromatiales bacterium | reverse complement strand
ATCACGGCGTTGATGCGATCGATGGGCAGCTGAAAAACCAGCACGCCGATCCGCTCCGCGCCGTTGAAAATCGGTGTGGCCATGAACAGCGCCGGCTTCTCGTAGGAGGGCGTGTAGGGTGTGAAGTCCCGGATCGCCACGAAGCCGGGACGCTCCGCGGCGCTGGCGCGGCGGAACACCTCGCCGATACCGCTGTCGGCGAACGGGCCGTCCAGCATCGAGGTGGCGAAATCCACTTCTTTCAACACCGAATAGACGATTTCGCCCGATTCGCTGTTCACCAGAAAGATGTCGTAGAAGCCGAACTTTTCCATGTACGAGCGGATCGCCGGGTGGTAAACCTGATGAATGGCGTCGTACTGCGTACCCATGGCGCCGGCGTCCAGGCGCTGCTTTTCGCCCAGTGCGTGCGGGTTGTCTGTGATGTAGGCGCTCTGCAGCGCCAGCAGCCGTTCGCCGCCGCCGAGCAGGCCCGCCGGATCGAGCTGCGAGCGCGGATTCAGCTCAGTGTACCTGCGGGCGAAGTCCTCGCTGTAGTAGCGGGCGAGCGCCTGGCGCATGCGCTTCAACTCGCGCTCGGTCACCCCGGCGTGGTCGGCGTACCGGGTGTAGGCGAAATCGAACTGCCGCATGGCGTCGACGATCATGCGGTCCTCTGCGAACGTTTCCAGCTGCGACTGGACGTGGCGAAAATAGTCTTCGATCTGCATGCGCTTACTGTCGCGCACGGCGACCAGCTGCTTGCGCGCCTGCTCGCTCAGCAGCTCATGGGCCGCCTGACTGGTCATCCAGCTGCCTACCGAGATCGCGATAAGCACCGGCAACGTGGCCAGCAGAAAAGCGCCGAGGACGAGTTTTTGTTTGATAGACATTCCAGGTGGACGCCGGTCTAGGGGTTGCAGCACTTATCGGCGTTCGGCGGTATTGCTTTAAGATAGCCGCGCGCGGCGCGTTCCGGCAGGTCCCGGAAAGCGACCGGGCAATTACAAAGGCGCCCGAGGATGAACGCATAAACATTCGCACCGGCGATCCCCGGCCTTCGCGCGCAGTGGCACTCGCACGCGCCTGGCTGCTGCCGGCGTTGCTGATCGCCGGCTGCTTTCTGCTGCAGGTGCTCGACCTGGAGCAGACTCTGCGCTTCGACCGCAGGCTCATAATCGAGGGCGCATGGTGGCGCATTCTGAGCGCCAACTTCGTCCATCTGGGCTGGAACCACTTCGCCCTGAACATGGCCGGCGCCGCACTGGTGTTTGCGTTGTTCGGCCCCGCGGTCAGCGCGCAGGAGTGGGTAAGCGTCATCGTCATCTCCTCGGTTGCCATCGCGCTCGCGGTGCTCACCTTGAACCACGAGATCAACTGGTACGTCGGGCTGTCGGGCACGCTGCACGGTATGTTCGCATACGGCGCAGTCGCGGAACTGCGCCACGCACGGGTGTTCGCCTCGCTGCTGCTGATCGGCGCCGCAGCCAAGCTGGGGTACGAGCAACTGGTCGGTTCGCTGCCCGGCACGGCGGAAACGGTGGGCGGCGCCGTGATCGTGGACGCGCACCTGTACGGGGCCCTGGCCGGACTGGTGCTCGCGATCCTCTGGCGCGGCTATCTTACTGTGCGCAAGCGCCGGGCGAGCACACGCTCAGCGTAAGATCCCCGCACGGGCAGCGCGCCTTTGCCAACCGGTTCGCGGAAAACGTCCAATGGCCGCGTCCCGTTAGCGCTGCCACGTGTCGACCGTCGGAATTCTTTACTGTGCCTGCCCGCAGCCGGCTTTGACTTCGCCGGGCGCGAATCGCATGATGCGGTTCAACGAGAAGCGCAACAAGTTCAGCCCGGCACGGTGTCGGTCAGGAGGTGAACATGGAAGCGAAGCGCTGTTATCGGACCACCCTGAGTTGCCTGCTGCTATCCGCCTTTGTCCACGCCGCGGGAAGCTCGGCGAGCGACGCCGTTACGCAGGCGCAGGACCTCAACCCCGATCCACAGGTGTTCGAAACCAACATCGTGGCCGAGGAAGTTTCGGTTGATCTCGGTAACGGGGTCACGGCGAACGCCTACACCTACAACGGCACGGTACCCGGTCCGGATATACGCGTCGCTGTAGGCGACCGGGTCATCGTGCACTTCACCAACCTGCTGCCGGAAGCGTCGAGCATTCACTGGCACGGGGTGGAGGTGAACAATCCCAGCGACGGCACCGCGGTGACCCAGGCCGGCGTCGGGACCGGCGAGACGTTCACTTACGACTTCATCGTGCCGCGGGCCGGCATCTTCTGGTATCACCCGCACTTCCGCCCGACCAACCCCGAGTTCAAGGGCCAGTACGGGGCGTTCATCGTCACCGACGACAACGAGCACGCGCTGGTCGACAAGCACGTACTCCCGGGCACGCGCAGCACCCGCACGCTGGTGCTGGGCGATACCACCGTATGCAAGGCCCCGGGCGCCAATGACGCGATCGCGTTCGCGCCCGATCCGGCATTGCCCTGGGCGGGCGGCGCGAGCTTTCCCGGCAGCAATCCGGCCGATCCCTCACCCACGGAGCTGTGCGAAAACCCGCGTGACAACGAAGGCAACTTCACCGGCACCGGCGCACTGAACGAAGCCGACATTCCCAATGTCCAGCCCCCAGAGGACTGCGGGGCGCCGGGTGCGCCGCCCTGCCGTGTGGGCATGGGTCAGCTGGTGCTGGTGAACGGCAAGGTGCCTGCGGCGCGCGCGGGCTCGCCCGACGCACCCGGCGAGCTCGCCGTGGGCGCCCGCACCTGGCGTGTGCAACCCGCTCAGGGCATCCGTCTGCAACCCATCAACGGCAGCGTGTTCCGCTACTTCCGGCTGCGTCTGACCGATGCGTCCGGCAATCTGGTCACACTGTTTCGCGTCGGCGGCGAAGGCGGGCTGCTGGACCAGGTGCGCACCGAGGGCGGCATCCAGGGAACGCTGGATACCAAGTTCGACGCCGGCGAAATCCTGCTCGGCCCCGCGGACCGTGCCGACCTCGTGTTCGTGGTGCCGGAGGACGCGCAGATAGGCGACGTGCTGACGCTGTGGACGCGTGATTACTCGCACACCGGGAATGGTTTCGCCCGCATCCCGACCGTGCCCGTGATGCATTTCGAAGTCGGCAAGGCGCGCCGGCACGGCGATGACGATGGGCACGACGATGGCGATGACGATCACCACGGTCGCGCCGCCGCCAGCGAGCCCGATGACGGCGACGATTCGGAGCACGACGGTGACGCCGACGATGACGACCATGGCGACCAGCGCCGCCCGTTCACCATCGACGATACCGTGCTGCTGCTGGCCGACCCGATGATCGACGACCCGGTCGAGGAGCTCGAAGGGCTGCCGATCGACGAGCTGCTGGACCCGAGCCTGCTGGCCACACCGCTGCCGGGTTCAGCCGAGGAACTGATCAGCTTCACCGTGAACGGCGACACGCGCCCGTCGATCGACAACATTCAGGGGCATTTCGACGCGGGCGCGCCCGATTTCACCGCCATCCCGCACGTCGACTCGAGCCGCTTCGCCAGGCTCGGCGATCTGCTCGAACTGACCATCGCCAACACTACGCTCGCGCACCATCCGTTCCACCTCCACGGCTTCTCCATTCAGCCGCTGCGCATGGAAGACCTGGCCGGCGCGCCCGTGAATACCTACACCTACAACGAGTTTCTCGACAACATCGACATCCCACCGATGCACCGTCTGGTGTTTCGCGTGCGGCTCGAGGATCGGCCGATGATGGATGCGGTCACCCCGGGCGGCGCGCTGGGGCGCTGGGTGTTTCATTGCCACATCTTCTTTCACGCCGGACTCGGCATGATCTCTGAGCTCGTGGTGCTGCCCGCGGACACCATGACGCTGAGCACAAGCGCCCCGCCGAACGCGGCGGCCGGGACCGGCAGCAGCGTGCTGTCTCCGTGGCTGCTGCTGGGCGGCGGGTTGCTGCTGGTGCCGCTGATGCGACGACGACGCCCGGCGGGCCGGTAGACGATAGCGCCTGGCGGACAGGGCGCGCGAAAGAACCGCTCAGACGCCGGCGTAGGCTTCGCGCTCGCCGAGCCAGCGCTGCAGCAGGGGCGCGACCAGCTCGCGATGCCGATCCTGCATCAACCCGGCGCACTCGCGCACGGCGGCGACCAGATCCGCGTCGCTGCGCAGGTCCGCCACGCGAAACGTGAGCTGCCCGGTCTGCCGGGTACCGAGCACCTCGCCGGGGCCGCGCATCTGCAGGTCCTTCTCGGCAATCACGAATCCATCGTTGGTGTCGCGCAGGGTCTGCAGCCGCGCGCGAGCCGCCTCGGACAGCGGCGGCTTGTACACCAGCAGGCAGGAGCTCGCCTCCGCACCGCGCCCGACACGACCACGCAGCTGATGCAGCTGAGCCAGTCCCAGGCGCTCGGCGTTCTCGATGATCATCAGCGAGGCGTTGGGTACGTCGACCCCCACCTCCACCACCGTGGTGGCGACCAGCACATCGATCTCGCCGCGCTTGAACCGTTGCATCGCCCGGTCCTTTTCGTCGGCGCGCAACCGTCCGTGCACCAGACCTACGTTGAGTCCGCTGAGCGCCTCGCGCAGCAGGTCCGCGGTCTGCTCGGCCGCCTGGGCCTCGAGCAGCTCGGACTCCTCGATCAGCGGGCACACCCAGTACGCCTGGCGCCCCTGCTGGCAGGCTGAGCGGATGCGCCTCACGATTTCGCTGCGGCGTTCCTGCGACAGCACGGCGGTGCGCACCGGGGTGCGCCCGGGGGGCAGCTCGTCGATGCTCGAGCAGTCGAGATCGGCATACGCGGTCATCGCCAGCGTGCGCGGTATGGGAGTGGCGGTCATCACCAGCTGATGCGGCTGCAGCCCCGGTCCGCCCTTTTCGCGCAACGCCAGGCGCTGATGAACGCCGAACCGGTGCTGCTCGTCGATTACGATCAGGGCGAGGCGCGCGAACTCCACCGGGTTCTGGAACAGGGCGTGAGTGCCGATCGCGAGCGCCGCCTCGCCGCAGCGCAGCGCCTCGCGCGCGGCCCGGCGTTCAGCGGCGCCGGTCTTGCCGGACACCCACGCCACGCCGATACCGAGCGGCGCGAACCAGTCACAGAAGGTGCGGAAGTGCTGCTCCGCCAGCAGCTCGGTCGGCGCCATCAGCGCCGCCTGATAACCCGACTCGACGGCCGCGAGCGCGGCCAGGGCGGCGATAAGGGTCTTGCCTGACCCGACATCGCCCTGCACGAGGCGCAGCATCGGCTGCCCGGCGGCCAGATCTCGCGCGACCTCGGCGCTCACGCGCTGCTGTGCGCTGGTCAGGGAAAAGGGCAGCGTGGCCAGGAACCGTGCCGCCATCTCGCCCTCGCTGCGCAGCGCCGGCGCAGCCAGCTGGCGCGCCTGCTCGCGCAGCGTCAGCATGCTGAGACTGTGTGCGAGCAGTTCCTCGAAAGCCAGCCGGCGGCGGGCATTCAGCGTGTTCGGATCGGTACCGGCCCCCGGCGCGGGGCCGTGCAGGGAGTGCACCGCTTCGGCAATACCGGGTAACGCGAAGCGCTCGCGCATGGATTGCGGAACCAGCTCCTCGAGCACCAGCTCGCCCTCAGTCAGGCGCTTCAGCGCCGCGGCGACCAGACGCCGCAAGGTCAGCTGATGCAGCCCCTCGGTGGTCGGGTACACTGGCGTCAGGCGCGGCGCGCTGTCGGGCGGCGGCCAGTCGAACTGCAGCTCGGGGTGAATCATCTCCGCCCCCCCGCTGCCGGCGCGCAGCTCGCCGATGCAGCGCAGGCGCCGGCCGCGGCGCAACGCCTCTCGCTGCCCGGCATTGAAGTGGAAAAAACGCAGGGTCACGCTGCCGGTGCCGTCGGCGACGCGACACAGCAGCGAGCGGCGTCGGCGGCTCACCACACTCGTATGCTCCACCTCCGCCTCGATCACCACGGACTCGCCCGCGCGCGCTTCGCCGATCCGCACGACCCGCGTGCGGTCCTGGTAGCGCAGCGGGACGTGCAGCAGCAGGTCCAGCAGACGCGTCACGCCGAGCCGCGCCAGACGCCCGGCCAGCTTCGGGCCGACGCCGGCCAGGGCCGTTACGGGGAGATCGTCAATATCGCGTCCATCTCCACGGCCACGCCCTTGGGCAACGCCGCGACCCCCACCGCCGCCCGCGCCGGGTAGGGCTCGTCGAAGTACTCCGCCATGATTTCGTTGACCACCGGAAAGTGGTTGAGGTCGGTGAGGTATACCGTGAGCTTGGCGGTATCCGCGAGGCTCGCACCGGCCGCCTCCGCCACCGCCTTGAGGTTGTCGAACACGCGCCTCACGTGCACGGCCATGTCGCCTTCGACGATTTCCATGGTCTCCGGGACCAGCGGGATCTGGCCGGAGACGTACACCGTATCGCCGACCCGCACGGCCTGCGAGTAGGTGCCGATCGCCTGCGGCGCGGCATCCGTTTTAATGATGCTTCTGCTCATCGAACCTCCAGTCGTAGCAACGCAAGTTGTTTCCCCCGCAGCGCGGCGTGCGCGCGGCGTGCGGTCGCAATCAGCGGGGACTCAAGTGCGCCTGACGCGCATTACCACGGAACGGTTGCGCAAGCTGCGCAGAATCGTGGCGAGGTGTTTTCGATCGCGCACGCTGAGCGTGAAGTTTATGTGCGTCGCGAGCCCGTCACGATCCTTGAAATGAATGTTCTCGATGTTCGAATCGTGCTCGGCGATGATCGATGCGACCTTGGCCAGCGCGCCGCGGCGATCCAGCAGCGAGGTGGCGATCTCCACGGTGTACTCGCCGCTTGCGTCGGGGTCCCACTGCACCTGTACCCATTTGTCGACCCCGCGCCGGTGATCGCGCACGTTGGGGCAGGTGCTGCGATGAATCACCAGGCCGCGCCCGGCGCTCAGGAACGCCTGAATCCCGTCGCCGGGAATCGGCCGGCAGCACTTGCCGAAGGTCACCACCAGCCCTTCGGTGCCCTTGATCGCCAGCGGCCGCTCGCGACCCGGCTTGCCGCGGGCTTTGCCCTTGATCTTGTCGGGCAGCAGGCGTTTTGTGACCAGCGATGCCACGCGGTTGCCCAGGCCGACGTCGCGGTAGAGACTTTCCGGGCGGTCGTAGCCGAACTCCACCAGCAGTGCATCGAGCGTCGATTTGTTGATCGCGTCCAGCGAGCTCGAGGATTTGGCGAGCGAGCGGTTCAGCAGGCGCCTACCGAACTCGATCGCTTCCTCCTCCTGCATGTTCTTCAGGAAATGGCGCACCGCGCTGCGCGCTTTCGCGGTGACCACGAAATTCAACCACAGCGGGCTGGGGCGCGAGCCGCCGGCGGTCAGGATCTCCACCGTCTGCCCGGTCTCCAGGCGTGAGCTGAGCGGCGCCAGGCGTCCGTTGATGCGCGCCGCAACGCAGGTATGGCCGATGTCGGAATGGATGGCATAAGCGAAATCGACCGCGGTCGCACTGATGGGCAGCTGATAGATGTCGCCCCGTGGCGAGAAGATGTAGATTTCGTCGGGAAACAGGTCGACCTTGACGTTTTCCAGAAACTCGACCGAGCTGCCGGTCGTCTGCTGCATCTCCAGCAGGCTGCGCAGCCATTCCCGGGCGCGCAGCTGAGCCGAGTCAGCGTCGGCGCCGCTCTTGTACAGCCAATGTGCGGCGACGCCGGACTCGGCGAAGCGGTCCATCTCGTTGGTTCGGATCTGCACTTCCACCAGCACGCCGTCGAGGCCGATCAGGCTGGTGTGCAGCGACTGGTAGCCGTTCGCTTTCGGAATGGCAATGTAGTCTTTGAACCGTCCGGGAACCGGCTTGAACAGGCTGTGCAGCACGCCGAGCGTGCGGTAGCAGTCGTCGAACGAATCGACGATGATGCGAATCGCGAACTTGTCCAGGACCTCATGAAACGACAGGTGCTTGCCGCGCATTTTCTGAAAGATGCTGTACAGGGGTTTTTCGCGGGCATTCACCGAGGCGTTCTGAAAGCCCTCGTCGGCGAGCCGGGTCTCGATCAGGCGCGCCACCTTCTGCAGCAGCTCTTTGCGGTTGCCGCGGATCTTGTTGACCGCTTCCTCGAGCACCCGGTAGCGCATCGGGTAGAGCTCGCGAAAGCCGAGGTCCTCGAGCTTCTGCTTCAGCGTGTGAATGCCCAGGCGGTTGGCGATCGGCGCGTAGATCTCCAGCGTCTCGCGAGCGATCCGCCGGCGCTTCTCGGGCAGCAGCGCATCCATGGTGCCCATGTTGTGCAACCGGTCGGCGAGTTTGATGAGCACCACGCGGATATCGCCCACCATGGCGAGGAACATCTTGCGGAAGTTGGCGGCCTGCGCCTCCTGGCGCGATTTGAACTTGAGCGTGGTCAGCTTGCTGAGCCCGTCGACGAGGTGCGCCACCTCATCGCCGAACTGCGCCGCAAGGTCTTCCTTGGTCAGTGACGTGTCTTCGATCACGTCGTGCAGGATCGCCGCGATGATACTGTCGCGGTCCATGTTCAGCTCGGCCACGGTGCGCGCCACGGCAAGCGGGTGGTGAATGTAGGGTTCGCCGCTCAGCCGCGACTGTCCCTGGTGGGCTTGTTCGGCCAGCAGGTAGGCGCGGTGCACATCCTCGATCGCGGCAGGGTCGAGGCGCTGGCGCAGGTCCTCGCACAGCTCGTCGATCAACGAGTCGCTGAGCGCGGGGGGTGCGGATTCGGCGGTATCCGCCATTGTGAGTTGCTCGTCCATAGAATACTGGGCGAGCGGCGTGCAGTTGGCGCCGTCAGCCGGCGCCGGCGTCTACAGCGTATCGCCCGCTTCGAGTTGGTCCTCGACGTCTTCGATTATCAGCTCCGGCACTTCTTCGAGGATCGCAGAGGTGACCTTGCCTTCCGCGATCTCGCGTAGCGCCAGCACGGTCGGTTTGTCGTTTTCCGGTTCCACCATGGGGGCCGCGCCCATGTAGATCTGTCGCGCCCGTTTCGCGGCGGCGAGCACCAGCTCAAAACGGTTTTCAACGTTGTCGAGACAATCCTCTACAGTCACTCGTGCCATCGGCTCTGAAATCCTCTTAAATACTGAGCGAATCAGTGTATAGAATACGCTGCATCGATGCCAGAGGCCGCCGCCCTCAGCCGGTGCGAAGCAGGTTCCGGATCAGGCCTGCGTGGCGTCGGCTCTGCCGCGCAAAACAGACCCGCTGCGCCACGACAACCGCGCGCAACTCCCGCAATGCCGCGTCGAATTCCTGGTTGACGATCAGGTAGTCGCTTTCGACGTAGTGCTCGATCTCGCGAATCGCGCCGGCCATGCGCGCGTTCACGGTTTCCGCAGAATCCTGGCCGCGCTCCAGCAGGCGCTGCTCGAGCGCTTCGCGCGAGGGCGGCAGGATGAACACCGCCACCGCCTCGGGGAACGCGCGCTTGACCTGGCGCGCGCCCTGCCAGTCGATCTCCAGTATCACGTCGCGGCCGGCCTCCAGCTTCTGGTGCACCGCCCCGTGCGAGGTGCCGTAGAGATGGCCGAACACCGCAGCGTGCTCGATGAAGTCGCCCGCGTCGATCATGCGCCGGAACTGCGCCTCGTCCACGAAATGGTAGTCGCGTCCGTCGACCTCGCCCTGTCGGCGCGCCCGCGTGGTGTGCGATACCGACAGCTCCACGCCGGCGTCCTCGCTCAGCAACGCTCTGACCAGACTGGTCTTTCCGGCCCCGGAGGGCGCCGAGACCGTGAACACCACACCAGCAACCACCACAGCCTCCCGACGTTAAGGCGGCGCGCAGCATAGCAGGAAACACGGACCGTTTACCCGTCTCTGACGGTACCCCGCGCGGCTCGCCACCCGGAGCGCACCCGGGGCGGCGAAGCGGTTAAACGAACCGCCGCTCAATCGAGCAGGGTCACTTTCACCTGGGTGACGTAGCCCTCGGTGCCGGAGCGTATCTGGCGTCCGCTCGCGCCGCGCGCGTCGCCCGAGCTCGCGGTATCCACCGCCGCGATGTCCATCCAGCGTCCCAGCCGGGTGGTCAGGGTAGTCACTGCCGACAGCGACTGGCGATTGCCGTCGGCGTTGAACGACTGGAGTCGCGGCGCGATGTCCAGAAACACCTGTTCCCCGCGAACCCGGGCCGTGACGTACACGCCGCTGCGCGCGTTGCGCTCGGCACTTCCGCCGGCGGTCACGATACGCCCGCCCGCGATGCGGATCACCTCGCTCTGGCCGGGCCGCTGCTCGCCCACCTGGATGAACGCCGGCCGCCCTTCGACGGTGCGCACCTGGAAGGCGTTCGTATCGCGGGCGCGCGTCGAGGTACGCGTGGCATCGATGCGGACGGACGTTTCGCTGCCGACCGCGATCTCGGCCGACGTACGGCTGTTGTCCTGCACGGTACGGCGTACCGTGCGCACGTCGATCATCAGGTTGCGCAGTCGCTGGTCCAGGGAGGCGACGATCGATTTGAGTTGTGCGATCGCGCCCGGCGAGCCTTTCACGATCAGACGGTAGCCGTCGGCCGACAGCCCCGTTTGCTCGCTGAGCAGCGGAGTGACGATGGGTATCAGCTCAGCCGCCGGGCGGTTCTGCAGCTCGATGACCTCCAGTCGCGCTGTCTGTGCAAATGCTGAAGACGTGACCAGGTAGACGAAAAAAAAGATTGACAGCGTGCTACGCTCGGGCTTGTTTGCTCCGGAGCATCGTCTCATGGACAAGAACCGACGCGGCGAACGAGGCCATATACCGTTTCGTTCGGGACGCTTCTTCAGCGTGGGCGGTGAGTGGTTTTTCTCCACGCGGGAGGGGGAGGACCGCGGACCGTATCCGAACAGGGAAGTCGCGGAAGCGGCGCTACTCAACTTCGTTCGCAATCGCAGTTTTGCGCATTCGCCTTCCAGAAAACCGGCCGTGTACATTCGCGAGTCGGATGAGGAACCCGGTGACAAGCCGGCTGGAGGATATCGCTTCTACTGGTAACGCGGCTGTCGCGACTCCGGCAGGTATTCACACAGCCACCCCTTGATCACCTTGAAGGGCTGCGGCGAGGCAATCTTGGTCAGGTCGGGGTTACTTACCATCAGGCGGAGCACGAAGCCCGCCGCATCCTTGTCAGTCTGCCGCAGGTACTCGGGCAGATCCAGCCACTGATTGATGATCTCCGTTTTGATCGTTGCTTCGTTCATGCACGCATACCCCCACGCTTGAAATCTACCTTCGGCCAGCCCGAGCGAAACTGCAACGCCCCGGCGGGGGAGTTCCGACCAGTGGTAGCGTTTCTGCGACGAAGGGTGCGCCTGGATCCGCAAACCAGGAACCCTTTTCCGCTACTCCCCTGCGGAAAACGGCCCTGAGTGAGCCGTGCCCCCAGCTTCCTGTGCCGGCGTAGTCCGGCGTGAAGACGCCACGGGAGCGCTTGCTGCACCGGCCTCATACCACCACCAGCGTGCTCGCCTGAATCGAGAGCCTGCGCCCGTCGAGCTTCTCTATATGCTGACGCTGCGGCACGGCGACGGCGAGCTTCCCGAGCTCCGTCTCCACGGTGCGCCGGTTGGCGGCCATCGGCAGGTCATCGAGCGGGTAGACGCTGACCGACCAGGCGGCGTCATCGCGCAGGCCGGTGGTCCCCCACACGAACACCAGGACGTCCCGCCTGGCATCCAGCGTTCTGGACAAGTGGTCCCAGGCCTCACCGCTCACGGTGAGCCGGATGTCGTCTGCGACACGCATCGCCCCGGTCGGATAAATCATAAGTTGTCTCTGTGCACCCCTTTGCGCGGGCATCGCAAGGTCGGTGCCAACCGCCCGTGGCGCCGCCGGTCGGCCTTTTTGACACGCCTGTCCGCGCTCAGCGACGAACGCTCGCCAGGCGTTACCAAACGCGAACACCCGAGCCCTGCAACGGAGTCGGTTTCCCTTACAACCCACAGGGGATCACGGTGCGCGCGCCCAGCGGTTCAGCTCACCGCACGCGCCTCTTGCGGCACCGCGGGCGGGGATCGCGTGACAATGCGGCCGCGCAGGCCCTGGTTTGCAAGGCCCGCACGTGGCTCAGCGCCAGGGGCGCCCTGATCCAGGGCAGCGTCCGCCTGCCCTGGCCGACGCCACTGACGCTCTGATGGGGAGGCGTTGAGGGCCTGCGTGGCTGGCTCGGCGGCCTGGGCGCTTTGCGCCCGATAACCTGATGCCGGGCGAGCTTGCGCGAAAGGGGAGACGTGTTGCGGGATCGTCACCGGAGCCCCGGCGAGCGTGTTATCAATACTGGGGGGCGACTAGGGCCTGCTAACGCTATGCGAATGCCGATCGCCGGCGGCCGTTTTTTCTCAGGGCAAGGCGCACTGAGTGC
>JAHELT010000150.1 GCA_024644045.1 Chromatiales bacterium | reverse complement strand
CGAGTACATTCGGCCCGAGATCATGGCGCAACTGGACAAGTGGGACCCGGGCAACAAGCACATCGTGCCCTATATGTGGGGTACCCACGGCGTCACCTACAACGCGGAGCTGGTGAAGAGTGTTGCGCCGGATGTGCCGATCGGCTCCATGGACATGATCTTCAAGCCCGAGCACATGGAAAAGCTGTCCAAGTGCGGCGTGTCGTTCCTCGACTCGCCAACCGATATCATCCCGATGGCGCTCGCGTATCTCGGCCTCAACCCGAGCTCGACCAACCGGGCCGACTACGAGAAAGCCGAACAGATGCTGTCGAAGGTCCGCCCCTACATCAAGACGTTCGACAACTACGCCTACCAGCGCATGCCCGAGAAAGAGTTCTGCGTCGCGGTGACCTGGGGACCGGACGGGCTGCTTGCCGTGTCGGGCGCCGAGGAAGCCGGCAGCGACATCAAGCTCGATTTCTTCTCGCCGCGCGGCAAAGGCAAGGCCAACATCTGGGTGGACGGCTGGGTGATCCCGAAAGATGCCAAGAACGTCGAGAATGCTCACCTGTTTCTCAACTACATGATGCGCCCGGAAGTGGCGGCGGCCGACAGCAACTTCACCTGGTACGCGACGGCAAACAAAGATGCCGTCGAGATGATCGACGAGGCCGTCACGAGCAGCCCCGCTGCCTTCCCGCCGCCAGAGCTGGTTGCAGACATGTACCCGCTCTCTGTGGTACCGCCGAAGATCGAGCGCGTTCGCACACGCGCGTGGACCAAGTTTAAATCCGGTAAATAAGCGAGTACGGGGCGGCACCGCTTTTCACGGTGCCGCCCATCGCCGAGCCCACACGTTGCCGCGCGGCGAGCAAGACAATGGCACAGCAACCCGACTACAGCGACCGGCCGTGGCTTGATCCCAACGCCACGCCGTTCATCCGTGTACAGGCGATCACGAAGAAGTTTGGCCCCTTCACGGCGGTGGACAACGTCGATCTGGACATCTACCGCGGCGAGCTGTTCTGCCTGCTGGGCGGATCGGGCTGCGGAAAGACGACGTTGCTGCGCATCCTGGCCGGTTTCGAGACACCGACCATCGGCACCATTTCGATCGACGGCGCCGACATGACCAGCGTGCCGCCTTACGAACGGCCGGTGAACATGATGTTCCAGTCCTACGCCCTGTTTCCGCACATGACGGTGGAGCGCAACGTGGCCTACGGCCTGGAACGGGACGGGATCGCGAAGGCGGAAATCGCCGCGCAGGTCAACGACATGTTGAGCATGGTAGAGCTGACCCCATTCGCCAAACGCAAACCGCATCAGCTCTCCGGCGGGCAGCGGCAGCGCGTCGCACTGGCGCGCGCACTGGTCAAACGGCCGAAAGTGCTGCTGCTCGACGAGCCGCTGGGCGCACTGGACAAGCGGCTGCGCGAGCAGACTCAGTACGAGCTGATGAACATCCAGGATCGGCTGGGCATCACGTTCGTGGTGGTGACCCACGATCAGGAAGAGGCGATGACGCTGTCGACACGCATCGCGGTAATGGATGTCGGTCGCTTCGTGCAGATTGGAACGCCGACGGAGATTTACGAGTTTCCGGAAACCCGGTTCGTGGCCGATTTCATCGGCTCCACCAACATGTTCGAAGGACGCATCACCGAGAACGGCGCCGACCACGTGCGCGTTCGCGCCGAGGAGTACGAGGCCGATTTCTATATCGATCACGGCATGTCGATCAAGGAAGGCACCAAAGTCTGGGTCGCCGTGCGCCCCGAGAAGGTGGAGATCTCCAAGACGGCGCCGCCCTTCGGACCCAACCAGCTGAAAGGGGTGGTGCGCGACGTCGGCTACCTGGGTAATTTTTCGACCTACCGGGTGCAGCTCTCAAACACGCGGATCGTGGCGGTCACCCATCCCAACCAGCGCCGGCCGGCCCGCGGCGAGCACGAGGTCGACTGGGACGACGAGGTGCATCTGAGCTGGGCCGCGTCCAGCGCCGTGGTGCTCACCAAATGAACGGCCGCGCCGTCGAGCTGGTCGCTTCGCTGCGCGAGGGTGACTGGCGCACGGCTGCCGATCAGCTGCTGCAGCGACTACAGAATGCCTGGAAAACACTGGTCGTCGGCGTCCCCTACTTCTGGCTGCTGATTTTTTTTCTCGCGCCTTTCTTCATTGTATTGAAGATCAGCGTCGCCGAGTCGATCATCGCCAGCCCGCCGTTTTCGCCGCTGGTCGACCTCACCGAGGAGGGCATCATCAACCTGAAGCTGGTCCTCGACAACTACGCTTACCTGTGGGAAGACCAGCTCTACATCGACAGCTATCTGAACTCGCTCAAGATCTCGACCATCTCGACCCTACTCTGCCTGCTGATCGGCTACCCGATCGCCTACGCCATCGTGCGCTCCAGCCCGACCGCCAAGAACATCCTGCTGCTGATGATCATCCTGCCGTTCTGGACGTCGTTTCTGCTGCGCGTGTATGCCTGGATGGGCCTGCTGGCGGATCAGGGCACTATCAACAGCTTTCTGATCTGGCTGGGGATCATCGATGAGCCGATCCGGATGCTGTACGCGGAGTTCGCCGTGTATGTCGGCATCGTCTATACCTACGTGCCGTTCATGATCCTGCCGCTGTACGCGAACATGGAGAAGCTCGACATAACGCTGCACGAGGCAGCGGCCGACCTGGGTGCACGACCCTTCACGACCTTCCGTACGGTGACGGTGCCCATGACCATGCCGGGCATCGTGGCGGGCTCACTGCTGGTTTTCATTCCGGCCACCGGGGAGTTCGTGATCCCCGACCTGCTGGGCGGCGGCAACGTGCTGATGATCGGGCGCGTGCTCTACAACGAGTTCAACGCCAACCACGACTGGCCGGTGGCGGCAGCCGTAGCCATCGTGCTGCTGCTGGTCCTGGTCATCCCGATGATGATCTATCAGCACATACAGTCCGGGGAAACGGAGGGCTGAGTGGGCAAAAGGACCACGTTTCAGTTCTCGGTGCTCTGCTTCGGCATGGCGTTCCTGTACGTGCCGATGGTTCTGCTGATCGTCTACTCGTTCAACTACTCGAAGATCGTGCCGGTCTGGGGCGGCTGGTCGACCCGCTGGTACACGGTGCTGTTCGAGAGCGAAGAAGTGTGGGCGGCGCTGACGCTGAGCCTGAAGATCGCGTTGATGAATGCGACCTTCGCCACCCTGCTCGGCGTGCTCGCCGGCATTGCGCTCGCCCGCTTCGGCCGGTTCCGCGGCCGCACGCTGTTTACGGGCATGATCTCTGCACCACTGGTTATGCCGGAAGTGATCACCGGCCTGTCGCTGCTGCTGCTGTTCATCACGCTGGGCGATCTGATCGGCTGGCCGGGCGAGCGCGGCATCACCACGATAACCATCGCGCACATTACTTTCTCGATGGCTTACGTGACGGTGATCATTCAGTCGCGCCTGACCGGAATGGCGCAGGATCTGGAAGAGGCCGCGATGGATCTCGGCAGCAAACCGTTCCGGGTGCTGACGGATATCACCTTGCCGCTGCTCGCGCCCGGCATGCTCGCGGGCTGGCTGCTGGCGTTCACACTGTCGCTGGACGATCTGGTCATCGCGAGCTTTGTCTCGGGGCCCGGCGCCAACACCCTGCCCATGCTTATCTACTCGCGGGTCAGGCTCGGCCTGCGCCCGGACATCAATGCGCTCGCGACGATCATCATCGTGGTCGTCGCCATCGGCGTGTGCATCGCCGGCTGGCTGCTGTTCCGCCAGCAGCGCCAGCGCGAACGGGACATGCAGATGGCCGCGACGGAAAACCTCAAGACCGGCTATTGAGCAACGCGCGGGCGCGGCGCCGGCGGATCAGCCCATGAACGCGCGTATCTGTGCTTCACCCGGCTCGGGTTCCCGGCACGCGACCGGGAGCGCCTGCCTGATCATCTGATGGAACTCGGCCACGCCGGATTCCATAGTCGACAGACGGTCGCGCGGAAACACGCTCGAGCGCATCGCATCACCCAGCCAGGTGAAGTAGGCCTCGTCCTCCTCCCCGACCGCACCGTTGATGCGCGCATTCAAGTAACGAACCACGCCCACCTCACGCCGGGTATCGGGCAAGCCGTAGCTCCTGCCGTGCAACACGGTGCTGTCGACGGTCAATGGAATCGTCTGATAGTACTCGACCATGTCCGGGTAAAGTGCGATCACCACATTGGGGAACAGACCGTAGTAAGCCCAGACGCGCTGGCGATCGGCCGGCAGGTGCGGGAACTCGGGCAGGAGATCCTGGTAGCGTCCTACGCTCCAGTGAGACGATCCGTGCTCAACCGTGCCGTAGGAGGCGGTCACCAGATCGCCGGCGCGCGTATCGCGGTAGTCCTGGCCATAGAGCGTCTGCAGGGCCGGATGACCGATCGGCACGTGATACCCCTCGTTGTCCACGTCGTGGATCAGCTTCCAGTTGACCGGCTTGACGTTCCAGTGCCGCCAGGCCAGCGGCTGCAGCTCCGGGAGACGGTAGTGCGCGACTTCCCCGGCAATGGGTGCAGTGAGCTCCGCAACGCCCGGCCCGTCGCCGCCGAAACGGATGAACACGAATCCTTGCCAGATTTCGCAGTCGAGCGGCACCAGCCCCACGCGTGAGGTGTCCAGGCCGGGAAACGACTTCCTGGCCGGCACGCCGCGCAGCGCGCCGTCCAGGCCGTATGCCCAGCCGTGAAACGGACACACGAGCAGACGGTCGCAGTGCCCCCGCTTCTCGCTGACCAGGCAGGAACCGCGATGCCGGCACACGTTGTGGAAGGCACGCACCTCGCCGTCCTCGCCGCGCAACACCAGGGCCCGCTCGCCCGCGACGTCGAACGTCAGATAGTCGCCGGGCGCCGGCATCTCGCACAGGTGCCCGACCAGCAGCCAGTGGCGCTTGAAGATGTGCTGCTCCTCCAGCTCGAAGAACGCGCGGTTGCGGTAAGTCCAGGGCGGCAGCGTCGGCAGTTCAGCGGCCGGTTCGGATACGGCCGGCGACCCGCCGCCGGTAAAGGCGTTCGGCGCAATGCTGTGCAGGAAGTCGCGGCACAGCGCTCTCGCCTGCGGGCGATCGAACGCATCGCCCTGCCAGAGGATGTTCTGCCACAACGAATCCAGCATGCCTACCAGCGCGGTCGTGTAGGCGGCGACCACCCCCGGATCTATGCCCGGCAACGCACCCACCAGTGAACGCACCGTCTCGTCGAAAGCGCGATCGGCCGCGCCGCAGATGCGCAGGTACTCCTCCCGCGCACGCGACTCGCCCCAGAAGGCAAACCACACCGCAACCCGGCGCGCGTCGGCCAGCTCGGCGTCGAAATACACGTCGATCAATGCCAGCAAGGCGGCCGGCGCGTTGCCTTCGGCACGCTCGAGCGCCTTCTGCAGCGCGACGCTGAACTCGTTGTCCAGGTGTTCCAGGGCTGCCAGCAGCAGCTCGTCCTTGCCGCGGAAGTAGAAGCTGACGATGCCCGCAGACAGGTTCGCCGCCTGGGCGACGCGCGCGACGGTGGTTTTCGACAGGCCGTGCTCGGCGATCACGTGCAAGGCGGCGTCGATGAGTTGCCGCCGCCGATGCGCGTTCGGCTCGACCCGCGGGGCGTCGGGGGTATGGCGGTGGGCTTTCATGGCATTGACCTGATTGAATGTTTGTTCAAAAAGTTGAATGATTATACAATGTCCGTCCGAATTTACCAAGGCGGAGCGTTGAGATGGAACTGGATACCGTGGTCGTCGGTGCCGGTGCCGCGGGCATAGGCGCGGGACTGGCGCTGCAGAAAGCGGCCCGCCGGTTCGTGATTCTCGAGGCCCGGGACCGCGTCGGCGGACGCGCGTGGACCGAATCAACGAGCCTCGGGTTCCCGATCGACCACGGCGGGCAGTTTCTGCACTCGGGCGATATCAATCCGCTGGTCACGGTTGCGCGGACCGCCGGCTTTCACGTGCCCGAAACCCCCGAAGACTGGACCGCGAGCAGCAACGCCGCCCCCCTGTTGGACGATACCGGCATCCGGCAGCTCGCCCACGCTTCCAAGGCATTCTTCGGAAAGCTCGGGCGCATCGACCTCGACCGGCCGGATCAACCGGTGGCGGCTCTGCTGCCCCGCTCGCGCTGGCGCCCGCTCCTTCACGCCGTCATGACTTTCATCTCGGGCGCTACGCCGGCTCGGGCATCCAGCGCAGATCTCGCCGCCGACAGCAACACCGACATCGACCTGCCGATTCGGGAAGGCCTGGGCGCGCTGGTGGCTCACCTGGCGCGTGGCCTGCCGGTGCATACCGCCACGCCGGTGACGGAAATCGACTGGTCGCGGGCGGGAGTAAGGGTCACGTCGACGACGGGGACACTGCGCTGCAAACACGTCCTGGTTACCGTGCCCACGAATGTGCTCGCCTCCGGAGCAATCGCCTTCACCCCCGCACTCCCAGCGGCCAAGCAGACAGCCATCGCACAGTTGCCGCAGGGCGTGAACGAAAAAGTGTTCGTTCCCCTGAGTGGCGCACTGATCGATGGCGAAAACGTCAACGCCTACTCGTCGGTGAGCAGCGAGGACGCCTGTCACCTGCAGATACAGCCGTTCGGACGACCGTGCGTCATGGGTTACTTCGGCGCCGAAGCGGCGCAAGAAATCGTACGCCTGGGTGATGCCGGGGCCAGCGACCTGCTGCGCAGCAGGCTGGCCGACGTCTACGGCAGCGCATCGGCAAAACGGGTCGGCAATGGCATAGTCACGCAGTGGGCACAGGATCCATACGCGTTAGGCGCGTACTCCTATGCGCTGCCGGGCGAGCGCGCCGCCCGCGATGTGCTGGCCGAGCCGCTGGCCGACCGTTTGTACTTCGCCGGCGAAGCGACCTATCCGGCGCACTACGCAACCGTGCACGGCGCGTTCATGTCGGGGCAGGCATGCGTTGCAACGCTGCCGGCACCCTGATCTCCTCCCCTTACCCCCGGTCCCTCTCCCCGTGGGAGAGGGGGAAAAAAACGGCCCTTCTCCCTGGGGAGAAGGGTTGGGATGAGGGGGTGACGCGCGGAGCGCCAGGTCGAACGGGTCTGTCTGGCACGCGAAGTTGAAAGCGGCCGCGGGAGATACACGGTGAAGCGAATCAGCGCGCTCAACGCACGGCGATTCCCGCGTCGTGGCGCATCGGTAAGTGCTCGTCCAGCCAGTGCTGCAAGGGGCGTAAAGCCGGCTCGCCCAAATGACGTTGCAGCAGCGCGATGACGCGCGGGACATGCGTGAGATACTCGCACTTTCGATCGCGTCGGCACAGGCGCACGAAAATACCCGCCACCTTGCAATGACGCTGCGCCGCCAGTGCACCGTAGTGCGTTTCGAAGGCGTTCAGGTCTGTTGTATGCGCCGCACGGTGATAGCGTTGCAGCATTTCCCGGGCGAGCGCCTCGGGAACGTCGCGCCGGGCGTCTTCCAGCAGCGACATCACATCGTAGGCGGGCGAGCCGATCACGGCATCCTGGAAATCGAGCAGTCCGCAGCGTGCAGCGCCACCGTCAGCGCTCACGCGCATCAGGTTGTCGACGTGATAATCACGCAGCACCAGCGTCGAGGGGATTGCCGGTAACGATTCGAGCACCTCACGCCAGGCGTCCACGTATGCGCGCCGGATCACATCGCACGCCGGCTCGCCGCGCACCGCCGGGTAGTACCAGTCGACCAGCAGCACCGCCTCCTGCAGCAGCCGGGCCGTATCGTACGGTGGAACGTCGATGCTCGCGGCCTGCGGATGCGTGTGCAGCGTAATGAGCACGTCGACTGCCAGCGCGTACAGAGCGCGCTCGTTCTCACCGCGGGTCAGAAGGCGCGTGAAGGTGTCGTCGCCGAAATCCTCGAGCAGCACGAAGCCCGCCAGCACATCGTGAGCAAAAACCCGCGGCGGGTGCAGTCCCAGGCCGGCCAGATGCTGCGCCACCTGCACGAACGGCAGCACGTTTTCCCGTCCCGGGGGCGCGTCCATCAGGAGTGCCGCACGCGTAGCATCGCGCACCCTGTAGTAGCGGCGAAACGAGGCGTCCGGCAGCAACGGCTCGACGCCGGTATCCGCCCAGCCTGAGTCCGCTAGGAATGCCCTGCGGGCGGCTTCCCGATCACTCTTCCGCATCGCACAACGTCACACGCGCGTCATGCACTGCCGCCGGCCGTCTGCATGATTGCATGCAGCAGCACGTTGCAGCCGGCGGAGCAGTCGCTTTTGCTCGCGTTCTCGATTTCGTTATGGCTGATGCCGCCCTCGCAGGGAATGAAGATCATGCCGGTCGGCGCCAGCCGGGCCATGAACAGCGCATCGTGACCGGCGCCGGACACGATATCGCGGTGGCTGTAACCCTCGATCCGGGCGCCTTCGCGCACCGCATCGACACACTGCGTGTCGAATGGCTGCGGCGGCAGCGCCCACAGCCGCGAAAACGCGATCTCCACGCCGCTTTCCGCCGCCAGCGCGTCGCAGGCACTGCGCAAGGCAGACTCCATCTGCTCGAGGGTGTCCTCTTCCGGATGGCGCATGTCCACAGTCAGCAAGACACGCCCCGGGATCACGTTGCGCGAATTCGGAAACACCTCCCCGGTGCCGACCGTGGCGCAGGCCCGCGGTGCGAAGCGGTGGCCGATGGCGTTCACCTCCTGCACGATCCGCGCGGCGGCGACAAAAGCATCGCGCCGCCGCGGCATGGGGGTAGGTCCGGCATGTGCTTCCTGACCGGTGAACTCGATGTCGTACCAGCGAATACCCTGGCCGCCCGTCACCACGCCGATCGTGGTCTCTTCGCTCTCCAGGATCGGACCCTGCTCGATATGCGCTTCGAAGTAGGCGCCGGCCGGATGATCGCCCGCACGCTGCTCTCCGGCGTAGCCGATGCGTTGCAGTTCCTCGCCGAAGGTCAGGCCGTCATGATCGACGCTGGCCCGGATCTCGTCGGCCTCGAACTCGCCCGCGAACACGCCCGAGCCCATCATTGCCGGCGAAAAGCGCGAGCCTTCCTCGTTGGTCCATACGACCACTTCGACCGGTGCCTGCGTCTGCACTTCATGATCGTTCAACGTGCGGATGACCTCCAGTGCCGCCAGCACGCCGTAAGCGCCGTCGAACTTACCACCGGTGGGCTGACTGTCGAGATGGCTGCCGGACATGACGGGCGGCCCGTCCTCCTTTCCGGGGCGGCGCGCAAACATGTTACCCATCTCGTCGACCGTCACCGCGCACCCGGCCTCTTCGCACCAGCGCTTGAACAGATCGCGCGACTGCTTATCGAGATCAGTCAGCGCCAGGCGGCACACGCCGCCTTTCTCGGTAGCCCCGATCGCGGCCATCTCCATCAGGCTGGCCCACAGCCGCTCGCCGTCAATTTGAATGTTTCGCATCTTCAGGATTCCGGTTTCCGGTGCGCCGCCGTCCTCAGGCGGCCAGGGAAGTGAGCACGGTTTGCGCATCCGCAGCCGCCAGCTCGACCAGCGGCGGGCGCACCCGCAACCATCCCGGGTCTCCCGTGCGTTGCGCGACGATGTGCTTCAGCATCGGAATCATCGGTTTGCTTTGAATCAGCTCGCGGCGCGCGGTAATCGCGGCCTGCATCCCGTCCGCCGCATCGCTGCGCCAGCCGTCGAACAGGGCGCGCAGCGACGCAGCATTCACGTTTGCGGTGGCCGTGATGCAGCCGGCGCCGCCCGCCCGCAGATTCGCCAGCAACGAAACTTCCGAGCCGCTGAACGTCGTGAAGCCGGGAAACGCCTCGATCACTGCCGCCGTGTTCTGCCAGTCGCCCGAGCTGTCCTTGAGCCCTACCACTGTGTCGGGGTAAGCGTCGCGCAGACGGCCGATGAGTTCGATGGAATAGCCGATCACCGCCTGCGGCGGAATGTGGTACAGGTAAATCCGCAGCCGCGCATCGCCCACGCGTTCGACCACCTCGGCGACGAAGCGGAAAATACCCTCGTCACTGACGCCCTTGTAGTAAAACGGCGGCAGCAGCAGCACGCCGGCGCAGCCGTGCTGCGCCGCCTGGCGGGTCAGAAGCACGCAGTCGGTGAGCGAGCAGCTGCCCGCGCCGGGCAGCAGCCGCGCAGGCGCCACGCCTCCCTCGACCAGGGCGTCCAGAAGCTCGCGCCGCTCTTCCATCCCGAGCGATGTCGCCTCGCCCGTCGTCCCGAAAGGCGCGAGGCCGGTGCAGCCGTCGTCCAGCAGGCGCTGCGCGTGCGCAACGAAGCGCCCCGCATCCGGTTGCCCATGCTCGTCAAAAGGGGTCAGAACCGGCGCCACTACGCCGTTCAGCGTCGATTCGTTCAAGGCTACTCCCACCGGTTGGCCGATTTTTCGAAACCGTCGCGCTGTGGCTTGACGACGCAGAAGCTGTGCCCGCTCGGCGCCTCCATCACGCACCAGTCGCGCACGGTCGCGACGCGCGTTGCACCAAGCTTTTCCAGGCGGGCGACCTCGGCTTCGATGTCGTCCGCCTCGATGTCGAGGTGCACGCGGCTGGGATGCGATACGCGCTGCAGCTCGACCTGCAGCTCGGGGGGCGGCGCCTGCAGCGGCTGATAACGCCCCGCGTCCTCGGGCGAGGCCTTTCCCGGCGCGTAGCCCAGCGCCTGACTCCAGAACCGGGTCGCGGCGTCCAGATCGTCGGTCTCGCAATCAATGATGAAACCGCCTAGTCGACTGCGGTGCATGCGGTGTGCTCCTCCATGCGGTGTTCGGATGTTCTAAGGTAATTGTAACCGAGTCGCGCCGCGGGGCGCCCGCCCACACCCCGGGCGGATCCCGGCGCCAGACGGCAACGTCGCTAGCTTCGGTAAAGCGACATGCACTATGGTATACGCGACAGGCGCCGCCGGCGCCCGCCTTGTCTGGCCTGTTTGATTGACGCATTATAGGTCTCAAGAGCCCGCTGCGGTTCCGATCGACCAAACAACTAATTAGATATCAGCGATTTAGACGGAGGAGATTGACAAATGTCAGAACTGAAGAAGCTGGAAGCGCTCCTGTCTCAGGGCAGAATCACGCGCCGCGACTTTCTTGCCCGTGTGAGCGCGCTGGGTGCGGCGGCTGCGGTCGCCCCCTCACTGCTGATCGGCGAAGCCCAGGCGGCACCGAAGAAAGGCGGTCACTTCAAGATGGGCATAGGCGCCGGTTCGACCGTCGATTCCATGGACCCCGCCACGTCCGACAACACCTACGACCAGTTCGTGATCATGACCATGCATAACCACCTCACCGAGGTGGACGAGCAGGGCAACGCCGTGCCCGACCTCGCCGAGATGATCGACGCGTCGCCGGATGCCAAAACCTGGACGGTCAAGCTGCCGACCGGCGTGACCTTTCACAACGGCAAGGAACTGACCGCGGCCGACGTGGTCGCGTCGTACAACTACCACCGCGGCGACACCAAATCGGCGGCCAAGTCGATTCTCGAGCCGGTCGTAGACATCAAATCCGACGGCAAGCATCACGTCGTTTTCGAGCTCAAGGAAGGCAATGCCGACTTCCCCTACATCATGTCGGACTACCACATTCCGATCATGCCGTCGGCGGGCGGTGAGGTCGAAGGTGCAGGCAGCATCGGACTGGGCGCCTACCGCAACGTCAGTTACGACCCGGGCGTGAATGCCAAGTTCGAACGTTTCGCCGACTACTGGAAAGACGGCGTCGGGCACTTCGATTCCATCGAAACGATCGCCATCAAGGATGTGGCTGCACGCACCAATGCGCTGACCACTGGCGAGATCCACGCGATGGATCGCTGCGATCTGAAGACGGTGCATCTGCTCAAGCGCAACAAGAACGTGACCATCGAGCAGGTCACCGGCACCCAGCATTACTCCATTCCCATGATCACGACCAACGCACCGTTCAGCGACAACAACGTGCGTATGGCATTAAAACACGCGGTGGATCGCGAAGCGCTGGTGAAGACCATCCTGCGCGGTTACGGCAAGGTTGCCAACGACCATCCGATCAGCCCCGCCAACAAGTTCTTCAACGCCGAGCTGGAACAGCATACCTACGATCCGGACAAAGCCAGATCGTTCCTGAAGAAGTCCGGTCTGAACACCCTTAAGGTGGACCTTTCCGCGGCGGATGCGGCTTTCGCGGGTGCGGTGGACGCGGCCGTGCTGTACAAGGAACACGCCGCCAAGGCGGGGATCGACATCAACGTGGTCCGCGAGTCGGACGACGGCTACTGGTCGAATGTATGGTTGAAGAAGAACTGGTGCCAGATCAAACTCGTCAATCGGCTGCACCCAGGGCTGGCCGCGACATTCTGCCGCCACATTGTCGACACCGGTC